>JAJZWS010000106.1 GCA_021846565.1 Bacillota bacterium
CCAGGACTTCGATGGCCTGGCCTACTTCCTGCTGATGCGCCAGCGCGCCCTGGACCCGGCGCTGCCTTCGTGTCCCGTGGTGGTGACCGTGCACAACCCCAACTTTGTGTTGGACGCCTATGAGCACCGCGCCCGGCATTTGCTGCCGCGATACTGGACCGGGCACATGGAGCGGGCGGTGCTGGCGGCGGCCGACCACGCCATCTTTCCGAGCGCGCACCTTCGGACCGCGGTCGCTCCCGCCGCCCCCTCCGTCCCCTCCACAGTGCTGCGGAATCCGCTGCCGCTGCCCGCCGCCGGGCCTCCGGCGCGACGGCGCGACGCGGTGTTGGCCGTGGGGCGGCTGCAGTTGTTCAAGGGCACCCTGGAGCTGGTGGAGGGCATGGCCCGGCTGTGGGACGCCGGATCCCGTGTGGTGCTGGAGCTGGTGGGAGCCGACCACCGCTACCACGCACGGGACGAAGGGGTCCAAGCCTACCTGACCCGGCGCTATGCGCGTCATGTGGCGGAGGGTCGGCTCATCTTTCGGGGGCCTTGCCCCCCCGAGGCGGTGGCGGCGCGGGTGGCGGCGGCGGGGGTGGTGGTGGTGGCGTCGCGCTTTGACAACCTGCCGTACACGGCCTTAGAGGCCATGGCGCACGGCCGGGTGCTGGTGGCGTCAGACGCCGGCGGCCAGCGCGAGCTTGTACGCCACGGCGTCAACGGCTGGCTGGTGGCACCCACCCCCGCGGCGATTGCCGAGGGGGTCGCCGCGGTGCTGGAGCTGTCGGACGCGGAGTGGGAGCGGCTGGGGGAGAATGCCCGTGCGACGATTGAGACCGCGTGCGACCCCGCGCGCATTGCCGCCGAAAAATCCCAGCTGTTTCACATGGTGGTGGACCGCCATCGGGGGGCGCCGCCGCGGCGCGTGTACCCCTTCGTCCACCCCGTGGCGCCGCGAGCCCGCCCCGACGACGGCCCCGGGGGTCCCCGCCTGTCCCTGGTGATCCCCTACTTCAATATGGGCGCCTACGTCGAGGAGTGCCTCGCGAGCGTATACGCGTCGGACGTGAGGCCCGACGAGGTGGTTCTCGTAGACGATGGCAGCACCGACCCCGGCAGCATCGCGCGGCTGTACGCCCTCGAACAGGACGCCCACTACCCGGGGCTCCAGGTGGTGCGCGGGCCCAACCGGGGGCTCGCGGGTGCCAGAAACCGGGGAGCCGACGCCACCCGGGGCCGCTATCTCGCGTTTTTGGACCCCGACGACGCGGTGGAGCCCGGATATTGGAGTTGGGCGCTGCGCGTCCTGGAGGCGTACGACAACGTGAGCTTCGTGGGCGCGTGGGCCATGTTCTTCGGGGACCGCCAGGACATCTGGCCGGCGTGGAACCCGGAGTTGCCGTATATTCTTTACCACAACACGCTGCACAGCAGCTGTCTGGTGATGCGCCGGGATGACTTTTTTGCACACGGCGTGAACGACCCGCGGTTTGTGTACGGGCTGGAAGATTGGGAGGCGGTGGTGCGCATGGTGGGGGCGGGGCTGGGTGGCGTGGCCATCCCGGCGCCTCTGGCCCGCTACCGGGTGCGGGCCGACTCGATGGCGCGGGCGTTTCGCCCCGAGTCCCTCATGTTTCTGTACGAAGAACTGTTGGCCAAGCACAGCACACTGCTGGGGCGGTGGGCTGTGCCGGTAGCCAGCCTGTTGAACGCCAACGGGCCGCAGTATCTGGCCACCAACCCCACCCGAGGGACCGAATACGAGCCCCCGGCGTGGCTTCGGGGGGAGTCGTGAGCGCGACGGACGCGCGGTCGCCCGAGCCTTGCCGCCGACTCCGGCCGACCAAGCGCATGCGTCCGAGGCTCCCATGAATCGGTCTAGCTTCTCCATCATTGTGGTGAATTGGAATGGTGGGGCGCTGGTGCCCGAGCTTTTGGCTGCGCTGAACGAACAGACCCTTGCCCGCTTCCAGCTGGTGTGGGTGGACAACGCCAGCACCGACGACAGCGCCGCCCGCCTGCGGGCCTACCCCCTCCGCAGTGGGATCGATCTGACCGAGGTGGCGCTCGCGTCCAATCAGGGGGTGGCGGGCGGCCGCACGGCGGGAATCGCGGCTGCGACCGGCAGCGCACTCGGCTTTTTGGACGTGGACGCCGAGCCCGCCCCCACCTGGGCCGCGGAGGCCCTGCGATGCATGGAGGCCCGTCCCGAGGCCGGCGTGCTGGCGTCCTGGGTCGTGTTTCCCGATGGCCGCTTAAATGGGTTTGGCGCGCATCTGGACGGGTGGGGCCATGGGCGCGACGACGGCTTTATGGCGACGCCCGGGACGACACCGGCGCCCGCGCCGCACCCCTCGCCCACGGGCTACGCCATGGGCTGCGGGATGGTGGTGAGGGCGCGGGTGGCGCACGCGCTGGAGTTGGACCCCACGCCCATCAAGTGGCACGATGATTCCGAGGTGGCGCTCCAGGCGCGGGCGGTGGGCGGCGAAGTATGGCGCGAGCCGTCGCTGGTGGTGGTGCACAAGAAGGGCCACTCGGATGCGGCGCTGGCGCGCGCGGCCGGTTCGGGCCGGCGGGAGCCGACGGAGCGCAAGGAACGGTTCGACCGCTTTTATCTGGCCGAGCGGGCCCGGGCGCGGCTTTTGTTGAAATACGCGCCGTGGCCCATCGTGGCGGCCAACGGCGCGCGCGATGCCTGGACGGCCCTGCGGAGCTGGCGTGAGCCCGAGGTCGGGTGGGCGCTGGCGCGTGCCCATTCGTGGAACGCCCGGCATCTGTCGTCCGCCCTGCAATACCGGCGCCGATGGGCAACCGGGGTGGGGTGGGGCCTGGCCGGGCCTCCTGCCGGCCATCCGCCGAAGCCACCGGGGGAGGACCCGCCCTCCGACGATGAGGCGTGACGCGAGTGGCTTTGGCGCCGCCGGCAACTTTTTGAAGTCAATCATGCCGAGGAAGCAGGGTGGCCAGCCGAGTGAGTTCAACGAGTCCCTTGGGTCCTGCCGACGCCCCGTCGCGTGTCTTTGAACCCCTCGCCTTCCCTGAGGGCGCGCCGGACCGCCCGACAACCGGTGGCCGGATCCCCGAGCTCGTCACCGTGATTGTCCCGTGCTACAACCAGGGCGCTTTCTTGAGGGAATGCCTGGAGTCGGTGGCGGCCCAGGACTACCCGGCCCTCGAGACGATCGTGGTGGACGACGGGTCGGACCAGGCCACCAAGGCGGCGATTCTAGCGGCGGCCGCATCGTTTGCGTTCACCCTCATCACCCAGGAGAACCGGGGACTGTCGGCCGCGCGCAACGCGGGGCTTATGCGGGCGCGCGGCCGCTTTGTGCTGCCGCTGGACGCCGACAACCGGCTCGCCCCCGACGCGGTGAGTCAATTGGTGTCCACGTTTTGGGCACGCCACCGCGAGGACGACCGGGTGGCCTACGTGTATCAGGACAAGGTGTGGTTCGGGGCCGAAGACAACTACGTGCCCCACAGCGAATATAATCTTTTTGTCCTGATGCAGGACAACTTCAGCGACGCCTGTGCCCTGATCGACCGCGAGGTGTTGGAGGCCCACCACCTCATCTATGACGAAGGGATGCGCCGGGGCTACGAGGACTGGGAGCTGTTCTTGCGGCTCGGCGTCTTCGACAAAATTGGCACCCGCCTGGCGGGCCGCACGTTTTTCTATCGGCGCTGGGGCTTTTCCATGGTCAACTGGGCGGACGAGCAGCGCGACGACTTAAAGGCGTACCTTCGGCGCCAGCAAGGCGCCCTGTACTTTCCCCCGGTGGCGTCGGGCATCAAGCGCGCGTGGGCACCGGGCGTCACGGTGCTGCTGGCGGACGCGGTGCCGCTCATGGCCCAAACCTTGCAGGACCGGGATGCCCGACTGGCCCGCACCGAAGACGACATGATGGCGGCGCTGCCTTCAGCGAGGGGAAAGTACTGGTGCTTGGTGGTGCCTGGGCAGGAAGGGATGCTGGCCGAGGACCCGGCCTTGTTGCACAAGCTGGTGGGCTTCATGGAGCGCCAGCCGCAGTTCAGCGGCATTCGGGTGGTGCAGGGCGACACGGTGGTGGCCCGCCTGGTGCATGCCCGAAGGCTGCTGGAGGAGCGGCCCGTAATCGAGAGCGCAACCTACGACGCCCTGGACCGTGCTTTGAACCTAGTGTTTCCCGTGCCCGCCTGGGACGTCAACCGTCAGACGTGGGTGGGGGACCGGGAGGCGCCGGTCGCGGTGCCGGACGACGCGAAGCCTCGGCGCTGGGCCCGGTGGTTAAAAGACATGGGCAAGCGGCAGGTGGCGCCGCGCATCGGGTTTGAGCGGGCGGCGGGCATCTACTTTCACCAGCGCCAGGTGTTTCTCCTGATGCGGCGGCACCGGCGCGCGCGCGCTCCCGTGCCGGTGTCATCCGGGACGTCCCCGGCGTCCAAAGGTGTGGGTTTCGGACTCGTGGCCCCGGCGGCCCAGGAGGCCGGCCATCGGGTGGAAGCGGGATTTCGCCACTGGCTGCCGGTGAACCTCGACGCCCGGCCGCCGATGAAGCCGCCGCTCAAGGCGGCGGCGCTGCACACGTATCGACACGCGGCGTCACAACTGGCCGACGGGCAGGCCACGCCCCGGGTGGGGGTTCCCGCCCAAGGGGCGGGCGGGCACGCGTTGGTGCTGGGCCACGATGGGGAGACGGTCCAGGGCCTGGTGGCCGAAGGCTACGCCGTCACGGTGGCGGATTTGTCCTTGGCGGGGTTGGAGGCGCAGGCCCGGCACGCCTCGGGGGTGGATGTGCGCGACCTCGCGTTTTGGACCCCTTCCCCGCTCTTTGACGGCGTGGTCGTGACGGGTGGCCTCCGTGCCGTGCTGGGGCAGGAAGCGGATCGGCTGGCGCAGGCGGCCATGAAGCCGAACGCGTGGAGCGTCGGCGTGGTGGGCCGGCGCCACCCCGCGCGCGTGCTGGTGGTGGCGCCGTGCCTGGTCACCGGGGGCGCGGACCGCGCTATCCTGGACCTCCTGCCGGTGTTGACCGGGGCACCCTATGAGGTGTATCTGGCCACCACCGAGCCGTCCCAGAACCCTTGGCTTCGGCATGCGCTCCCGTATGTCAAAGAATATTGGGATGTGGGGGCGCTGGCCCCGACCGATGGGGACCGGGTGGCGCTGTTGGTGGAGCTCGCGCGGCGCTGGGACATCGACGCCGTGTACCTCATGCATTCGCGCGTGGGCTTTGACGCCCTGCCGGACCTTCGCCGTGCGCGCGGGGTGCCGGTGGTGGCCCAGTTTCATCTGGAAGAACCGGTGGGCCACGGCGGCTGGGTATTTTACGCGCTTAGCCGCTACGGCAACCTCATCGACCGCCTGGTGACGGTGTCGCATCAGCTGGCGGCACGCCTCGAAACCGCCTACTATGCGCCCGCCGACAAAATTCGCACCATCCACCTAGGCGTGCCGGTTCCCGATGCGGTCCCCCCTCCGCCGCCGGCCGACCGTCTCCAGGTGCTGTACCCCGCGCGCTTGGCCGAGCAGAAGGCGCCGCTCACGCTGGTGGCCATCGCAAAAGAGCTAAAAAGGCACCAGGTGCCGCTCACGATTCACGTGCTGGGCAATGGGCCACTGGCCGAGACGCTGGCCGCCGCCGTGGCCAAAGAGCACCTGGACCCCTGGATCTCGCTGCACGACTTCGCGCCCAAGGCCGCCATGACGAGCTGGTACGCCCGGGTCCACGCCACGCTGTTGACCAGCGCGTGGGAAGGGTTGCCGCTGGTGCTGCTGGAGTCGCTGGCCCACGGCCGGCCGGTGATGGCACCCGACGTGGGCGCGGTGTGCGAGATTGTGGGACCGGACACCGGCGCGCTGGTGTCCCACCCCGACCGCATCGCGGAGTATGTTGACACACTCACCCGCTGGGCGGCCGACCCGTCCCAGCTCACGGCGCTGGGACTCACCGGCCGACGCCGCGTTCAGACGGAGTTCAGCCCCGAGGAAACCGGCCGAGAATATCTCGCATTGTTCAGCGAACTCTGGTAAACATCCTGAAAACGCTGTTTCCAGGTCTTCCATACGGGACGAAGGATTACCGAAAGCAGGGCTTGACCATAAATTCTGCGCGGGGAAGCAGGATTTCGGGAACCGGCGTGGTATTATGCCGTCGGAAGCAGTGGACCTGCCTCCGTGTCTGCCGTGAATCAGCAGACATTTGGAAAACCGACGCGTTTGGCCCGACCCCCCGATCGGCGGGGCAGGGAACGAATAGTGTCGTTGTACCAAGAATGTTTGAACCGGATTCCCGACGGCAAGCAAGGAGAGCAGAGAGCTGCTGAAGGGCTGGGGGATGTGGGACAAGCCCGATCCACGGCCACAGTCCAGAGGCTCTGCCAAGGCAGGTTGGTTGCGGGACCGATAAGGTCTCCAGAGGAGGGTATCTAACTAGTGGATCACGCGAGAAAGCGCAAAGTGTTCACCGGCCTTACCATGGCCTCATCGTTGGCGTGGATGTCCATTTTGCCCGCCACGGCTGTTTTTGCCCAAAGTGCCCCGACGGTCACCCCGGGCTCGGTAACGCTCAGTGGTCCCATTACGCCCACGAATGGCTCGGCCACGTTCACCGCGAGCGCGAGTGACCCGAATGGCACCGCGGAGTATCAGTTCTGGGTGGAGTCGCCCACAGGCCAGTGGAGCGACATGCAGAACTATTCGACCAACAACACGTTCACCCTGTCCACCCCGTCGGCGGGCGACTATCTGGTCGCGGTCGAGGTAATGGATCAGGCGCAGGTGGCGGCCGGCGACTGGAGCATG
>JAJZWS010000033.1 GCA_021846565.1 Bacillota bacterium
GCTCGTCTACCAGTAGTATGCCCGAGGTATTTTTCAAAGGAGACACGTCCACGTTCATGCTGTAGGGCTGCAGCAGGCGGGACTGCTCCCGGATGGCGGACAGCCCCACGCGAGCCCCGGCGCGGCAGGTGGTCGCGTCGTCAAACGCCACGTCGACGTCGGTGGGGTCCGCGTCGTGGGGCAGCCGCGCAAACGTGGCCATCTGGCCCAACCGGGGGGACACCATGGCGTCCAGCGGCTGACTGCGGCGCGCGTAGGCATCGACTCGTCGGACATCAGGACACCTGCTCTCTCGTATGTTGACAACCTGATGATCGCGTTTACGTGGGATGGGTTTGCAAGACGGAGGCTCGGCGCGTTCCCCGAGCCTCCTTCGCGTGAGGCCGTCTACCCGATGAGGGGCACATGGGCGTCGCGCATCTGCTCGGTAAGCGCGGCCGTGTCGTCGGTCATGAGGGACCCGAGCTCCGCCATGGCGGCCTCGGCTTGCTCGCGCAGCGTGTGGAACACCGCGTAGCACTGGATGGGCGGCCGTGACGGCCCATACGACACGGTGGATTCCAGCGACGCGATTTTGCTGTTGAGCTTGGGCGGGTAATTGAATGAGTCGGCGCGGCTGGTGCCGCGCGACTCCACCAGCTTCCCCTCGGCGGCCCTCAAGCGGTCCGCAAGCGCCCTGGCGGCGCCCGCCAGCGCGTCGAAGTCTTTGGACGCAAGCTCCGTGGCCCATCGGTCGAGGGAGGTCCGGACGCGCCGGCTGTCCAGCACCAACTCGTGAACCGCCGTGAGCTGGTCCCGAATCTGCATGAGCAGGTCAAACTGCGCTTCGAGGTCCTCCGGGGGGGCCGTACTGCGGGGGTCTGCCTGGACGGCGAACGTTTGGGTTTGGCGGTGGCCTCCTGCCGTGAGCGTCACCCGGTAGGTTCCCGGCAGCGCCACCGGTCCCCGGAGGCTGCCACCCCAGTACGGCGACAGCGCGCTGTCGTCCAGCTTGGTGGCGTCGGGGTACCGGAGGTCCCACGCGAACCGGTGGAGGCCGGCGCCAGTGGTCACCCGGTGCCGCTTGGCCTTCTGCTCGTCTTCCGTGTCGGTGCTGGCAAACTCCTGGATGAGCCGGCCCCCGGCATCCTCGAACCGCAGCACGACGGGAATGTCGCTGTCCAGCCAGTATGTCACCACCGCACCGTCGGGCGGGTTCTCGCCCGCCGTGAGCGGTACGAGCGCCTTGCCGTTCGACGCTCCGGGATCTCGCCGCACCTCGGCGATGGCGTGGCCCACGCCGGACCCCACATACACCCGCTGACCCACCTCGGCCCTGGGCATCCACCCCGAGGATCGGCGGTAGGTCGGACGCGGCGGCGACAGGTAGACAGGGGTGCTGGCATCCCGGTCAGGCCACGTGCGCAACGGGGTCACATCGTCCAGCACCCAGAACGCGCGGCCATGGGTGGCCAGGACCAAGTCGTCGTGGGCCACGATGAGGTCGTGCACCGGGACCACGGGGAGGTTGCCGCCAAGCGCGTGCCATCGCTGCCCCTGGTCCCACGACACATACGCGCCCGTTTCGGTGCCAGCGTACAACAGACCCGGGCGGACGGGATCCTCCCGGATGGCCCGGGTGAAGTCACCCGCGCGAATGCCCGTCACGATTTTGGCCCACGTGCAGCCGAAGTCGGTGGTGCGGTACAGGTACGGCGCGGGATCGTCCAGCTTGTAGCGGGTGGCCGCCACATACGCCGTGCCCGCGTCGTGCGGCGACGCCTCGATGAGGCTCACCAGCGCCCATTCCGGCAGGTCCGGGGGCGTCACCGCCTGCCAGGACGCGCCGCCATCCTGCGAGACGTGCACCAGGCCGTCATCGGAGCCGGCCCACAGCACCTGGGCCGACACCGGCGACGGAGCGAAGGCAAAGATGGTCCCGTAGTACTCGGTGCCGACATTGTCCTGGGTGATCGGTCCGCCCGATGACCCAAGCGTCGTGGGATCGTTGCGCGTGAGGTCGGGACTCGTCACTTCCCAGCTTTGTCCGCCGTCGCGCGACCGAAAGACATGGTTGCCGGTGGCATACAGGCAATCCGGATCGTGAGGCGACAGCACGATGGGAAATGTCCACTGAAACCGGTACCGAAGGTCGCCCGCACCGTAGCCAATGGGGTCTTCCGGCCAAACGGTGATGTCCACCTGCTCGCCGCTGGCATGGTTGTACCGGGTCATGCGCGATGCATAGCTGCCCGCATACACGATGGCGGGGTTGTCCGGCCGCACCGCGATGTAGCCACTCTCCCCGCCGCCGACTTCAAAGCAGTCGGCCATGCTGATGTTGCCGTGGTCCGACCGGCTGGGCACTGACAGCGTGGTGTTGTCCTGCTGGGCCCCGTATACGCGATACGGGTGCTGGTTGTCCGCGACGACGTGATAAAACTGGGCGGTGGGTTGGTTGAAAATCGTGGACCAGGTGCGCCCGTCGTTCAAGGTCACGGTGGCGCCGCCGTCATTGCCCAAAATCTTGCGTGCGGGGTCGTGGGGATCGATCCACAGGTCGTGGTTGTCACCGTACGGGTTCGACACTTCGTCAAAGTGCCGGCCGCCGTCGTGCGACACCCAGACGCCCAGGTTCAAGACGTACAAAGTCTCAGGGTCGACCGGGTCCGCAAACAGGTGCATATAGTACCAGGGCCGCTGGCGCAGGTCGGGCTGGTCCGTAAGCCGCTCCCAGTGGGCCCCACTGTCGTCTGAGCGATACAGGCCTCCCGCGGCCTCCGCGGCTTCCACCACGCTCCACACGCGGTGGGGGCGCGCTGGGGAGAGCGCCACCCCGATGCGGCCCTTGACCGCCGTCGGGAATCCCGGGTTCGTGCTGATCTCGGTCCACGTGTCCCCGCCGTCCGCGGTTTTCCAGACGCTGCTGCCAGGTCCGCCACTTCTGAGCCCCCACGGATAGCGGCGCACGTCCCAACAGGCCGCGTACAGCACGTTGGGGTTTTGGGGGTCCATGACCAGGTCGATGGCGCCGGTCGTGTCGTCGCGGAACAGCACCTGGTCCCAATGGGCGCCGCCGTCACGGCTCCGATACACGCCGCGCGCGCGGTGGGGGCCAAAGGCGTGGCCCAGCGCCGCCACGTACACGGTGCCCGGATCGTAGGGGTGCACGCGCACGCGGCCGATGTGCCGCGTGTCGGCGAGGCCACGGTGCATCCAGGTTTCCCCCCCGTCGTCGGAGCGATAGACGCCGTCGCCGTAGGACACGTTGCCCCGAATGCACGCCTCGCCCATGCCTGCATAAATCACGCGGGGAGCCGAGGGGGCAACTGCCAGCGCGCCGACCGATGCCGTCTGAAAATAGCCGTCCGATATGTTTTGCCACGTGATGCCCGCGTCATCGGTCTTAAACACGCCGCCCGCCGCCGCCCCAAAGTAAAACACCAGTGGGTTGGCGGGGTGCCCCACCACGGCGGACACCCGCCCACCCCGAAACGGCCCCAGCGGTCGCCATGAAAGCGCCTGCAGGAGATCCAATGTTTCCGCCTCCCGGTCCCGTTAAGATTGTTCATCGGTTCCTCGCTGGGTTCTTGATCTGGCGGGCGGTCCCTGCTGACGATGAAACGTTTTCAGGGTGGCGGTTGTGCATCCCTTGGCCGCCCCGGCGTCATCGCCATGCCGTACCCAACCCGCGCCACCGCAAAACCCAGCGACATCAGCATGGAATTGAGGGGGGCCCCGCCGTCGAGGAAAGCGGTGCCATTGCCGGATGCGCCCAGGACACCGCCGAGGCCCATCAGGAACCAGAGCAGGCGTCCTGCCGCGGGCTGGCCGCAGACCGTGGCTGTGTGGACCAGGGCGCACGCGCCCAAGACCATGCCCAGCGCCACGTGCAGCCGCAGAGCCAGGGGGCCGGCCGTCAACGCCCATCCGATGCCGGCAGATGCCCCCATCCCGTAACTGGTGGCTGCGCCGGGATGGTAGGGCGAGATGACCACGAAGAGATTGACCCCCATGCCGACGAGGAATTCCAGCACCAACAGGCCCATGATGGCCAGCGTCAGACGTCGGAAACGGCGACCGACGTGCTGGGTCATGGCAACCCTCCTCTGGCTCGACGGGGTTGATTGTAGCAAGGGCCGGTGTCGGACGGGCACCGGGCGACACCGGCGTGAGGGGCTTTGACGCGCAAATCAGGTAAAGGGGGTCCGATGGGCCGTCGGGTGTGGTATGATCGCCTGGATTTGCCAGTGGTCCAAGCTGTTGCCGCGCACCGCACCGTCCCCGACCCACTCGGGTAAGGAGGTTTCGTGTATGATGGACCCATCGAACAACCACCACGCCGTCACACTGACCGTGAACGGCCAGACGCGAACCGAGTCGCTGCCCCCGAATCTGCTGCTTTCTGAATATCTGCGGGATCACCTCCGCCTCACCGGTACCCACGTCGGGTGCGACACGAGCCAGTGCGGCGCGTGCACCGTGCTGGTGGACGGCGCCGCGGTCAAGTCCTGCACCGTGCTGGTGGTCCAGTTGCCCGGCACGACGATTGAAACCGTCGAGGGCCTCGGCCGTCCCGATCAGCTCCACCCGGTTCAGGAGGCATTCCGGGAGGCGCATGCGCTGCAGTGTGGCTTTTGCACCCCCGGTGTGCTGATGACGGCCGTCGCCCTGCTGAACGGCGATCCCCACCCCACCGATGCGGAGATCCGCAGAGGGCTCGACGGCATCATCTGTCGCTGCACCGGATACGAGAACATCGTCGCCGCCGTCACCCGTGCGGGTAATGGGATGGCGGCGGCCCAGGAGGTGGGGTAGCATGCCGTCCGAGCAATTAGCCCCCACCCGCCCCGGATCCCCGATGGGTCAGTCCATCCCGCGGCGGGAGGATGCCCGGCTCCTCACGGGGCACGGGCACTACACGGCCGATGTGAATCGCCCGGGGCAGCTTTATGCCGTCATGGTGCGAAGTCCTCATGCGCATGCCCACATCCGGTCGATTCGGACGGATGCCGCCCGAGCCGTGGCGGGCGTTGCCGCCATCTACACGGGGACTGACGTCGCGGGGCGCATCGCGCCGATTCCCACCGCCTGGATTCCCCCGGGATCCGACCTGGCCATCACGGACCATCCGGCCTTGGCCGACACCACCGTACGCTACGTCGGCGATGGTGTGGCGATGGTGGTGGCCGAGTCCCTGGACTCGGCCCGGGAGGCTCGCGCCCTTATCGACGTCGACTATGAGCCACTTGGCGCCGTCACATCGGTCGCCGACGCCATGCGTGAGGGGGCTCCCCGGGTTCACGAGGGGGTGTCCCAGAATGTGGCCCTCCACTGGCGGGCCGGCTCGGACCCGAGCGCCGTGGACCACGCGATGAAGACCGCGGAAGTGGTGGTGCGCCAAGCCATCGTGCAGCAGCGCCTCGTGCCCAACCCCATGGAGCCCCGGGCCGCCGTGGCGGAGTTCGACGCGGCGGCGGAAGCGCTCACGCTGTGGGTCACGAGCCAGAACCCGCACATTCACCGGCTCCTGGTGGCGGGGGTGCTGGGACTGGCCGAGCATCGCGTGCGCGTTATCGCCCAGGATGTGGGGGGGGGATTTGGCAGTAAAATCGCCTGCTATCCCGATGAGGTGCTGGTGGCGTTTGCCGCCCGAGATCTGGGGCGGCCGGTGAAGTGGGTGGAGGAGCGGCGCGAGCACTTTGTGGCCACGACGCATGGCCGGGATCACGTGGACGAGGTGGAGCTCGCGGGCCGCCGTGACGGTACCTTTACGGCACTCCGGGTGCGTACGCGGGCCAACCTGGGTGCGTATCTGTCCACGGCAGGGCCGGGCGTGCCCACCATCCTGTTTGGCCTCATTACCAACGGGCCCTACGACATCCCCCTAGCGGCCACCGAGGTGTACGGCCTATACACCCACACTACGCCGGTGGACGCGTACCGCGGCGCCGGCCGACCGGAGGCCACCTTTCTCATCGAACGGCTCGTGGACCTGTTCGCGCGGGAGATTGGGATGGACCCGGTGGCGGTGCGCTCGAAGAACCTCGTGACCGAAGATCGCTTTCCCTATACGAACGCGTTTGGCATCACCTACGACTCCGGCCGGTATCACGCGTCGTTGGACCGCGCGCTGGAGCACCTGGATCTCGGCGCCTTCCGCAGCGAGCAGGCCGCGGCTGCGCGCCATGGGCGGCTTTTGGGTCTCGGTGTCTCGACATACGTGGAGATGTGCGGGCTGGGACCGTCCGAGGTGGCCGGCGCGGTGGGGTTCCAGGGAGGACTCTGGGAGCATGCCTTGGTACGCGTGCTGCCCACCGGCAAAGTCATGGTGATGACAGGCATCTCTCCGCACGGACAGGGCGAGGAAACCACATTTGCGCAAGTCGTGGCGGACCGTCTCGGCTGCGCCCTCGACGACATCGAGGTGATGCACGGCGACACCCAGCTGGTGTCAATGGGCTGGGGCACGTACGGCTCGCGCTCCACAGCGGTGGGGGGCGGGGCGCTGTCGGTGGCGTTGGACCGCGTCGTGGACAAGGCGCGAAAGATTGCCGCCCACGTGTTGGAGGCCGACGTGGAGGATCTGGCCTTTCGTGAAGGGCGCTTCGCTGTGCACGGGGTGCCCGACCGGTCGGTGGCGTTCACGGACGTGGCGCTCAAGGCGCATCTGGCGTGGAGCCTGCCCGAAGGCGTCGAGCCGGGCCTGGAAGCCGAGGCGTCTTACAATCCCTCGAACTTCACGTATCCGTTCGGCACGCACATGGCGGTGGTCGAGGTGGATCCCGACACCGGGGACATCAACGTTCAGCGCTATCTGGCGGTGGACGACTGCGGCCCACGCATCAATCCCCTGATTGTGGAGGGGCAGGTGCGCGGCGGCATCGTGCAGGGCATCGGTCAGGCCCTGTGGGAGGGAGGGGCCTACGACGCTCAGGGCCAGTTGCTGACCGGATCGCTGATGGACTACGCGCTCCCGAAGGCGCGGTGGCTCCCGCCCATCGAGACGGACTTCACGGAAACACCGGCGCCGCACAATCCCCTGGGGGTGAAGGGCGTGGGCGAGACCGGCACGATCGCGGCCACCCCCACCATTGTGAACGCGGTGATGGATGCCCTGGCACCCATGGGGATTCACCACTTGGACATGCCGCTCACCCCGGAGCGAGTGTGGCGCGCCATCCAGGACGCCCGCACCACGGCACCAGCAGCCACAGGAGGGATGAGGTCATGACGCTTGGGACTTTCCGGTACGAGCGGCCCTCGTCGCTGGATGAGGCGATCCGGCAGGCGGTCGAGGCGCCGGGCGCGCGCTGGCTGGCAGGCGGCATGAGCCTGCTGCCCCTGATGAAGATGGAGTTGGCAGCCCCCCCGGCGCTGGTGGACTTGGCCGGCGTGGAGGACTTGGTGGGGGTGCGCGAACGGGACGACGTGCTATGGGTCGGCGCCATGACGCGCCATGCCGAGTTGGCGTTGCACCCGCTGGTGGCGCGGCATGCCTCGCTGTTGGCGGCAGCAGCGTCGCAAGTCGGAGATCCCCAGGTGCGCAACCGTGGCACCATCGGGGGAAGCCTCGCCCATGCGGATCCCGCCGCCGACCTGCCCGCCGCCGTCCTGGCCCTGGACGCCACCATCCAGGTGGCCTCCCCCCGGGGACGGCGGGGGATCCCTGCGGGCGGCTTCTTTCTGGGACCACTCATGACCGCGCTCGAACCAGACGAAGTGATTGTGGCGGTGACGGTTCCCCAGCGCGGGGCGCGGCGCCAAGCCTACCGCAAGCGGCCGCACCCCGCGTCGGGATACGCGGTGGTCGGCATCGCCGCGTCGCTGCGGTGGGAGGGGGATCGGGTGGCGTCGGCTGCGGTGGCCGTCACGGGGGTGGCGGACCACGCCTTCCGGGCCCAGCGCACGGAGGCGCTGCTCACCGGGGAGGTGCTGACTGATGCGCTGCTGGTTGAGGCGTCCGGCGTGGTGACGGACGGCCAGGAGGTGTGGGGCGACCTTTATGCCTCTGCCGAATACCGTCGCCACTTGGCCGGGGTCACCACCCGCCAGGTGCTGGAGCACCTCCGGGCTGACGGGTAGATCACCCACAGCACCAGCGCACCCGCGGTGACGTGGGTGCGCTGGTGGCCTGTCGGCCGCTAGGCGGTGGGAAATCCCATCGCCTGCTTGAGACGCGCCACCTTGGGGTTGGCCCGCCGCGCGGCGGATTCCTGGCCGCTCTTAGCCACGGCCAGAAGGGCATCCGGATGCGCCAGCAGGTCATTGGCCCGCTGCCGCACCGGCGCGGTGGACTCGACCACCACCTCGGCTACGGCGCGCTTGAAGGCGCCGTAGCCGGACGTGCGGTGGCGCTGGGCCCATGCGTCGCGGTCTTCGCCGGACAGCGCGGCCGCGATCTCTAAAAGGTTGGAGATGCCCGGCTTGTGTTCCGGGTCGTAAACGACTTCGTTGTCCGAGTCCGTGACGGCCGACAGAAACTTCTTGCGGATCTTATCGGCCGGCTCGAGGAGCAACACCGTGCCGTCAGGGTCGTCGGTGCTTTTGCTCATCTTGTCGGTGGGGGTTCTGAGCGACATGATGCGCGCCCCGACCGTAGGAATCACGGGGTCCGGGACGGTGAAAATGTCTCCGTACCGGTTGTTGGCCCTCAGCGCCAAATCGCGTGTCAGCTCCACGTGCTGCTTTTGATCTTCGCCGACCGGGACCGTGGCGGCATCGTACAGCAGGATGTCGGCCGCCATCAGGACGGGATACGCGAAGAAGCCGACACTGACGGCGTCGTTGCCACGTCCCTTGGCCTTGAACTGCGTCATGCGCGAAAGCTCCCCCATGTGCGCCACGCATTCCAAAAGCCATGCCATCTCAGCGTGGGCGGGCACGCCGCTCTGCAGAAAGACGAGACTGCCGTTGGTGTGCAGGTCGAGCGCCACCAGCACCGACAGGACTTCCATAATCCCGGCATGGAGCGCCTCGGGTGGCCTCTCCACGGTGATCGCGTGCAGGTCGCACACGCCAAACACGCTGCCCGGCGTTGGCTTCCAGTGAGACAACGCGCCGATGTAGTTGCCGAGGGTCACGTGCCCGGTCGGCTGAATAAACGACAATGCCTGGTCCACCTGATCGCTCCTCAACAAGTGTTGGACACAGGAGACTGCAAGCTCCCCCTCGGCTCCCGCACCCCGTCAGCCGCATTATCGTCCCCAAAGCGGCCCCAGGCGTCAAGTTGCCGCGCCTTCCTCCCGGGTGCGGGTCGGGTCGCGAGGCCACACGGGGCATGCGGACCTTATCGCTTGCCGGGGCGTGGGGGGTGACAGGCGGCGACGGGCGGCGTATCGTGGCGGCAAGGCCGATGGACAGACGCGTCGTCGACAGCAGCAATCGACATCGTGAATCAAACGACACGCCTGCGAGGGGCCGGACGGGACGCAGAACCGTCCCGTCCTGGTCGCGACCTCCGGCGTCATGTTGCCAGCCGAGGTCACCACTCAGGCGAGCGATCAGCCAGGGAGATGCACAGACCACATGACGGAGCGATCGGTATGACCTTGTCCACCGTGTGGAGCGCGCTGGGAAGATGGTGGCGGCGCTGGCGCACCACCTTGATTCTGAGTGTCCTGGCGCTTTTGGTGGGCGGGCCCTGCCTGGTGGTGGGGTCCAGCGCACTGGTGCTGGTGTGGCAGGGCGTCGGTGCACGGCAGGCCGTGGCGGCGCACAACATCGCGGCCGTGCACCGTGACCTGTCGGGGGTAGTGCCCGCACTGTCTGCCCTGAACCTGGGATTGCATGGCCTCTTTTGGCTGTCGGATGCCCCCGGCATCGGCCCCACCTATCGGGCGACGGTTGATCTGACCCAGTTCAGCATCAGCGCTGCCCAAGTCGCACGGTCGGCCACCGGCGTGCTGCCGTCCAGTCTCCCCGCGTCCACGAGCACACTGGGGACAGTTAGCACGCTGGTGTCGCGGCTGCCACAACTGACCGCGAGTCTCGCAGCGGATCAGCCACAGCTGCACACCATGGCGGCCATGCTGCGACGGGTGCCACAGCACGGCGTGTGGTCCCCGTTGTCGCGGCCCCTGGCTGCCTGGACCCCGCGGTTGCTGGCGGGCATGAAAGACCTGGAGCAGATTCTGCCCACGTGGCGGCGGGCACTCCCCGCCGTCATGCGGGCGCTCGGGTTCCCCCATACGCAGCACTATCTGGTGTTTTTTCAAAACAACGGTGAGATGCGGGCCACCGGCGGTTTCCTGACGGCATACGCCGTCGTCACCGTCAGCCACGGCGTCGTGGCGCCCATTCACGAGCACGGCATCTATTCGCTGGCCAGCGCCATTCGGTACCGCCCTCCCGCTCCGGGTCCCATCGCCTATGAATTTGCTCTCAAGCATTGGCACCTGCGCGATGCGAACACTTCCCCCGACGTTCCGACGACCGTTCAGACCATCTATAAGTTTTGGAATTCAATTCCTCATCATCCCCAGATCAACGGCGTGCTGTTTGTCGACGTGTGGGTGGCCGACCAGCTGATCGGCGATGTGGGCCGCATCAACCTGGTTACGCCATACCACCACGCTGTCTTTACGGCCAAGAATGCCAACGTCACGATGGAGTACCTGGCGGAGCTGGCCCCGTATCCCCGTCCTGGCCTGCGCAAGCAGTTTTTGGGGGTCCTGGCTCACGACCTCGTGGCGCGCATTGCCCAGGGCAGCACTCATCTGAAGCTCCAGGTGCTCCAGTCACTGAAGACCGCCCTCGCGCGCAAGTGGATCCTGCTGTACTTCAACAATCCGCTCGAGGAGCAGTGGGTCTCGCACTTCGGATGGGGTGGGCAGGTCATTCGGCATACTCACGGGGCGAACTATCTGCAGGTGGTGGACGAAAACTTGGGCGGTCATAAAGACAACTTCTTTCTGCAGGAGCATGTGACCACCCAAATTGAGCAGGCGGCCCCACACGAATACATCCAGGTCACCACCGTGACGCTGGTCAACCCCGCACTCTACAACGGATGGCTGGTGGTGCCCTACAGCGGGCTGGTGCGCCTGTACGTGCCCCGGGGCGCCGAGCTCGTGAGCCTGCAGGGCAGCGCCGGCTTCTCCCAGAACCATGTGAATCCCACGCTCAACAAATCGGTGTTCGGCGGCTTCATCGTGATGGGGGCCCGCCGCTCCCTGAAGGATCCGCCCGCCACGGGCAGCCTGACCGTGGCCTACCGGCTGCCCTTTCAGACCCTGCCGCGCCGCCTCATCCTGCAGGAGCAGCCGGGGAGCCGGGCCGTGCCCGTCACCATCAGCATCGGGGCGTTTCACCGCCGGGTGATTTTGCGCCAAGACACGACAGTCTCGCTGCCTGCCGGGCTCTCCGTTCCGGCGTATCAGCCCCCAAGCTGATCAGGCGAGCTCCCATCCCGGGTCGCCTTGCCTATCCCCGGCAGGGCTCTTGCCATCCCCCTGCGCCATCTGCCGTGTCAGTCCGTATCAGTCTAAGATGGGTCCAGCGAATCATGGGCGCATCATAAGGAGGGACCTCGTGGACGCTTTTTTCCTGGACCCAAGTGAATTCCAGGCGTGGCAGCTGGGCCCCGCCGCCGCCGCGCACCACGAGCAGCGGCGCTGGGCCGACATGAGTGCCTGCTTCGCCGGTCGGCCGGCCGACGGCGACGATCCCGTCATCTATGAGGTGTACACTTGGCCTACTCAAGGGTCCGGCCCCACGGACCTGGATGTGAGCCTGACCGTGCTGATGGCCGGACGGCTTGGCGACGAGCCTTTTCACACCAAGGGGCACTTTCATCTGGATCCGGACGGACCGGAATACGTGTCGGTGGTGTCGGGGGATGGGATTTTGGAACGGGCGACGCGCAGCGGGTTGGTGGAGTCCGTGGCACTGCGCCGCGGTGTGCAGACGCTGGTGCCGGCTGGATGGGCTCATCGCGTGCTCAACCCCGGGCCCACGCCGCTCGCCTTCGTCAGCATCGCGTCGCGACACGTGGGCCACGACTATGCTGGCGTGGGCAGGGTGGGCTGGGTGAGGCCCTAGCGACGCCCCGCCACGCGCGCCTGCTGACGAATCGATGTCACCGCCCGCACCCCCGGGCCCGGGTCGCGGTGGGGTTGCGGTTTGGCGCCGTCACCGGATTTCTCGGGGCCCTCTTGGTGCTAGGGGGTTCGCGCTGGTGCCGATGGCGCCGACCGGTTGCCCCGACGCCCATCGTGTGGGCCTGTCGCGGCGGAGAGCTGACACTCGGGGATGGGGCGTCCCACCGCCGCCGCGCTGGCGAGGGCGATCAGCCGGTGGGGGGCGGTGTGTCTCTAGGATGCGCGGCAGATGATAACCGCCAGTGATACCCGTGGGGGTATGTAGTACCATGGAGCCAGGAGGGATGCGTGATGGCGGAGAACTTCGTGGCCGTGACGACGCGCGAGTCCGTAAACGAGGCCATTCAGTCGGTGACCGAGCGGCTCCAGGCGCATCAGTTTGGGGTGCTGTGGCATCTGGACATCAATGAAAAACTTGTGGAGAAGGGGTTGGAGCCCGGATTGCCGTTTCATGTCCTCGAGGTGTGCAGCGCGCCCCGTGCCAAGGAGGCGCTCACCACCAACCAGCAGGTGGGCTACTTCCTACCGTGCAAAATTGTCGTGTACACCGACGGACAGACCGATGGCACGGTGATTGGGCTTCAGCGGCCCCGCCTCATGACGGATCTTTTGGGGGATCCGGCGCTTGAGCCCTTGGCCAACGAAGTCGAATCGCTGCTGACCACAGCCATCCAGGAGGCGGCCCACTAGCCTCGGCGCCCTCTCGACAGGCACGCTGGCAGAAGCATACCATCATACCCACGAGGGTATAGGGGGTGATTTCGATGTTTTGGCAAGTGCTGCGCGACCCCACGTTAGGGTGTAGCTCGTACGTGCTGGGCGACGACCTGGAGGGCAGCGCCATGGTGGTGGATGCCCTGGGGGCGGTGGGTGCCGAGGCATACGTGCTGGCGGCCCAGGAGGCGGGCCTGGCCATTCGCTGGGTCGTGGAGACGCATGTGCATGCGGATCATGCATCGGCAGCTCACGAGCTGGCCGTAGCGGTGAATGTGCCGGTCACGTTGAGTCATCGGGCGGTGGCCTCTTTTCCCACGACCCCGGTGCGGGACGGCGATGTGATTCGGTGGGGATCCGTGGGCGTGACGGTCTGGGAGACGCCTGGCCACACGCCTGACAGCATCTCGCTGGTCGTGCGCGATACGGTGCGCGGCGACGACCCGTGGGTCGTGCTGACCGGCGACAGCCTGTTCGTAGGGGACGTGGGCCGGCCGGACCTGGGGGACGCGGCGTCGGCGAAGATTCGGGCGGCCGCGTTGGATCAGTTTCATAGCGTGCGGCGCTTCCTCACGCTGCCGGATTTTACCGAGGTGCACCCGGCGCACTATGGATCCTCGCCGTGTGGGGGCTTGTTTATGAGCAAGAAGCCCAGCTCGACGGTGGGTTACGAACGACGCTTCAACCGCATGCTGATGTTAGATGAGCCGGAAGGGTTCGTGGACCAGCAGCTGGCGCTGCTAAAGCCGCCGCCGGCCGACGCGGAGCGCTTGCGACAAGTTAATCTCGGGGCGGTGGTGGCTCCGGCGGTCCACGAGGCCGCACCGGCGCTGCCGCTGGCCCCCTGGCTGCAACAGGGAGGGTTGATTCGATGACAGGAACCGGTGAGGAACTCATGAACGAGGCGGCCGCGGGCCGGCGGCTCCTGTTGGATGTCCGCCCGGGCGCTGCATACACCAAAGGACACGTGGCCCACAGTCTGTCGGCCCCGTATGTCCAGCGTGGGTGGGCGGCGGCCGTGAAAAATTGGTTGGATCGCCAGGGCCCCATTCCCGTCGTCGTGCTGGCCGACAATGCCGTCGTGGGGGCTGCCGCCCAGCATGCCCTCACGGACGCGGGCGTATCGTCCGTGTCGGTCATGGACGGGGGCCCCGAGGCATGGCAGACTGCGGGGCTCCGGCTGGTGTCGGTGCCGGACATCGCGGCGGACCAGCTGGCGGGGGAGTTGGCCGAGTGGACCGTCATCGACGTGCGCGAGCCGTACGAATGGCGGTCCGGGGTGATTCCCGGCGCCCGCACCATTCCCTTGAACCAGTTGCCCCATGAGGCTGGCGCGCTCGAGACGTCGCGGCGCTATGCCTTGGTGTGCGCGCACGGCAACCGCTCGCAGGCGGCTGCGGCGTTTCTGGCGGACCGGGGCTACCAGGTGGCCAACGTGCGCGGCGGCATGGCGTTGTGGCTGGCCGGCCGGCACCCAACGGCGCCGGTCGGCTAGCGACCGGTGCTCTATTGAGAAGGAGTCGATACATGAGCTTGATGACCGATGACGTCAAGGCAGAGGTGCGGCAATTTCTGGACGGCTTGGACAAGCCGGTGACGGTGCATGTGCATCCGGTGGCCGGGAACCCGGCCTCCGACGCCGTGGAGGAGTTGTGGCGCGATCTGGGTGCGATGAATCCCAAGGTGGTGGTGGCGGTGGAGAACCAGCGGCCCGCGCCGCTGGCGCCCGAGACCGCCGAGGATCTGGAGAGCGCGGTGACCACGTTCAGCGTGGACGGCGCAGACACGGGCATCCGGTACCTGGGCTTCCCGGGCGGCCACGAGTTTGGCCCCATGTTGCAGACGTTGCGGGATTTGTCGGCAGGTACGCCCCCCGAGCTCAGCCCGGCGGCGCGCAACTATGTGTCGCAGTTGAAGCAGCCGCTCCATCTGGAGGTGTTTGTCACCCCCACCTGACCCTACTGCCCCCAGGCAGTTCGCCTGGCCCAGCAGATGGCTCTGGTCAACCCCACGTACGTGACGGTTGACATGGTGGATGCGCAGAGCTTCATGCGGTTGTCTCAGCGGTTTCGCGTCATGGGTGTGCCCATGACGCTGGTGAACGGTCAGGAGCAGGTGGTGGGCGCGGTGCCCGAGGACGCGCTGTTGGCGAAGATTCGTCAGGTGGCCACTCCCTGACCGCGTCGGCGCGCCGCTTGGTGTGGGCCACACTGTCTGTCAGTGTGGCCCTTTCCCTATCCGATGCCTTTGTGGTGCCGTTCCTATGGCTTGAGCGCGTGCCGCCGGCCCAGCTGCTGCTGTTTGCCGGCCTGCAGTTTCTGGCCATGGCCGGCGTGTTTTTCGGTGCGCGGTGGCTTCTGTGGCCGCCGCGCCGCTTCATGCAATGGGGTATCGCGCTCATGGCCCTGTTCTTGGTGAGCGTCGCCGGTCTCGGCCGGGCCGTCGCCCCGTGGGTGGATCCCTTGGGCATGGTGGCCGGCCTGGGCTACGGGTCCTACTGGCTGGGCTTGTACGTGGCCGCGTTGGGCGACACGCGGGACCGGGATCGGGACCGGTTCAATGGCACGGTGGGCACCGCCGAGGCGGCTGCCAGTCTGATGGGCCCGTTGGCCGGCGCCGCACTCATCCGGTGGGCGGGTGGGTTTGTGACGGTGTTTGCCATCTCGGTGGGGGGACTCGTGCCGTCCTGGCTCCTGACGCGGGGCGTGGAGGCTCACGCGCCGTCTGCCGCCGGCCCACGGCAGACGATGGGGCCCGACTGGCGTCCCCTCATGACCTGCATGGCGGCGCGCGGCGCCTATGAGGGCCTTCTGGTGGTGGTGCCCGGCCTCCTGCTGTTTGAGACGACCGGGTCTGCCGTTCAGGTGGGCGTGTTCACCAGCCTCTGGGCGGCGATGGCTCTGGTGGGGAACCATTGGGCGGGCAACGCCCAGGGCCTCGTCGCGCGCCGCCGGCTGGCCTGGATGGGGGCCGGGCTGGTCGCGACCGCCAGTGCGCTGTTGGCGGCTCTGCCCCTGTCGCTCAGCCTGTGGGGCTTTGGAGCCGCCGTGGGGCTGGCCATCCCGCTGCAGAAAGTGCCGCTCGAGGCGTGGAGCCTGGACGTGATTGGTCGCGCGCCCCACCCTCACCGCGCCACCGCCAACAAGGAACTGGTGTTGAATGGGTCCCGCGCCGTGGGACTCCTGCTCGTGGCCCTGATGCTGGCGGGCGCGCGGGATGTGCCGGGACTCACGCGGGTGCTGCTGGTGGTGCCGGCGCCCGCCCTGGTCATGGCGGTGATGCTGGCGCGCGGCGCGCCGGGTTCCGGTCTCGAGGGCTCGGCGCAGCCCACGCAAATCCGCTGATCCCAAGGGGCAGGGCCTGTTTACGCATTTGCACAGCCCGTTGGATTTGTTTTCTATGAATCATGAGGGGGGAGTGATAATTAGCCCGAATCCGTTCAACCTGCTGTTTCCCGCACCGCACGGCCTGTTTGCCAACGGCCGTGCGGAACCGCAGCGGTTTGTCCGCAGGCGGGGACGCCACGACCGCGCCCGAGTCCCCAGGCCCGTGGAACGTCGCCCTGCTTGGACCGTGGGGCATCGGGGAAACCAGCCGGCTGGCTCGATTCACCCAATTGGCAGAGTCCCATGAGTCGGCGCTGGGCGAGATCGAGGGATTTTGTGAGTCCCTCCTGCGGCGCATGCACAGCGGCCAGAGCTCAGGCGGGCCTGGCCAGCCGGAGTCAGGACCGAGGTGCGGCGCTGGCAGCCGCGGCTGGCGCTCGGCCCGGCCGGGGCCGTCCGCACCGTGGTGAACGAGGGAGTCGCCTTGGACCGCCTGTACACCGAACCCGGTCACCTTTGGACAAGGCTGGCGCACCAGGACCTGGCCCGGGTGCTGATTTTTCTGGACCACGTCGAACATCTTCTGGTCCGCGATGCGTCGGCGCTCTGGGCGCTCCGATCCGTGTTTGAGCTGGTCATCACCGGGCCGGAGACCCTGCTGGAAGTCGTGTGAGAGGTGTCCAAACCGGTCACCCGCTTTTTTGGACCGTCTTCCGCTGGGCGCGTGCTCACTGGCAGACACGGCGGAGGCGATTCAGGAGCCGCTGCGCGTCAATGGGGCCTCGCTGGATGTGTCGGATGAGGCGGTGGCGCCGCCGTCTGGTCCAAACCCACGGCCACCCCTCCTTCGTCGCATGCACCATGCGGGAGCTGACGGAGCGGGCTTACGAGGCGAACGTACGCCACCTGGACGACCGCTGGATTGCGACCCAGTGGCCGGCGGTCGCCCGGCGGTTGTCAGCCGACCGGTTTGCGTTCGAATGGCAGGCCTGCACCGCCGCCGAGCGCCGTGTTCTGAGACGTCTGGCCGAGGGGCGCTTTCGGGGGCCAGGGCCGCCGACCGGCGAGGCGACACCACTCCACCCGCTTCCGATCCCGAATCAAAGATGAACGGCTCCGGGCGGCCCGCTGGACGGGACCCGGCTAACGAATCAGGCGCACGCGGTAACGGGGGAGCAACTCGCCCCACACCCGGTCCGCGGTGAGTGCCGCATCCTGACGCATGTCGGCCAGGACCAGGCAGGCTCGGTCTCCGAGCGACAGCCCCAGCCGTCGCGTCTCGAGCGAGAGCACCTCAGCCGCTTCGGCATCCGGCTGGGTAAAGGGAACGACCGCGATATCGCGCAAGTCGGCCAGCACAGCGCGCCATGCATGGGAGGAGAGGCCGCCTTGGTGCAGCTTGGCCACAACCTCCGCCCAGTTGACAGCGCTCATGACCGCATCGGCCTCGAGAGCCTCAGCGACAATATCTGCCCCGGGCTCGGCGTGCAGGTAGGCCAGCAGGGCGGAGGCATCCAGCACCATCCCTATTCGCGGGCCGCTTCGCGGCGCCGCTCCGCTAAGAGTTCCTCCACAAGCGATCGTTCAGGCGGCACGGATTGGGTGACCAGTTGCTGCGCGTGACGGTGGCGCTGCCGGGCGGACGTAACGCGAACGGCCTCTCCATCCCAGTCCAGCACCACTGAGTCCCCATCCTTTACGTCCAAATACTGGCGCAATTCTTTGGGCAGGACAATTCGGCCACCAGAGGACACCCGGGAAACGATTGCCATGTGATCACTCCCTGACAAGGTGATACATCATGACACGGACGGCGTCTATGCCGTCCCCAAGACCCTGTCAAGGTGAGCACCGGCAGCGCCCCGCACGACGCGCTTGACTTCCGCCATCCTCGTCGGTTGAGCCCCCGTAGACCTATGGATTCGGCGGGAACCCGCCTGTTTTCACCACGCACCTGGCTCGGAGGTTCTCGAACGGCCTCCGTCGGCGACTCAGCAGCCCGCCCGGGATTGAAAGGCCCGGTGCACCACCGCGCGGTCGGTGAATGTGCCCAGGAACGCGACGACCGTTTCCACATCAGCGAAATTGCTGACCGCGCCCATCGACAGCCGTACAACGCCCAGAGTCGGAATCTCCATCCACTCAACCAGTTCGTCAATGGAGTGCCACGCCCCGGCGTGCTGAAAGGCCTGGTTCAGGCGGTCGGCCGCGAAACCGAGGGCGGCTTCGCCCGCCCCGGGGTTGCAGAAGCAACCCGAACGCAGCACGATACCAGCCGCGTTGGCCTCTTCGATGACGAGCCGCTCATCTTGCGCCAGCCCGTCGGGGGCCAGCACGCGAAAGGCGACCGTGGGACCGTGGGCCTCTGGTTCACGGGGGCCCAGCACCTGAATCACCGGACGGCCGTTCGCGTGGCGCAGCGTTTGCAGGTCGGCCAGGATCCATGCCAGCAGGGCCGTCGTGCGGTCGTGAATGCGATCCAGACCAAGACGATTCAGGTGCCGCAGGCCGATGCTGACGGCCGGGATGTTTAAGAAGTCCGGCGTGCCGTCCTCAAATCCGGCCGGTGCCGGCAGCATGGCCGCCTTGTCGGCGGCCAGGGACGATGCCAACACCGTCCCGCCCGAGAACCAGGGCCGCGACAGTTGGTCCACCGCTTCGCGGCGGGCGATGAGGCACCCTACCCCGGTGGGATAGCCGAACATCTTGTAAAACGACAGCGGGACGAAATCGGGATGGACGATCGACAGATTGAGGGGCATGGTCGGCACCCAGGCGGCGGCGTCCAGCAAGACACGCCAGCCGCATTCCTGGGCCGCCTTCACCCACGCCAGGTCATGCCGGACGCCCGAAAAGTTGGACTGGGCCGGATAGGCGAACAAGCGGGCGCCGCCCGTGGAGGGGGTGGCCAGAAGGTGGTGCCATGTGGCCTCGTCAGCGCGCAGGTCCCCCTTGGTCATGGGCAGGTAGGCCACCGGCGTGTGCCCACGACGGGCAAATTCTCTAAGCCCTAGCACCGAGTTGTGGTTGTCGGATGTCATGAGTAGCTGGGCATCGGCGGTGAAGGGGAAGGATTCGCCCAGCAGATGCAGTGCACCCGTCGCGTTTTGCGTGAAGACCACCACATACTCCTCGGGATCCGCGTGAAAGAATGCCAACACGTCGTCCCGCGCTTGGTCCAGGGCCTCGGTGGACTTCAGGGAGGGGCGGTTGGGCGAATGGGGATTGCCGTGCACCTCAGCGGTCAGCCAGGCAAAGTGCTCTTGGAGCTGACGAAGACTGGCGAGCCCCGCCCCCGTGTAGTCCAGATACGTGAGGCGTTCCGCCGCCAACTGCGGGTACTCGTCGCGTCGGATGTCGTCTAAAGCCGCCGCCGCCGCGTAGGCAGGGTGCTGGGCCAAGAAGGCGGACGACGGCGCACTGATGTTCATCACTCAACCCCCTTATGCTTATAATGCATGACCCGTGCCGGTGCCGCTACGGCATGTCGACCCCGACGCCCGAGGCCGAATGGCGGCCCGGGCAGAACCCAACGCTCCCCGGAGACCACGGCACGGGGGCGATGAAAGCCGTGACCGCCACCGTGTTTGCACATCGTACCGCCCACAGGTTCCCCTCCCCCTGTCGTTCCCAGTCGGCCATGCCATCCGATAAGTTTTTTGGGGCAGGAATTTGCGTGGGTGAGTCGAAAACGAGGGGTACGAGGAACTTCGTGGAAAACGGACCGAATGGCTCCCGGAGGGCGGTGGCCCATAGGGGATCGTGGCGGAACGGGGCGGGGAGGCCATGGATATGCGATTTATCCACACCAGTGACTGGCAGCTGGGGATGACGCGGCACTTTCTGGATCCGGATGACCAGGCACGGTTCAGCGGCGCACGCGACGAGGTAGTGCGCCGCGTGGGCGCCGTTGCCCGCGAGCGGGGCGCAGCTTTTGTGGTGGTGGCGGGCGATGTGTTTGAAACCAACGTGCTGGGTCCCCGCACGGTGGGCCGTGCACTGGATGCCTTACGCGCGGTGCCGGTGCCCGTGTATCTCTTGCCGGGCAACCACGATCCCTATGGTCCCGGGAGTGTGTACCAATCGGCGGGATTTCGGAGCCAGTGTCCGCCGCATGTGCACGTGCTGGCCGAGTCGTCGGTACTGCCCGTGTCCGACGAGATGGAGTTGATCGGGGTGCCGTGGACATCCAAGCGGCCAGCCGAGGATCTGGTGGCGCGCTGCCTGGCCGAACTGCCTTCTCGCCAGGCGCGCTACCGGGTCATGGTGGCTCACGGGCAGTTCGAGAGCATGGGGAGTCAGTTCAGTCCCGCCCTCATCGACAGGTCGCCGCTCGAGGCAGAGATCCAGGCGGGACAACTCCACTACGTGGCGCTGGGGGATCGCCACTCCACGACGGCCGTGGGGGACACGGGCCGCATGTGGTACGCGGGCGCCCCTGAAGCCACCGACTACGACGAGGTGGACGCCGGCAACGTGCTGGTGGTGGACCTGAGCCCCGGCGACATCCGGGTCACGCCGGTCCGGGTCGGCACCTGGCGGTTCATCGCGCAGATGCTGGACGTGCGCCAGGGTGAGGCGGCGGCCATCGTGCGGGCGTGGCTCGCCGCCGTACCTGCCAAGTCCACCACGATTGTTCGCCTGACTCTCCGAGGCACCATCGGGGTGCTGGACCGAGCCCAAGTGGAGGCGGCCATCGACGAGGCCCGCCAGCTGTTTGCGGCCGTCGAGCGGCCTACGCATCACGACGAGGTGGCGGTGGTGCCGGATGGCGGGGCGTTTTCCGACCTGACCCTGTCGGGGTTCCAACGTCAAGCGTTTGAACATTTGATGGCCGGCGCCCAGGCCCACGGGCCAGACGTCCAAGTGTACCAGGATGCCCTGGCGCTCCTGTACCGGCTGGGGCGTGCGCCGTAGAAACGAGACACAGTCGCTTCGCTAGACGTGAGCAAAAGGAGGCGGCACGATGCGGCTGTTGGCGGTGGGGGTTCGCAACTTTCGCGGTGTTCGGGACCGCACGGTGAACCTGGCCCCGGTGGGCGTAACGATCATTCAGGGGCCCAACGAAGTGGGCAAGACGTCGCTGGCGGACGCCGTCGATCTTCTGATCACGTATGCCGACAATTCCCGAAACCAGGAGGTGCGGGACACTCAACCCATCGGCGAGGACGTGGCCACCGAGATTTGGGTGGAGATGGAGGTGGGCCGGTACGCGTTTACGTACTACAAGCGCTACCACAAAAATCCGGCGACCACCCTCGACATCACGGCTCCCCGGCGCGAGCAGGTGACGGGGCGGGCGGCCCACGACCGGGTGCAGGAAATTCTGGCGGCCCACGCCGACCTGACACTGTGGACCGCGCTCAAGATTCAACAGCGGCCGGCCGAGCGGCGGGGCGAGAAGGGGCCTCAGCTCACGGATGCGCCCTCGCTGCGCGCGGCGTTGGACCGCGAGGCGGGCGGATTGGAGCGGCCAGCGACCGATACCCTCATGGAGCGGGTAGAGCGGGAATACCTGCGGTACTACACGCCCAAATCGGGACATCCGACGACCACCGTGTTTGGCCCGCTGGAATCGGCCGTCCAGGCGGCCCAACAACAGGTGGCGGAATTGGACCAGCGGATTGCTGCCGCCGAGACGGACGAAGAGCGGCTTCGCCGCCTCGAGGCAGAGCGGCAGGTTCGGCTGGAGCAGTCCGCAGAGGTCGAAGAGCTGGCGCGAACGTGGGGCCAGCGGCTTCGGGACGTTGTCGACCTGGAAGGACGCCACCGGGATGCGCTCAAGCGGGAGACCGCGCTCACCACTCAGCACGCAGACTTGACGGCAAAGCTGGCGCACCGGCGCCGGCTGGCCGAGAACGAGGCCGCCGGCCAAGCCCGGCTGGCTGAGCTGGAACACCAGCGTGAGACAGCGGCTGCCGCGCTGGCGAC
This sequence comes from Bacillota bacterium, assembly GCA_021846565.1. Classification (GTDB taxonomy): domain Bacteria; phylum Bacillota; class Sulfobacillia; order Sulfobacillales; family JAIMBI01; genus JAJZWV01. Next base: position 22,052 of record JAJZWS010000033.1, read on the forward strand.
CGCCCAGCAGGAGCTGGGCAGCCAGCTGCTCGTGCAGGAAGAGGTGCGCGCGGCGCGTGACTGGGCCCGCCGCCGCGAGGACCGGGCCCTTCTCGATGAGCAGGACGTCGCTAGCCAGCGCCGGGCGGTGGCCCTGGAGAAGCGTGTGGAGGCGGTGGACCGGCTCGAGCAGGAGTTGGCCGAACTGAGGGCGCGCCGCGCCACCATCGCCATCACGCTGGACGAGTTGCAGGAGATTCGCCAGCAGGCGAAACGTCTTGCTGCCGCCGACGCGGCGCTGGCGGTGGGCAGCCCCACCGTGGAAGTCAGAGTCCCGCACGCCGAGACCGTTGAGGTCAATGGGGAGCCGCGCCCGCTGTCGGCGCACGAATCCGTGCGGTTCCCCGTGCAGGACGCGGTAACCCTGGAATGGCCCGATGGCCACATGGTCACGGTGCGGCCCGGCGCCAGCGTGTCTGAGCTGCAACGGAAGCGCCAGCGGTCCCATGAACAGCTTGTGGCGCTGTTGGTGCCCCATCAGCTGGCGGACGCGGAGAGTGCCGAGCGCGCCGCCCAGCGCGCGGCCGACTGGGACCGGGACAGGGACCGGCAGCGGCAGGCGTTGGACGAGGTGCTGGCGGGCGAGACAGCGGACGAGCTGCGTGGAGCCCTGCGCGAACTCAAGGCGGGCCATCGCGCCTACGAGCACGAGCGCCCCGACGAGTTTTCCCGGCCCGCCGACGCAGAGGCGGCGGCCCAAGCAACGGCCATGGCGCGCGAGCAGGTGCGAGCGGCGGAGGAACGGCTGGCTCTCGTGGGAGCGGAGACAGCCGGGAAGGACAAGGCGCAGACCCACGCTGTGCGTGAATGCGAACGGCTGGATGCGGAACGGGCTCAGGTGTCCGCCGCGGTGGCCGTAGTACAGGTCCAGTTGGCCGAGGAGGCCGGCGAGTCCATGGAGGCGCTGGCCCAGGCACTGGCGGAAAGTGCCGAAGCGTTGCAGCAGGCACGTCGGCACACGCAGGACCTGCAGGCCCAGCTCACCGCCACCAACCCGGACGCCGTTCGCCTGCAGGATGACAATGCGCGCGCGCTGGTGGACCGGACCCGCGAGCAGCACCAGGAGCTGATGGGTGAACTGGCGGAGTGCCGTGGGCGGCTCGAGCAGGCCGGGCGGGACGAGTGGTACGAAAAACGGCCCATGGCCGTCCAGGCGCTCGCTGCGGCCCAGCGCGCCTTATCGGAGGTGCAGCGCCACGCGGCGGCGGCCCACCTGTTGCACGAGACGTTGGTTCAGTATCGGGATGCCCAGCAGCGTGCCTACCGCCAGCCGCTGGAGCAGGCCATCGTCGACTTGGGACGGGTGGTTTACGGCGCGGACCTGGCGGTCGAGGTGGACGACACGCTCTCCGTGGCGCGCCGGACTTTGGGAGGCCAGACGCTGGAAGTGAAGCACCTGTCGGCGGGGGCGCGCGAGCAGATGCTGCTGTTGGAGCGCCTGGCCGCTGCGCGCCTGGTGGCGCCCGACGAGGGGGCCCCGGTGATTTTGGACGACACGCTCGGGTTCACGGACGACGAGCGGCTGCAGCACCTGGGGGCGGTTTTGGGTCATGTGGGCCAGCAGTGCCAGGTGATCATCCTGACCAGCAGCGCGCATCGCTACGCCGGGATCGGCCGCGCAAACTGCATCGTCATTGACCGGGCTGACAGCGTAAGGAGGAGCGGATGAGCGAGTTCGACGACGAAGAAGACCGCCAGATCATGAGCCCGGCTGAGCAGCGGGCCTTGGACAGGCTGTTGCACCACTTCATCGACCAGCTGTTCACGGATTTCTTAGGGGCCTTTGGCGACGGCGACGGGCTCATCGAGGGGACCCTGCTGCATCGTTTGCTGCCACCGCGCTACGAAGCGCTGTATACCGAACCGTTCGTGCGAAAGATTTTGGTCGCCGCCATCGTCTTGACCGACCGGGTGGTGCACTGGGACAAGGGAGGCACGGAATGTACGGCAGAGGACTTGGCGTGGGGGGCCTTTCTCTGGTGGGCGCCTCTACACGCGGAGACCTTTCATATAGACATTGATTATGATAGACTTACGTATATATTGGATGAAATAGATGGAATACTAGTTGAAGACGACGAATACCAGGCGTTATTCGTTGACACATACGATTGGATGCGAGCCGAGGATCCGGACGAAGAACCGGATCCACGCACTGACTGGTTCACGCCATATTATGGGCGGGTGCATGTGTATCTCCGCGGGTCGCCCGACCTTTAGGCGGACACCGGCGCCTGACCTGCTGGCCGGCCGCTATCGGCCAGTTGGGTCGTCTGCGGCAAACGCCAGCACCAGTTGGGTGAGGGCGGACTGGTGGGGCCCGCTCCACAGATTCTGCGCGTGAGCGTTTCCCGTGAAGACGTGAAGGGTTTTGGGTTCAGGAAGCTCGTGGGCATACGTCTGCAACGCCGGTGCCATGGCTTCGTCCGCCGACCACACGACCAGCTTCGGCATCGTTAAGGCTGGGACCAATTCGGCCGGAATGGGTACGGGGGACCAGCCGATGAGGCGCCCAAACAAGTCTGGCTCGCGGGTTGCAGCCCGAAAGACGGCCCCGCCACCCATGGAGGCGCCCAGCGCGATGGTGGGGTGCCCGGTGTGCTGGCGGAGCCAGGACGCCGCGGCCAACACGTCGTCGTCGCGCGCGTCGGGGCCGGCGGACCCAGCCGTCGAGGCGTGATAGCCTCGGAAGTTAATCCGCAACACCCCATGTCCCGCCTCGTGGGCCAAGTCGCCAAACTGCCGAAAGCTTTCGGCGTCGAAGGCACGGCCATGGGCCAACAGGAAGGGCGTTTTCCCCCCGGCCCGCCAGAACGCCTGTATTTGGCCCCCGTCGCGGGCCGTGATGCGCAACTCCTCCCACCCATCGCGTGCGTCTCGAGACGCTGGTTCAGCCTTGGGTTCCTGCACGACCGCATTCCTCCCACTTCTCCTGATGCCCGAGCGGGGCGCGGCCACCGGTGCCCCTTACCCCATCGATGCATTGTAATCCCTCGGGGAACCTGGCTGGGCACCAGGTGAGGCTGATGCGAAAGATGGATGGCCATCCTGGCCCCCTTTCATCGTCGAGGCTGACGGGGTTGTCGACGGGTCATGGTCATTGGCCCGTATGAGGTTTGGTCCAACGGACGCTGACCGGGTCCGGATCCCAGGGCACACTGGACATAAGTCTATCTCCAGGACGGACGGGGGGCGCCTCATGGGGCACTATCGCATTCGGGGTGGGCGCATGGCGGTGGCCGCCGTGCTGCTGGGGGTGGCGGTGCTCGGCTGGCAGCACCTCGTGGCTCGGGGGCCCGCGGCGCCTGGGGCATTGGCCCCGACGGGGCACCACCATCAGACGAACGCGTCACCCCCGCACCACTATCGGGGGCTCGTCGGCTCGCGCACGCCGTTCAGCGGATCCATCTACATCGCGGACGAACGAGGCAATCGTATTATCAAGGTCAATGCCCAAAAGCAGGTGCTGTGGACGGCGCATGTACCGCTGCCGGACGACGTGAACCCGACGCCGAACGGCGGTCCCCTGATTGTGAACTCCGATGCCACCCAGGTGGTGTACGCGGTGTCGCCCACGACCGGTCAGATTGTATGGACCTATGGCCATACCGGCCACTACGGGTCTCAGCCAGGTTATCTGTACATTCCCGAGGATTCCTATGGCATGCCCGGGCAGCGGGTCCTGATCACGGACCCCGGCAACGAGCGGGCCATCATGGTGAGCCGGACGACGGGCAAGATTCTCTGGCAGTATGGCCACACCGGTGTGGAAAGCACCCAGCCCGGCTATCTCTACTGGACGAACAATGCGGTGCCGCTCGCTGACGGCAACGTCCTCATCACGGATGGCGCTGCCCCTGGACAACCCCAGCAAGTGCTTGAGGTGAACCCCCAAGGTCAGCTGGTGTGGCACGTAACCCTGCCCAGCGTCATCACCTATCCCTCGGACGCCATGCCCGTGGGTCCCGGACTCTACGCGTTGGCGGACTACGCCAACCCCGGGGGCCTGTACGTGATCAATCGCCAGGGACAGATTGTCTGGTCGTACAAGGTGACTTCGGGGTCCGGCATGCTGAATCACGCCTCGTCGATCAACCGGCTGCCGAACGGCAACTTTCTGGTCTCGGACGACCAAAACAACCGCGTGGTGGTGATCGACCCGGCGCTGGACCGCATCGTCTGGCAGTACGGCACCACCGGGGTGTCAGGGTCCGGCCCCGACCAGCTGGTTGGCAACACGGATGCCAAGGCCGTGGGAGAGCCCCTGCCGCCGTATGTGCCCTGGGAGGGTTATCTGAGTCGCGTTCCGAAGAAAAGCTGACCACTGCCAGCGGGGCGCCAGGGCAGCAAGCCGCTTTGGAATGACCGGTCTTGGACGGGGGCGCCGGCGGCTAGCCGCGCCCCCGTCCCCTGCGTGACCCGGGCGGTCCGTGGTGTGGGGCTTTAACAGTTCCTCTTGGCTTTATCTAACCGTATTCGTATAATGCCACTATAAGCAAGTTAGTGACGATTGCCGAGGCGGCCAAATTCCTGGGCGTCTCGAAATCCATCTTGCGCCGGTGGGAAAGAGAAGGGCGGCTGCTGCCCGATGAGCGCACTCCCGGTGGCCAAAGGCGATAGGACTTGGCCAGGCTGCGGCCCAACGCTTTTCACGCCGGGCCGGCGGCCAGAACCACCATCGCCTATGCCCGAGTATCGCGCCACGACCAGAAAGCGGATTTGGAACGGCAGGGTCGGATGCTGGAGATGTTCTGTTCCGCCAACGGGTGGTCCTTCGAAATCCTCTCGGATCTCGGATCGGGCATGAACTATCACAAACGCGGTCTGCGGAAGCTCCTGGACCGGATCATTGCCGGGCATGTTGATCGTCTGGCCCTCACCCACAAGGACCGCCTTCTGCGTTTCGGTGCCGAATTGGTGTTTGCAATTTGTGAGATCAAGGACATCGAAGTCGTTATTATCAACAAAGGCGAGGAGCCGACGTTCGAGGAGGAACTGGCCCAGGACGTGCGGGAGATCATCACGGTCTTTTCGGCTCGACTGTACGGCAGTCGGAGCCACAAGAACAAGAAAATGCTGGAGAAACTGAGGGGGGCGATGGAAGAGTGACTCGAACCGTAAAGTAGCCGTCCGGCATTCTCAACACCGGCAAGTGGGCGGCGGTTCTGGCCATGGCCACGGCCTACTCCCTGCAGGAGGATGCCTTTCTCCGGGCCCTCGCCCGGACGGTCCGGTGGGGCGACCTGGACAACCCCCGCGCCTTCCGAAATCGGGACAAGGCGGCCCGGGTGAACGTCTGGACGCTGCCGGTCCACCTCTATGACCGCGCCCTCTTCGACGCCGTGGATACGATGAAACGCTGGATCCTGGCCGCCCTCGCCCAGGCGCACATCGAGGGAAAACTCTTCCGGGCCTTCGAGGGGCAACAGCGCCGGTACGCCTTCTGGCTGCTCCGGAAGTGCGTCCGGATCGGGGCGGTGCCTAGGGGTGATGCTCCGGAGCCTAGATTTGAGATGTCTCTGGCGGAGCGCCAGGCGGTGGTCCGGCGGCTGCGCCGTCTGCTCCGCAAGGCCCTGGGCAAATCACCGCGGGTGCACCGGCGCCGCTCGTTCGCACTGGACAATACGCTCTACCGCTTCTTTACGCACAAAGACCAAGCGTACCTTTCCCTTGCCAGCTTGATCCCGGGCCGGCGGATCGTCATCCCCCTCAGGGGCTGTCCCGTCCCAGCGGTCACCGGCAACGTTCGGGTGGTGATCAACCCGATCACGCATACGGTGGCCATCCATGTTCCCGTTCCGGTCCGGATCAAAACCGTGCCCGCACGCCGCGAACCTCTGGTGGTCGGCTTGGACGCCGGCGTGACCGAGGTCTTCGCCGACAGCCGGGGCCATTTCTACGGGGAGGGGTTCGGCCGCGTTTTGGACCGCCTGAGCGCACAGACCATGGCGCAGGGGGCGGCACGGAACCGCCTCCATGCGGCGGAGAAAACACTGGCCGCCTCGCCCCGGGTCGGGGAGCGGGAAAAAGCGGGCCGGATGCGGCGGTTCAACCTTGGGCGGATGAAACTGGATGCGCGCAGAGTCAAGGATCAAGCCGAGGTGACGCGTCGGATTGCCGAAGCGATGCGGGAGGTGCTGCGCTCCCGGCCGGAGGTGTTGGTGATGGAGGATCTGAGCCGGATGCGGGGCCGGACCCAAAGCCGGAACCTCTCCCGCGTGGTCTCGCGCTGGATGCGGTCAAGCCTGAAGGAACGGGCAGAGTTCCTGTCCCACGCGGGAGGTTCCCGCTTGGAGATGGTGAACGCGGCTTACACGTCCCAGGAGTGTCCGGAGTGCGGTTAGGTCCACAAGGATAACCGTCAGGGCGATCGGTTCCATTGCCAAAACTGCCATTTCACCGGCCACGCCGATACGGTGGGCGCGGTGAATGTGGGGCACCGGTATACCGATCCCGAACGGCGGGAACGAATCGCGGTCTTCACGCCGAAGGAGGGGGTGTTGAAGAGTCTCCGGGAGATTTTCGAGCGCCAGCAGGCGTTCTCCAACTGATTTCGTGGCGGGAGGTTCCCCGCCGGAGCAAGCCAGCCACCGGACTTCTTTACCGGCCAAGGGGCAACTACCCTGGGAAATCCGCCTTGCCTCGCAAGGAGTACCAGCGTGGGGGTCGGCTTCACCCGCAAGGGGACGGGACAGGGAAGACGGTGGCGGTTGGGGGCCGGATCCCCCCTGTCGCCGGAAGGAAGCTTAGTACCGGAGAGAAGCCGCCCGGGGGCTTTCCGATGAAGGGAACGGTGACGGCTACCGGCAGGACTTCCGCGGTTGCGGTTCCCACCCTGCGGAGGGATAGCCAGATGGCTAGGAACAAAACTGCAATCTTCGGAAGAGCGAATAATTCCAGCGAAACTGGCTTATGCCCCTACGGGCAAGTTTGAGCAGGTTTCGTATAGCGGGTAGACTCAGCTTTGCGGCACCCCCCATTGCGCTGTTACGAGTGAGCGTCCGTCGATTTCGTGTGGCCCACCTGGGCGCCGGGAGGCGGTGGTGGCGCAGGTGCGTTGTTGAGTTGCGAGCTCCGTGTGGATGGAAATAGGTTGTACGCCATATTGGTGACCGTGGCGCTGAGACTTAAAAGCGGTTGGCTGTTCACCTGGGCCCACACGCACTGGACGCCCACGCGCACGACGGGCCCGGAGCGGCGGACCAGGCGCAGATGCACCGGCCCCACCTGCGGGCAGGTGAGCGGCCCCGCTAGCGTCGGAGCGGCCTGGAGCCCGTTGACCGCGCGGACAAAGTGGCGAATCCAGCGTGCATTGGTGACAACCGCGCGGGCTATGGGAGTTCCCCGGTGGTTCCCCAAGGTGGCATCGACCCGTACTACGTTTTGAGGCACGTACGACGCACCCGTCCGGTGGGGGAGAAGCAGGGCGGTGGTCCATAAGTTCACTAGTGTCGCGCGAGGTCCCAGGGATTCCCATGACACCGTGACCGCGCGAGGACTCGCACTTGACGGCGCAAACGTCAGGGAGACGGTCAATGGGCCACCGTCCGGGGCAAATCCGGCCTGTCCCTGCGCCGCGCGGTCCTTGAAGCCGGCGGTCGGCATCCGTGCTTCGTACCAGCTGCGCACAGCGCTCGCTGACATCGGCACCACATATTCCGCCGACCCCGCGTAAAGCGGCCCGGCCGCCGGCCACGGGGCGACCGAACCGGGGAATACGGCATTCGACCGTGCGGATTCCGGTGGAACGGGGACGCGCATCGTGCGCCACGAGGGGTAGAGGCTGTCCACCGCCGCGGGCACCCAGAACGGGTGAAGCGGTACGTAGACATAGCCCCCCCAGGGCGTCGTTTCCACCGCGGCTGCCATCAGCAGCGCGGCCAGGACCACCCCGATGATCCACCGCACGGCTCTCATGTGGGCACCTTCTTCCGGCTGACGGGCATGAGGATGCCCGTGATGGGACGAACGCTTTGGAGGTCGGCAAAGTAACAGCGATGGGCGGCGGCCGAGGGGGGTCAAACCGCGGCCGCCCACAGGCCCGGGTCGCGGCACCGCAGCGGATTCGTGGTCGGGTCGCCCCGTCGCTCACACCATCCCGCCTTGCAAGATGTCGCGTTCCAGGTGAAGCGACACGACCCAGTGGGGTTGGTCCACAATTTCCGAGATTTTGAGGTCAGCGGCCACGCTGCACAACAGGTAAGCGTCGACGGGGTCCAGTCCCACCGATTGGCCGAGGTGCTCGATCATGCTGCTCACGGCGTCGCGGGCGGCCTGAAACAGGTCCGGCCCAATGCCGGTGGTGGCCACGGCCCGCCCGAAGCGCGCGGAGCGCGGATGGGTGTGCAGGACCGGAAAGCGGGGCGCCTCGCCTTTGGCAAGTCCGACGCGGAGGGTGACCACGGAACTGATTTCGACGGCCGTCCCACACACCTCGCCGTCCCCCTGGGCGGCGTGAGTGTCACCGAGCGACAGCAGTGCGCCCGGCACCTCCACCGGAAGCACCAGGCGTGCGCCCGGTGTGACGTGCCGGACATCCATGTTTCCGCCCACGGGGCGGGGCGGCACCACAGAGTGGTCCCCGGCGGCGGCCGGTGCCACCCCGATGGTCCCGATAAACGGGGACGTCGGGATGCGAAGGCCCGGCAGAAGCTCCGCGTAAGTGCCGGTCACCCGGGAGATGCGGAGGTGCGGCTCTTGGAATTGATCGGCCAACAGGCCGAATCCCGGGATGTTGGCGGTCCATCCCCAGGCATCCACGTCCACGGCCAAAATGTCCAGCACGAGGGCGTCACCTGCCTCGGCGCCCTTGACAAACACGGGACCGGTCACGGGGTTGATGCGGCTGAAGTCCAGCTGGGCGACGTCCTCCACGGTCGAGTGGCGGTCGAGTTGGCCGCCGGAGGCGTTGTTGACCTCCAAGACGACCACCGCTCCCGGGTTCACCTCGACGGCGGGGTCAATGCGGTTGTTCCAAGCCAGGTGGGCCTTGTCACGGGTGAGATGAAACGCTTGCCAGGGCGCCATGGTCCCTCCTCCTTGTATATCAATCGTGAGAGATGTGTCTCTCAACCGTCGACCTGGACCGAAACCCTGGGAACCGGTGGGCGCGGAGCTGACCGTTGTCGAGGACGGGATCCAGGAGATCGGAGGAGCTGCGCCGAAGGGGATGGAGACGTCCGATCGAGGGACAGGCTAAGTCCTCCTTGCGCCTGAGCGCTGCCGAAGAATGCCGCCGCGCCCCGGTCCGCCCATCGCTGACCCCCACGGTGCGCCCGGCGCCGCGGACTGCGGGAGCAGCAGCCCGCAGAACGCCCCGCGACGCTGCCGAAGCGCTAATCGGACAGCAAGGCGGCGAATAGCCGACCGGGCGGCGAGGCTCCCCGATCACGGACGGTCGCCCAGAAAGGAGGTGATTCAGATGGAAACCATCTTGGTGGGCATCGACGTGACCGGCCAGGCCCGCTACGGCCACGGCCGCTTCCCCAATACGGCGCCCGGGGCCGCGAGTCTGGTCGCGGCGTTGACGACCGGGATCCCGGCGGGCCGTACGGGCGTCCGCCTCGGCTTGGAAGCCACGGGCGTCTACGCCGGGCATCTGGCCCTGTTCCTGAGCCAGGCCCCTGCCCTGACCCCGTACGCGGCCACGGTCTCCCGGCTCCAGCCGCGCACCGTCCATCGCTCCATCGCGGCCTTTGCCAGCCGCCGCAGCAAGACGGACCCCGAAGACGCGTGGCACATCGCCGCCGTGCTGGGCCAGCCGGCCTGGCGGCCTCACCCGTTCCAGATCACGGAGCGGACGGTGGCCCGGCAGCGGCTGACCCGCCACCGCCGCCACTGGGTCCAGACCCTGGCGCGGATGAACAACGACGGCGCCAGCTATCTCTTCTGGCAAGCCAGTGGCTTGGCCCGCGACCCGCCCGGGACGGACCCCTGGGGCGCCAGCGCCACGGGCGTCCTCACGCGCTATGCCACGAGTGAAGACATCGCCGCCGCCCCACTGGACGACTGGGTCCGGGACCTGGGGCACGACGCCCACGGACGCCTGGCCGACCCGGCCGCCGTCGCCCGCGCGATCCAGCGAGCCGCGCGCGACTCGTACCGCCTGCCCACCGTGCTGAAGGACCCCGTGCACCAGATCCTGAGCGGGACGGTGCAGGACATCCGCTACCTGACCCAGCAGATCCACGCCGTGGACCAGCGCATCGCGCGCGAACCCGCCGTGACCACGACCCGCTGGCAGACCGTACCCGGCATCGGCCCGGTCTTCGCCGCGGGCCTCCTCGCCGAAATCGGCGCCATCGGCGCCTTTCCGAGCGATGACCCACGGGCCCCGTGCGCCGGCCTCACGTGGCCGGCGGCCCAGTCCGGCCAGCTGACCCGCGAGGACCGCCCGCTGGCCCGGACCGGCAACGCCTTTCTCCGGTACTACCTGGTGGCAGCCGCCAACCGTGTCCGCCGGAATGAGCCCCGCTATGGGGCGTACTACGCCAAGCAGCTCGCCGAGAGCACCCCGTGCGCCCACCGCCGGGCCTTGGTGCTCACGGCGCGGAAGTTGACCCGCTTGGTCTTCGCTGTGCTGCGCGATGACCGGGCGTACAATCCGGAGCACCCGTCGGCGCTCCCCCATCGGTCCGCCTAGCCTCCCGGGGTCCGCCTTGGCCGGGAACCCGATCCTGTTAGTCGCAGGATCGGCGAGGTTTAGGTGACCTTGCCCTTCTTCGCTAGACCGAGCCCAAATTCCTCTTGACATCTACACCCCACTCTTCGGGCCATGGCCAACCTCCTTGCGGTGTCGTGCGGGGCGGAGCCCCCGCAGGGTTCGACCCGCCGGGACGGTCTTCATGGCGATGGGCCGAGGGCGCCCCACAGGCTGGTCAATTCTTTCCGGAATCCGTGGTCCGGACTTTCCGGAACGGAGGGTCAC
>JAJZWS010000034.1 GCA_021846565.1 Bacillota bacterium
GCGGTCGACCGGGACCCCCGCCCATCGGCGGCCGACCGGGGCCCCCGCCCATCGGCGGCCGACCGGGACCCCCGCCCATCGGCGGCCGACCGGGACCCCCGCCCATCGGCGGGCCGGTACGGACGGCCGCTCCCCGACCCGGCCGCGGATGTCCCGCCGCGGGCGGGGGGCCGCGCCGGTCCCCGGGCACCCGCGCGCCCGGGCGCTGGGCCGGCCCCACGCTGGTCCTCACCGTGGGCACGGCGGAACTCGGTGCCGCCGGCGGCGACGCTTCGGTATCCGGGGTTACGGGGGCGTTCGCGCCGGGACTGGCCGTCTCGGGGCCGCCGCTCGTCGACGGGGCCGTCGCCGCGCCGGTCGGGGGAAGCTTGCCCTGCATAATGTCGCGGACGATCCGCTCCGGTCCCGGCTCGACGGTGCTCATATGGTTGCGAATATTTTCGACCTGCAGCCGATGCAGAAGGTCGATGAGGCGGCGGCTGTCGAGCTTCAGTTCCTTCGCCAGCTCGTATACGCGTATGCCGCGGTCCTTCTCGCTCTTCTCCATCTTGTCGGCTCTGTCCGTCTTGTCCGGTTTCTCTGCCAAGATAATTCCTCCCCGTGGTCTCCGCGATGGCTCCTAACAATCCCTTCACCAAACTTTTCTGTGTGACGGCCACCACAGCGTGCGGACCCATGCCAATCGCCACACCCAGCTCCATCTTGGTGCCCAGCACTACCAGTGGGATGGCCCGCTCGTCGGTCCAGCTTTCGTAGCGGCGGCGCACCGAGTGCCCCGCGTCCTCGGCCACCACCACCGCGCGGGCGCGATTTTCCTGCAGTGCCCGACGCACCTGGGAGTCCCCGGGCGCCAGGCGCCCCGCTCGCTTGGCCAGTCCCAGCCAGTCCGTCCACCGGCCGTTAGCCATGAGGGGCTCCTCCCGGCGCGCCCGCCGTCAAGTCGGCCATCGCCGCCCTGAGGCTCGCGACCACCTGCTCCGGAAGTGGAGTCGGCAACGACAGGCCCCGCTCCAGGCGGCGGCTTTTCAATGCGGTGTCCAAGCATGCCGCGACCGGGCACAAATAGGCCCCGCGTCCCGATTTCTTGCCGGTGGCGTCGACCGACACCACGCCGTCGGGACTCCTCACCACCCGGATCAAGTCACGCTTGTCCGCCGTCCGGCCACAGGCGACACACGACCGGATGGGCCGCCGGCGCGCTCGCCCCCCCGTCACCATGCCCCGCCTCCTGCCTGCGACTCCGAGCGAATGTCTACCTTGTACTGGGTCAGCTTGGCGGCGAGGCGGGCGTTCTGCCCGTCCTTGCCGATGGCGAGCGACAGCTGGTAGTCCGGTACGACGACCCGAGCATGGCGGGTGTCGCCATCCACGTCTACCGACACCACCTTGGCCGGCGACAGCGCGTGGGCCACCAACACGGCGGGGTCGGGATCCCAGTGAATGATGTCCAGCTTTTCGCCGCGGATCTCGTTCACGATCGCCTGCACGCGCTTGCCCTGTGGACCAACACACGCGCCCACGGGATCCAGGTCGGGATCGTCGGCCCACACCGAGATTTTCGACCGATAGCCGGCCTCCCGGGCAATCGCCTTAATGTGCACCAAGCCGTCGTGGATTTCGGGCACCTCCAATTCAAACAGGCGCTTCAGCAAACCCGGGTGGGTCCGCGACACATAAATCTCCGGCCCGCGGGCCGCTTTCTTGACCTCCACGACGTAGGCGCGCACCCGTTCGCCTGAGCGCAGGTCCTCGCTGGCCACTTGGTCCGCCGGACGCAAGATCGCTTGGGTGCGCCCCAAATCCACGAATAACCGCTGGTGCAAATCCGCCCCCCGAAACAGGTCCGCCAAATCGCGGCCCGCCGCGTCCGTGCTGCCCTGCACCCGCTGGACGACCCCGCTCACCACGTCGCCTTCCCGGCTCGAAAATTCTTGATAGATAAGGCCGCGCTCCGCCTCGCGGATGCGCTGCATCACCACCTGCTTGGCGGTCTGCGCCGCAATCCGGCTGAAGCTGCTGGGCGTCACGTTGTATTCCACCACGTCGCCCGGGTCCAGCGTCGGATTGTCTCGGTGCGCGTCTGCCAGCAACACCTCGGTGCGCTCGTCGTCCACCGCCTCGACCACGGTCTTAATGGCAAACACCTGCGGTTCGCCCGTTTGCCGGTCCACCTCCACGCGCACGTTCTGGGTCACACCGAAGTGCCGACGATAGGCCGAGATGAGCGCCGCCTCGATCGCCTGAATTAAAATCTCTTTATCGATTCCCCGATCGCGCTCCAAATCGGAGAGCGCTCCGAGAAATTCGGCGTTCATCCTGCCCACGACCTCCTATCAACTTCGCTGTGGATATTCCACGCTGGTCCCATCTCACACCAAACCAACCGCACCCTAAGGGGAGCGGAACATCCCGGCATGTGAAAAGAGTGGGCCCACACCCACTCCGATCGCTTGGCACCGATGGTGCACGCCTATGCACGGCCCGGTCGGATTCCACATTCACTATACCACAGGGCCCATGGCCTACTCAAGCGGCCGTCCCCCTGCCGCACCGATGAAAAAGGGCCACCCGACCGAGAACGGCAGCACGTATCCCGTCGTGAGGCCTTGCACGGTCCCCCGTTCGGCGGCGCCCACGCCATCCATCAGCCACGCATTGAAGCTGGGGCCAATCATGGTCATGACCGACGATTCCCCCACCGACAGTGCGATGGCAGTTCGCACGGTGGGCACCACCCCGTAGCCGGCTGCCCCGAGCGCGTTCATCAAACCCGCCGCCTACCACCACCAGGCGGCGCCACGGGGCTTGATCCGCGATTCGGCCCGCCACCACGCTCATGAACAAGTGCGGGAGCGAGAAGAGCGTCCATGACAGCCCAAGCGCCACCCGGGTCGCCCCGGGATGGTGCAAACAAACGCTCCCGGCGGCATCGTAGACCCCAAGCGTACCGGTCTACCCGACAGACCACCAAGAGTCACCAACCCGGCGGCCACACCCTTGGGTTTCAGGGAGGCGGGCCCGAGCCCGACATGTCCGCCCCGGGGCAGCCGCCCCGCTGCCAGGAGGGCGGCTGCCCCGTCAGCAGGGCGCCCCCGACGAACATGCCCGTCATTCCCAGACTGGTCGCCAGTGTGGACCGGACGAGTGCTCCGCGGCCAGACCGGCCATCTGGGCGGCCACCATCGACCCGCACGCCCGCCCCTGACGGTCGGCGGGAACGAAGTCCGGCACCGACGCCAGGGCCGCCCCGGCGCCAAATTCCCACAGCGCCCGCCACACGCGACATAACTGGTCGCTGCCCAGTGGCCCGAAAACGTGCGCGTGCCCAGCGCCGCCAACCGCAGCCCGCCCATCAGCACCTGCCGCCGACCGATCCGGTCGGACCAGCGTCCCTGCAACAGCTGCGCCGCGAGGCCCGCCAGGCCGTAGGCAGCCACCAGCCAACGGAGCCACACCAAGGGCACGCCCTGCGCGTGCACGTAGAGCGGCAGGACGCTCGCAAACCCCATCCAGGCTACCGCCTGTGCGACGAGGAGCGCGGCCCCGGGGGAGAGCCGCGCCATTAAAACAGTGCCAGCTGGCGGGTTTCGCCCAGGTCGTCCAGCGCGCCGTACTGCCGCAAGAGCTCCAGCACGGGCTTGGCGATCCGTGCCCGCTCCCGCAGATCCTCAATCGAGGTGAAGGGCCCGGCGCTGCGGCTCTCCACGATGCGCGCCGCCGCCGTGCGCCCCAGTCCCGGCAACGCCCCGAAGGGCACCATGAGTCCGTCAGGGGCCACCACCTCAAATCGTTCCGCCTGAGATTCCATCAGGGAGAGGGGCAAAAACCGAAATCCGCGCAGCAACATCTCTGCCACGACGTCCAGCACCGATGCCCGGGCCCTGTCCTTGGCCGTCGCGTCGTTGGCCAACCCCTCGAGCCGCTCTTGCTCCTGACGCACGGCGCCGAGTCCGGCGAGGGCCACATCCGGCCGGAAGTCGTCCCGCCGGAGGGTGAAATACACTGCGTAGTACGGGAGCGGATGGTGCACTTTGAACCATGCGATGCGCCAGCCCATCGTGACATACGCGGCCGCGTGTGCCTTGGGAAACAGATACGTGATGCGGTCGCACGACTGGATGTACCACGCCGGGACCCCGACGGCCCGCATGGCGTCCCGCTCCGCATCGGACAGCGCCCGCCCCCGCCGCACGTGTTCTGAAATCCCAAACGCATCGGCCGGGGGCATCCCGCGGCGGATGAGATGCGTCATCACATCGTCGCGCGTGGCGATCACCTCCGACAGCGAGGCCACCCGTTCCCGAATCAGCGCCTCCGCATTGTTGGCCCACACATTCGTTCCATGCGAAAGTCCCGAAATGCGCACCAAATCACTGAAACTTTGGGGCCGTGTCTCCATCAGCATACGCCGCACAAACGCAGTCCCAAACTCTGGCAGGCCCACCGTGCCGACCCCCGTACCCAACTGGTCCTCGCTCAGGCCGAGACTCGTGGTGCCAGAAAACAAGGCCATCGTCTTGGCGTCCTGAAAGGGGACGGCATCAATGGGCTGGCCGGTCAGCTCCGTCAGCATCCGCAGCGTCGTCGGATCTTCATGCCCCAACAGGTCCAGTTTCAACAAGCGTCCCTCAATGGCGTGATAATCGAAGTGCGTCGTGCGCACGTCGGTCGTGGCGGCGTCGGCCGGCCGCTGCACCGGCGTGTAGTGGTGGATGTCGTCGCCGGCGGGCACCAGCATGAGGCCGCCGGGATGCTGACCCGTGGTGCGTTTAACCCCGGTGAGGCCCAGCACCAGCCGGTCCACCTCGACCGCGTGCAGCTCCCGCCCGGTTTCCCGGCTCCAAGCCTTGACCAGCCCAAACGCCGTCCTTTCCGCAACGGTAGCAATGGTCCCCGCGCGAAACACCTGGCCCGCTCCAAAAAGTTCCTCCGTGTAGCGGTGAATGGTCCCCTGATAATCTCCGGAAAAATTTAGGTCGATGTCGGGAACCTTCTCCCCGTGAAACCCCAAGAAGGTTTCAAAGGGGATGTCCTGCCCATCTCCCAGCAAGGCCGTCCCACAGTCGGGACAGTCCCGGGGGGGCAGGTCAAACCCCGACCCCACCCCGCCATCCGCCTCCTCCGCGAGGCGGCACCAGCGGCACGCCGGACAGCGATAGTGCGGCGGCAGGGGATTGACCTCGGTGATGTCCAGATAAGTGGCCACCAGGGACGACCCCACCGAGCCCCGGCTCCCCACCAGGTATCCGTCCTCGATCGTCTTCTTGGCGAGACGGTGCGCCGTATAGTACACGCTTGCGTAGCCGTGCTCCAAGATCGCGCTAATTTCCCGCTCTAGCCGCTTTGCCACAAAGTCGGGCACGGGTTCGCCATAGAGGGTCCGTGCGCGCTCCCACGGCAACGTCGATACACTGGACTCGGCGTCCGGCAGGTTTGGGCTGTGCAGCCCCTCGGGGATGGGCTCCAACGGGGCCAGCTGCTCCATCAGGGCCACCGGCGCCGTAACCACCACGCGAAGAGCCCGCTCAGGCCCCAAGAAGGCCATCTCCGCCAGCATGCCCCCAGTCGAGCGCAGATGGAGCGCTCCGTGCCGCGCGTGCAGATCGGTTTTGGCGGTGGTGGCCAAAATGTCCCGGAGGACCGCATCTTCGGGCAGCAGATAGTGGGCGTCGGACGTGGCCACCACGGGCCGTCCGTGCCGCTCGCCCAACGCGACGATGTCTGCCAGCAGGGTTTGCACGCGCTCGGGGTCGCCGAGCCAGCCGTCGTCCGCCCAGTCGGCCGCGGCCGACGGCGGCACCACCTCCAGAAAATCGTAGCGCTCGACGACCGCATCTAGCGCCTCCACGGGGCGGCCTTGCAGCAGGGCCGACGACAGCTCGCCGTCCAACGCAGGAGCCCCGAGCAACCAGTCGGCCCGGTGCGCCGCCAGCACCGACGCAGGCAGTCGCGGCACCCGGTGAAAATACTGGAGGTGGGCGTCCGACACGGCTCGATAGAGGGCCAACAGGCCATCGGCGTGGCGAGGATACACCAACACGGGGTAGGGACGGCCCGCGGCCACGGGAATCGCGACCCGCTGTCCCAGCCCCTCATCCGCCAGGGCACTCCCCTCCGGACGGGCCAGCAGCGCCAACGCCAACTGGCCACACGCTTCGGCATCCGACTGCGCCCGATGATGCTGATCGAGCGGGATTTTGAGTTCGCGGCACAGCGGGTCGAGGCCGTACTGCCGCTGCAGGGGCAGCACCGCCCGTGCCAATCCGAGCGTGTCGAGGACCGGCCACGGCCCGTGCCCTGGCTCCAGCCACGGCGCCAAAAAGCCATAGTCAAACGCGGCATTGTGCGCCACCAGCACGGCGCCGGCACAGAAGGCACGAAACGCCTCCATGACTGCCTCTACCGTTGAAGCGTCGGCCAATTCCTCTGGCTTGATGCCGGTGATCGCCTGAGACGCCGCCGACATGGGGCGGCGAGCGGGGCGAATCAGCCGAGAAAACCGACCCACCACGGTACCGCGCTCCAAGCGTACGGCTCCCAGCTCAATGATGTCCTGGGTCAAGGGCGAGAGACCCGTGGTTTCGATGTCCACCGCCACCAGCGGCCAGTCCCGCCAAGGCGCGTCGGGCGCCGGCCCGGTGAGCATCTGGCCCTCGTCGTCCACCACATACGCTTCCACACCGTACAGCACGCGGATCCCGTGCCGCCGACCTTGGTCGGCAGCTTCGGGGAACGCCTGCACCACCCCGTGATCCACCACCGCGACGGCCGGGTGGCCCAAGGCGGCGGCCCGGCCCACCAGCGCCGGTACATCAATCACCGAATCCATCGCACTCATCTTGGTGTGCGCATGCCACTCCACGCGGCTCGCGTCCGCCTCGTCGTCTACCTCGGGGTCTGGTCGTAGCTCGAGGTGCTTCACTTTCAGCACCGGCTCGCCTGCCCGGTCTTTCTCGATCGCGCCGTCCGCCCGCACCCAGCGTCCCACGGCAAAGGGCGCGGTCGCCGTGTCATCGTCGCGGGCCAAATAGAGGCGCAGGGTCAGAGAGGTGCTGAAGTCTGTGAGGCCCACCAGGAGCAGGCGCTGGCCGTCGCGCAGGAGGCGCTCCTCCCGCGAAAAAATCTTGCCCTCGACGGTGACCACGCCCGCGCCGGCCGCCACCTGGTCCAGAGGGCGGGGCACTCCCTCCGGCGCGCCCCCAAACCGGGGCGGCGCCGGGGGTGCGGGCGGCAGGGCGATCGCTCGGGGCCCCTCGGCCGCCGGCGCCGCCACCTCCACCATCACCGGCGGCATGTCTGCCACGAGCTGACGGAGGCGGTCTTCGCCCCCCCACTGCTCCCAGATGGCCGCGCCACCGCTGCCCGACACGGTCAGCACCAAGGACCCATCGGGTTCTTGGCGCACGCCCCCTTGATCGACCAATCCTCGGGGCAGCACCGCGCGCACGCGGTCGGGAATCGTGGACGCCTCGCCGGCGACCGACAGACGGACCCGCGCGGCGAGGCTCTGGGACAGGGCATCCGTCGCCATGGCCGCCAGCGCGTCGGTCCATCCGGCACCCACCCGCACGGCAACCGCCACCTCGGCCAAATCCTCGCTCCAGGTCACGGCGACGACGGTGGCAAGGTCCGGGTGGTCGCGGCAAAATGCTGCCCACGGGCTGTCCGCTGTCACGCTCAAGTGGCCTCCTCAACATGCTCACGCCCGCCGGCGGCGCGATGACCGCTGGCGAAGCCCTCGGCCGCCCCGCTTAGATCCGAGGGATCTCGCGAATAATTTCCCAGTACATGCGCATCCGGGCGGCCAATCCCTTCGCCAGCCCCATCTTCTCTTCCTTCATGACTTGCGACAAGTCCTGCAGGACCACCTCCCGAATCGACACCCCGCGCCGCTTCAGCGCGCGGTTCAGGGCCAGCTCAACCCCGAATCGGCTGTCGCCGATCGCGACCTTCTCCATCAGGTGGCGCCTGAGGGCCCGCTGGCCGGACAGAAAGGGCGCCAGCGCCAGCGCCAGATCGGTGGAGACCCGGCCCCCTTCAAAAACCCCCACCGTGGCCTCCACCTCGCCCGACAGCACGGGTTCCAGCAGCGCCCGCACATGGGCGGGCGTGAGGCCCACCAGGTCCGCATCCAGGAAGACGATCACGTCGCTGCCCTGGGCCGCTTCCACGCCCATGTGCATGGCGGCTCCCTTGCCTTGATTGGTGGGCAGCTCGACCACCCGGGCGCCCGCCATGCGGGCAACCACCGCGGTGGCATCGGTTGACCCGTCGCTCACCACGATCACCTGATCAATGTCCGGCATGCTGCGCACGACGTCCAAGACGGGCCCGATGGTGTCCGCCTCGTTATAGGCCGGAATCACCAAGCTCACGCGTTCACGTGAGTTCGCCATGCTCGGGCCACCCTTCTAATACGCTCGCGCAAACACGGCGCGGACGGTCGCGGTCCGCCCGCACCCCAGGCACGGCCCCTCGGCCGCTGCTCCCTCGGGAGCCCATTCTTCCGGAAACGGCAGGCACCGAATCGTCGCGCCGGTCTCCTGCTTCACACGCGTCTCGCAAACGGCGTCGCCGCACCAGTGGCTCCAAAAGAGGCCCCGCGTGCCCCGCGCCTGCACGGCGGCGCGCCCGTCCACCACGAAGCTCAGGCTGGTGCGAAACGTCTCCGCCTGCCGATACAGGTTCTGCTGAATTTCCCGCAGGGTTCGCGCCACTGCGCCTTCCGCCCCGGCCAGCGCGTCACGCCCGATGCTGGCCTTCTCCCCGGTGTCGCGGCGCACCAGCACCACCGACCCGGCCTGCAGGTCCCGGGGACCCAGCTCCACTCTGAGCGGCACGCCCCGCATCTCCCAGTCATTGTACTTCCACCCGGGGGTGTACTCCGGCCGGTCATCCACGGTCACCCGCCACCCAGACAGCTCGGCCTTGAGCGCATGCGCGGCCGCCGTGATCCGTTCGCGGTCCTCCCCCTTGCCAATGGGAACAATCACCACCTGCACTGGCGCGACGAGGGGGGGCAGGCGGAGTCCCCGATCGTCCCCGTGGAGCATGATGAGCGCGCCGATGAGCCGGTACGAGGTGCCCCACGACGTGGTCCAGCAGTGCCGCCGCACACCGTCCTCATCAAGAAACCCAATGTCGAAGGCTTTGGCAAAATTTTGACCGAGAAAGTGGGAGGTTCCGAGCTGCAGCGCCCGCCCATCCCCCATCAGGCCTTCCAAGGTCAGCGTGTTGACGGCACCGGCAAAGCGCTCTTCGGCCGACTTAGGGCCGGCCACCGTCGGAATCGCCAACTCCTGCTCGATGGTCTCCCGGTACACCCCAAGCATCTGGGCCGTTTCCGCCTCGGCTTCCGCCTGGGTCCGATGCGCGGTGTGCCCTTCCTGCCAAAGAAATTCCCGCGCCCGAAGAAATGGGCGGGTGGCTTTCTCCCACCGCACCACGCTGCACCATTGATTGATCAGCAGCGGCAAGTCGCGATACGACTCCACCCACCGGCTGTACATGGCCCCAATCATCGCCTCGGACGTGGGGCGGACCGCCAGCCGCTCCGCCAGCTCCTCGTCGCCGCCGTGCGTCACCCACGCCACCTCGGGGGCAAACCCTTCTACGTGGTCCGCTTCCTTCTGCAGGAGGCTTTCCGGGATCAAGACGGGGAAATAGGCGTTCTGATGCCCGGTGGCTTTGAACCGGGCGTCCATGAATTCTTGAATAAGTTCCCAGATCCGATAGCCATACGGCTTTAACACCGTGAAGCCCTTCACGGGGGCGTAGTCGATCAAATCGGCCTTGGTGACCACGTCGACGTACCACTGCGAAAAGTCTTCGGATCTAGGAGTGATGTCCTTCAGCACCCGGTCCACCTCGGCGGGCCTCCTCCAATACGTCTTGAACCTCTTGCCACACTTCGTCCACCATCGTCGCCTGCTCCACCCGGCGCACCCGCTCCCCCTTGCGGAACAGAAGCCCCATGTTCTTTCCGCCGGCGATGCCGACGTCCGCATCCTGCGCCTCGCCGGGTCCGTTCACCGCACAACCCATGATAGCCACGGTCAGCGGGTCGGACACTGTGGCCAGGCGGCGTTCCAACTGCTCCACCACCGGCCACATGTCAAACTGAATCCGTCCGCATGTGGGGCAGGCGACAATGTCCACGCCGCGTTCACGAAGCTTCAGCGATTTGAGAATTTCCCACGCCACCCGGATCTCCTCTTCGCCGGGTCCGGTCAAGGACACGCGAATCGTGTCGCCGATGCCCTCCGCCAACAGCGTGCCAATGCCCACCGCCGACTTGATGGCCCCGGCAAACTGGGTGCCGGCCTCAGTCACCCCCACGTGCAGTGGGTAGTCCACCGTCTTCGCCATCAGGCGGTACGCGGCCAGCGTGGTGGGAACATCCGACGCCTTGAGCGAGATGACAATGTCATGAAAATCGTGCTCCTCAAGGATGCGCACGTGTTTGAGCGCACTTTTCACCAGTGCCTCGGCCGTACGGCCCAGGTCCAGTTTCAACGTCTTCTCCAGCGAGCCCGCGTTGACGCCTACCCGGATGGGGATGGCCCGGGCCCGGGCTTCTTCCACGACGGTTTCCACGCGGCTCTTGTCCCCAATGTTGCCTGGGTTGAGCCGCAGCTTGTCAACCCCCTGGCGCATCACCTCCAATGCCAGCCGGTAGTCGAAGTGAATATCGGCCACCACCGGGATCGGAGAGCCTTTCACAATGGGACCGACGGCCTGGGCTGCCTCCAGATCCGGCACCGCCACGCGGACAATCTCACAGCCCACGTCCACGTACCGTGCAATCTCGTCCAGAGTGGTCCGCACGTCGCGCGTGTCGCTCTTGGTCATGCCCTGCACGACTACCGGCGCTCCGCCGCCAACCTGCACATCTCGAACGTGAACGGCCCGCGTCATGGCACCACCTCCTAATGGACCAATCGTAACAGATCGTGATAGGTCACGAAGAGGACGAACAGGACCAGGAACACGAACCCCACCATGTGGATCATACCTTCTTTGACCGGGTCGAGCGGCCGGCGGCGAATGGCCTCGACGATCAGCAGCCACAGCTTGCTGCCATCGAGGACCGGAATCGGCAGCACGTTGAAGAGCCCCAGGTTGGCGGACAGCGCGGCCGCCAGCAGCAGCGTCGAGAGCCAGCCGGCCTGCACCGCTTGGCCCACCATCACGGCGATGCCCACCGGCCCGGACACGGCCAGTCCCAGCCGGCCCGTCACCAGCTGCACGAGCTGCGAGAACCAGGCCCCCGTGAACGCCACCGTCGCGGCGGCTCCGCTGCCAATCGCCGTGAAGATGGGCTGGTGCGTCGTGCGGTACGCCGGCTCAATGCCGATGATGCGCTGGTGGGCGGCGCGGTCGTAGCGCGTGTGCACCGTGACCGTCCGTGTGGCGGCGCCCCGGCGCACCGTGATGGCCATCGCCTGGTGGTCGTGCCGCACGATGGCGCCCGACAGCTGGGTCCACGTGTGCACCGGCTGATGGTCGACAGCCACCACGCGATCTCCCGCCCGGAGCCCGGCTGCGTGGGCCGGGTACCCGGCCATGGCGACCCCGATAGTGGTCGTGGGCGTGGGCATGCCGAGCGGCCCAAAAATAATGACGTACAGCACGGCGGCCAGCACCAGGTTCATGGCCGGTCCGGCCAAGATCACCGCAAACCGCTGCCACCGCGGCTTGTTGGGGTATGCTCGCGGATTGCGCGACGGCGCCTGGTCCAATTCCATACCGGCCATCCGGACATAGCCGCCCAGCGGAATGGCGCGGACGGCGTATTGGGTTTCGCCGCGCCGCCGGGTGATGAGGGCCGGCCCAAATCCCAGCGAAAACTCGTCCACCTGTACGCCCACGAGCTTGGCCACGAGGTAGTGGCCCAGCTCGTGCACCGACACGAGGACGCCAAACACCACCAGAAATCCCAGGACACTATCCATGCTGCCGCCGCCCTTCTCCCCCGCCGGGGTGCCAGGCCCGCGCCGCCGCCCGCGCGTCAGCGTCGGCGGCCAAAATGTCCTCCAGCCCCGCGACCGGCGCCGCCGTCTGTCCGTCCAGCACGTCGGCGACGAGGTCCGATATGTCCAGGAACCGGAGCGCCCCCGCCAAAAAGCGCTCCACCGCCACCTCGTTAGCGGCATTCAGCACCACCGGTGCGCTGCCCCCCACCTTCCCGGCGCGGCGGGCTATCGCCACGCCGGGAAACACGTCGTGGTCGGGCTCCTCGAACGTGAGTCGGCCCACCGCGGCCAGGGCCAGCCAGGGCGTCTCCGGCACCTCCCACCGTTCGGGCCACGTCAGCGCCAGCTGAATGGGCACCCGCATATCGGGCATCCCCAGTTGTGCCAGCATCGCGCCATCGGGATACTCCACCAGCGAGTGCACCACGGCTTCGGGGTGCACCACCACGTCAATCTGGTCGAGCGGTGCATCAAACAGCCAGTGCGCCTCCAGTACCTCCAAGCCCTTATTCATCAGCGTGGCACTGTCAACGGTGTTCTTTCTGCCCATACGCCACACGGGATGGTTCAGCGCAGCCGCCGCCTCGACCTGAGCGAGCCTGGCGCGGTCCCAGCCGCGAAACGGGCCACCGGTGGCGGTGATGATCAGGCGGCGAAAAGGGTGTGCGGGCTCTCCCAGCGCCTGAAAGATCGCGGAGTGCTCTGAATCCATCGGCAGCAGGCGGCCCCCACCCCGGCGCACGGCCTCGCGAATGAGACCACCGGCCGCCACCATGGTCTCCTTGTTGGCGAGGCCCAGCCGATGGCCGCGGTTGGCCGCCGCCAACGTGGGGGCGAGGCCCACAAACCCACTCATGGCCGCCACCACCGTGGCGGCCGGCTCGTCTTCGACGCGCGTGATGACGCGGTCCATGCCTGCGTCCACAACTGTACCGGCCGGCACACGGACCCTAAGCCGAGCCGCCGCGTCGGGGTCAGTCAGCACCACCCAGGCTGGCTGGAGTCGCTGCACCAGCGCCGCCATCCCGTCCACGTCCCGATGCGCCACTAGGCCGCGCACCCGGAGCCGGTCGGGATGCGCCGCCACCACGTCGGCCGTCTGCCGCCCGATGGAGCCCGTGGCTCCCAGCACCACCACGTTCACGCGCCACACCTCCTCAGAAACCTCGCCCCCACGTCGTCAGGCTTTGACAAAGGGCGGCAGGCCCGCCGCTCGCGCCGCCGCTTTCAACACCACCGCCGTGATGGGCCCCACCACAAACCCAATGGGCCCAAACAGCTGGATCCCTACGTACAACGCCACCAGCGCCGCCAGGGGGTGCAACCCGGTCCCGGAGCCCAACAGGCGGGGTTCGATGAGCTGGCGCACCAGCGCGACGCCCGCCAGCACCACCAGCAGCTCCAGCCCCGCGACCGGCTGCCCGATGATGAACATCACGGCCGCCCACGGCGCCAGCAGCGCCGTCGGGCCCAAAAACGGGATCAAGTCCAACAGGCCCGCCACCAGCCCCAACAACACGGCATAGTGTGATCCATAGAGCAGGAGGCCAATGGTCGTACCCGCAGCCGTCGTGGCCACCAGAAACAACTGCGCCCGCAGGAACCCCAAGGTGCCGCGCACCACCTCCGTGCGGAGTGTGGGCAGGCGATGCTGCATCCCCGGCGGCAGGACCCACTCCAGCATAGCGCCTACGACGCGTTTGTCACGAATCAGGAAAAACGCGGCCACCACGGCCAGCACAGCCACCAGGAGAACGTTGGGCAGACCCAGCAACACCACCAGCAGGGTGTGCAGCACCGTGGCGGTAATTTTGTACGCAGTCGTAATTTGGCTGTGCACCAGCGACTGCACACTGGGCAACTTGACATGCCCCACGCGCACCACGTCGTCGACGAGGCTTTCCAGCACCGGCTGGGCACTTTTCACCAAGCCAGGCAGTTGGGTGGTCAAACTCGCCAGCTCGCGCACCAGCACGCTCACCAAAAGGCCCAAGCCAGCCAGCACCCCGCCCAGCACCGCCACCATGGACGCCACCGTGGCGAGCCACCGAGGCAGTCCCACGCGCTCCCCCAAAGCCACCACCGGGTCCAGCAGGGCGGCCAGAAACGCAGCAATCACAAACGGGACCGTGTAGGGCACGACAAAGCGCCAAAACACAAACGCCGCCACCAAGAGGAGCCCCCAAGTCGCGAGCGCCTTCAAATAGCGCTGGTTGTCTGCCCCCATGACGTCCCCCCTTGTGGCACGGCGCGTCGTTTTAGCTGAGGCCCATCCCTCTCAGCAAGTAGTATGCGGCGGGCAGGGCAAACAAGGCCGAGTCCAACCGGTCCAGCACCCCGCCGTGACCCGGAAGAATTGCCCCCGCGTCCTTGGCATCCACGAAGCGCTTCAGGTTCGATTCCACCAAATCACCGAGCTGGCTGGCGACGGCGATCCCCAGAGCCACGACCAGTCCCGGACCCAGGGCCCCCACCAGCCACGTGGACAGGAGTCCCCCCGCGAGCACGCCGCCGCACAATCCGGCCAACGATCCTTCCCAGGTTTTGCCGGGCGACACGCGTGGGAACATGCGCCGCCGCCCATAGCTGTTGCCGACAAAGTACGCGGCGGCATCCGTGGCCCAGACGGTCAACAGCACAAACACTGTCAGGGGCAACCCATGGGGCAGTTCTCGAATGCGCGGCAGGAAGGACATGAGCCCGCCGATATACAGCGCACCAAACACGGCGCTCTGCCCCGTCAGAAAGCCCCGTTGGTTGTCATCCCCCCCCAGCCCAAACAGCGCCGCCAGGAAAAAGAGGCCCACCACCACAGGAAGCAGGGGCCAGTGAAAGGCGACGGCGGCCATAAGCCCCGTCACCAGCGTACCCAGCGCCCAGATGGGCAGCTCCAGTCGCCGACGCATCAAGAGACCAGAAAATTCGAAGCTCATCAGGAGCGCCAGAGCCCAACTCAATAGCCACAGCGGCCAGCCTCCCAGCCAAACCAGGCCCAACAACACCGGTCCTCCCACGCCCGCCGTGATGAACCGGCGGCGGAGCGCCTCCCACCGCCCCGTCTCAGGAGTGGCTGCCATAACGCCGATCCCTGCTGGCAAAGGCCAACAGCGCCTGCTGCAGATGCTCCACCCCAAAATCGGGCCAGAACGTGTCTGTCACCCACAATTCGGTATAGGCCGACTGCCACAGCAGAAAATTTGACAAGCGCTCCTCGCCGCTCGCGCGGATCAGCAGGTCCGGGTCCGGCAGCGCATGGGTGTCTAGCAAGCTGGCAAACATCTGCTCATCCACCGCCCCGAGGGACACCCGACCGGCTTGCACGAACCGCACCAGCTTTTTGGCGGCGCGCACAATCTCCGCCCGGCCTCCGTAGTTCAGGGCCAAGGTGAGAAGCAACCGCTCGCCTCCTGCCGTGTTCGTCAATGCGCGGCGGAGTGCCTCCTGGGACGCTTGGGGCAACACCGACAGGTCGCCGATGGTGGCGAGCCTCACGCCTTCGGCGGCCAGTTCCGGGGTCTCGCTCTCCAAAAACTCCACCAAGAGGCTCATGAGAGCCGAAACTTCTGACGCCGGCCGCCGCCAGTTTTCCGTAGAAAACGCGTACACGGTCAACATCTCCACGCCCAAGTTCGGCGCTCCCCGCACCACCCGCCGCAACGCTTCGATGCCGGCGCGGTGGCCGTCCTCGCGCGGCAACCCCCGCTGGGCAGCCCAGCGGCCGTTGCCGTCCATGATAATCGCCACGTGGCGGGCGCGGCCCGAGCCGGCGGCCTCCTTGCCCTGCGTCACTCCATCCACCCTGGGCCGCGTCCTCCTCCCCGGCGAGTCACGCCCGAAACGCTGCCACCGTCACTAGCCAGCCAGCCGCGCTCCTCCGCACGCGCACCACGCGCCACACGGGGTTGGGCAAGGGCCGAGCCACTATACCCACCCCGGTGCGCTCCACCGTCCAGTCGGCCGGACTGGAGCCCCCAGCCAGCGCTTGGCCCAGCTTCGGCCCGGGGTCACGGATTGAGGAGATCATGTTCTTTCGCCGCCGCCAACTCTTCCAGTTGGTGCGTGTACCGATCGGTCAGCTTCTGCAACTGGTCCAAAAGGCGGCGACTGTCGTCTTCCGGCAGGGTCTTGTCGGCCTTGATAGCGTCCTGGACTTCCCGGCGGACGTTGCGCAGCGACACGCGCTCATCCTCCAGCCGCCGCTTCAACTGCCGCACCAGGTCCCGACGGCGGTCCTCCGTGAGCGCCGGGACGGACAGGCGAATCACCGACCCGTCCACTCGAATCCCGAGGCCCAGGTCCGCCTTCTGGATCGCCTTCTCGATAGCGGGCACCGATCCCTTGTCGAACGGTTGCACGACCAGCAGTCGGGGCTCCGGAACCGCCACCTGGCCAAGGTGGGGCAGCGGCGTGGCCGTGCCGTAATAGTCCACCAGGACCTTGTCCAACAGAGCGGGATGCGCCCGCCCTGCCCGCATGCCTTGGAGTTCCCGCTGAAAAAACTCAATGGTGCGGGCCATTTTTTCTTCGGCGCCCGCGAGGCGGTCCGCCTCAGACATGCGCATCATCTCCTGATCCCACTAATGTGCCGATGCTCTCGCCCAAGATCACCTTGCGGATGTTGCCATACACGTTCAGGTCAAAAATGACAATGGGGATGCGGTTGTCCATGCAGAGCGAAATGGCCGTGGCGTCCATCACCCGCAGGTTCTGCTTCAGAACATCCAGATACGCGATTTCATCCAACAGCTTCGCGCCCGGATGCGTGCGGGGGTCTGCGTCAAACATGCCCGGCTCCTTGGTAGCTTTCAGCATGACGTCGGCTTCAATCTCGGCCGCCCGCAACGCGGCCGTCGTGTCGGTGGAAAAGTAGGGGTTGCCGTTGCCGGCCGCAAAGATCACCACGCGGCCTTGCTCCAGGTGCGCGAGCGCCTTGCGGCGGATGTACGGCTCCGCCACTTCTTTCATTTCAATCGCCGTCTGCACGCGGACCGCCACGCCGTGCTGCTCGAGGGCGTCCATAAGCGCCAAACCGTTCATGACCGTGGCCAGCATCCCGATGTAGTCCGCCGTCGCGCGGTCCATGCCCTGCGAGCTTCCCGCCAAGCCACGCCAGAAGTTGCCGCCGCCGACGACCACGCCCACCTGCACCCCCAGCGCCAGCACCTCGGCAATCTGACGGGCTACACTGTCCACCGTCACCGGATCGATGCCGAAGCCCGTCTGGCCGGCCAGCGCCTCCCCGGAAATCTTAAGCACCACGCGTCGGTAACGGGGTCCGGTTCCCTCACGCCGTTCGTTCAGCACGATGCCTCCCTCGCCCGTCGGGCACGTTTAGAGTCCACGTTCAAAGCGCACGAACCGGCGCACGCGCACGTGCTCACCCAACCGCGCCGCCTGTTCCGCAATCGCATCCCCAACGGTCTGGTCCGCGTTTTTTAAAAACGCCTGCTCCAGAAGGCACTGCTCCTGATAAAACTTCTCCAGCCGACCAGCCACCAGCTTCTCGGCAATGTGCGGCGGTTTGCCCGCCTCCGCCGCTTCCGCAGCCCACAGGGTGGACAGTCGACCCACCTCGTCGGCGGGCACGGCCGTACGCTCCACCCAAGTAGGCGCCATCGCGGCGATGTGCAGCGCGACATCGTGCACCAGCGCCGCAAATTGGTCGTTGCGCGCCACGAAATCCGTCTCGCAGTTGACTTCGACCAGCACGCCCACCCGACCACCGGGGTGGATATAGCTGTCAACCAGCCCTTCCCGGGCGTCGCGGTCGGCGCGCTTCTTCGCGGCCAGCGTCCCGCGCTCACGGAGCCACTCGATGGCGGCCTCGGCGTTTCCGTCCGTCTCTTCCAGGGCCCGCTTGCACTCCATCATCCCCGCTCCGGTCATTTCCCGGAGCTCTTTCACCTGTTTCGCTGTCGTCATGCTGCCTCCATGCGAATCCTGTTCGGGCACGCGATCACTCGGCAACCACCGCGGGCGTCACCACGACCGCGGGCGGTCGAGCCTCGGGAACGTCCGACTGGCCCTCGCGCCCTTCCAGCAACGCATCGGCCATCCGCGCAGTCAACAGGCGCACCGCGCGAATCGCGTCGTCGTTACCGGGAATGAGGTAGTCGGCCTCGTCGGGGTCGCAGTTGGTGTCGACGATGGCCACCACCGGTATGCCCATCTTGCGCGCTTCGGTCACGGCAATGTGCTCCTT
Source organism: Bacillota bacterium (assembly GCA_021846565.1). Classification (GTDB taxonomy): domain Bacteria; phylum Bacillota; class Sulfobacillia; order Sulfobacillales; family JAIMBI01; genus JAJZWV01. Next base: position 18,178 of record JAJZWS010000034.1, read on the forward strand.
GCGCGGGTCTACGACGAACACGGCCTGCGGCAATTCCCGCATGCCCTCAATCCCACCCAAATATTTCTCCAGGCGGATTTTCTCCCGCAACAGGGCGCTGACCTCCTTCTTGGGGAGGCGCTCCCATTGGCCGTCCAGCTCCTGATGCTTCAGGTCGGTCAGCCGGCGCACGCGCCGCTTGATCGTGGCAAAGTTGGTCAGCATGCCCCCGAGCCACCGCTGGTTGACGAAGTACTGCCCGCTCCGCTGGGACTCTTCGCTAACGGCATCCTGGGCCTGCTTCTTCGTGCCAATGAATAGCACATGCCCTCCGTCGGCTCCCACCTCGCGCATAAACGCATAGGCTTCCTCCACTTTGCGAACGGTTTTCTGAAGATCAATAATGTAGATGCCGTTGCGTTCCGTAAAGATATACGGCTTCATTTTGGGATTCCAGCGGCGCGTTTGGTGACCAAAGTGGACTCCGGCCTCCAACAACTGCTTCATCGAAATCACAGGCATGGTCAATCTCCTTCCGGTTGCTGCCGCCGCCGGTTCATCGCTCGGGTGACCTGCCGAGGCAGGCACCGGCCCGAAACTTCCCGGCGTGCGAAGTGCGTGGGCTCAGGGCCCCGGGTAGTATAGCACAGCGGGGCAATGCCCACCGACGGCCGTCGCTTGACCCACCCCCGCCCTCGTCGCCACATCTTTCCACGAAGCGCGCGCAGCAGGTGGGCCCCTGGCGAACATGAGGTTCTCCCGGGAATTCTGCCCGCACACCGCCCAGCGAGGGTGAACATGCGTTCATCGAAGACGGGGTGCCTGGTCAGCACCGCCCCGCGGCGGGCTAAATCGCCGCGGAGCCCGCCCGATGCACGATGAGGCGGATTCACCCGGTGGTCTCGGCATGGTCCCAGCGCTCGGCGGCGCAAGACGCCGACTTGTCAGGCATCACACTGCTCGAGGTGTGTGTCGGGGTGTGGCTGGGATCGCGGCGGGATATCGTGCCAGGCGCCATCCTACCACGGTGTGCCGCCCCTCACGTTCTTTCGCGCCCGAGCCGCCGGGATGCCCTCACCGCCGCAAGCATGCTGGCGCACGATTCAACAGTCGTCACGCACCACGTGGCAGGTTTCCCGGAGTTCAGTGCCTCGGCGGGCGTACCAGCTGCACGCGAACCGGCAGCCACAGGTGTCCCCATCCCAACGACAGCCAGACCGCCGAGTGGCCCACCCAGGCGTTCACCGCCCGCAGAACGGCGGGCGGGAGCGCCCGCCCACGGGAGGACGCCTGCAGCTGCCGCACCACGGCGGCCTCCACCCGAGCGTCCGCCCCCGCGGCCACGCGCCGCGCCACGCCCGGCGGCAGCCGAAATGCGATGCCGTCCACGGTGAGCGGCGTGGTGCGAATGACGTCCATCACGGTGCCCCGGACGTTGCCGGCCGCCGCCCCCGCTACCACGGGCACCCAGCCACGCGCCGCCCCAGGCCCCGGAGCCGCCACCGCCACGGGCACCGGGCCCATCCGCCAAGCGGCGAGCACCGCGACCGTCTCTACGGCCAAGAGCCCCGCCGCGCCCAGAACCAGCCCCCGCACCAACGACCGTTCCACAGTCTTCCTCCACCGGCAGTGTATCCGGCGGTGTCCCTTCCATGCACGCCGCCGCGCGCCTTACATCGATGCGTCCGTGCCGTCTGACGCCAGCCCTCCCGAGGGGCTGGCGGCGGCAATCCCGTAGGCGCTCTGGCCCTGGGGGGTCGGCGGCGGTGTCGGCCGATGTGGCTCAGAGGCCACCATGCTGTACACCGCCCCAATGTAGAGTCCCGCCATCGCGGCTTTATCCACGCCGCTGCCGGGCGACCACACCGCCCCCGACGCGATGAGGCCTAGGAGAAACAGGCCGGCCCGCACCCCTCGTTCAGGTAGCGGAGGCGTCGCGGCCGGGCTTTGATGAGCCGACCGACGGCCGCGCCCAGCGCGGTCGTGAGCGCGATCACCAGCACGTGCCCGAGGTGAGACTCATGGCAGCCTCCCTCGCGACGCCTCCCCTAAAGGGCCAGCGGGACCGGCACCCGCGCGGTCCATTCTGGCAGCGGGGCCGACACGGGGTCGCCGGTACGCTCCGCCGTCAGGAAAAACGTGCGCGCTCCGCTGATGCGCACGGGCACAAACCGGTGCGTGAGGTCCACCCCGGCTTCGCGCGGGAGCAAGACGACTTTGTTCGTCTCCGATCGGCCTGCCCACACGTTAGGATCTTTCCTGCTGAGCCCTTCCACCAGCACCAGGTCTGACCGTCCGACCCACGCCTGGTTTTTTTCCAGGCTGATCCGATACTGCAACGCCATCAGACGGTTCAGCCGGTCTTTTTTAAGCATTTCGGGAACGGGATTGCGTCCCTCCCACCGCGCGGCCGGCGTGCCGGCACGCGGTGAGTAGATAAAGGTGAACGCGGTGTCAAACGCCACCTCCTCCATCAAGGAAAGGGTGTCGGCGAAGTCCTCATCCGTCTCGCCGGGAAATCCCACGATCACATCGGTGGTCAGCACGGCGTCGGGGATAGCGCGGCGGACGCGGCCCACGAGGTCCAGATACTGCTCCCGCGTGTACTTGCGGTTCATCTTTTTGAGCACCGCCGAGCTGCCGGACTGCACCGGCAAATGCACGTGCCGGGTCACCTTGCGACTGGCGGCGATCGTGTCAATGAGCTTTTGGGAAAAATCCTTCGGGTGACTCGTCAGGTACCGGAGCCATCGCACCCCGTCGAGAGGCTCCAGCGCCGCCAAGAGGTCGGCCAAATCCAGCGCGGGCTCCAAGTCATGACCATACGAGTTCACGTTTTGGCCCAGCAGCGTCACGTCCTGATATCCCTCTGCCGCCAGCGCCCGCACCTCCGCCACGATGTCGTCCATGGGTCGGCTTTGCTCCCGGCCCCGTGTAAAGGGCACGATGCAATAAGTGCAAAACTTGTCGCAGCCGTAGATGACATTGACGAAGGCGCTGGTCCCATCGGCTCGGCGGGAGGGCAGATTCGGCTGCACTTCGGGCGACGCCTCCCAAACATCCACCACCATTTCGCGGCTGCCCGCCGCCCGCTCCAGCAGATCCGGCAGTTGATGCAGGTTGTGGGTGCCAAACACCACGTCGACGTGCGGCGCGTGGCGCTTCAGCCAAGCGATGGTGCCGGGCTCCTGGGCCATGCACCCGGCAAAGGCCACCGTGAGATCCGGTCGCTCGTGCTTCATGGCCTTCAAGCCGCCAATGTAGCCAAACGCATGGTCCTCGGCGGAACCTCGCACAGCGCAGGTGTTGACCACCACCAGATCCGCATCCGCGTCCCCGTGCGCGCGCTCGTAGCCCATCTGCTCCAGCTGGCCCGCCACAATCTCGGAGTCGCGCACGTTCATTTGGCAGCCAAACGTACGGATGTGGTAGCGCGGGGCCGTGGCCATGTGAGTCCCTCCCCTTGGTGTCATCATCGCGGCCTCAACAAGAGTGCCGTCATCTGGCTGCGTCGCCCTTCAGGGTATCACGGGTGTCCACCATCGTCTCGGCGTGGGCCACGCGCCGAGCCACCCGGTTCACGACGGCTGGGGGTGCGCTGAAGCGTACTTCGTAGCCCGTTGCTGTGAGGCGCTGGTCCAGGATGTCGCCTTCCGCGCGGATCCACCCCAGCACCTCACCCGCCGCCCAGGGGATGGCCAGCTCCACGGGGGGGCGGGCCCGACGCAGCTGACCCGCAAGACAGGCCACCAGCCCGGCCTGGTTCCAGCCCGTCTCTGCCGACACCGGCACGCCCTGCGGCCGCTGGCCCGTCGGCACCCGGTCCCACTGGTTTTCCACCAGGACCCGGGGAATCGCGGCGGCACCCACCTCTGCCAGGACCTCCTCCACCACCGCTTCCTGTCGAGCACCATCCCGGGAAGCATCGACCACCACCATCAACAGGTCGGCGTCCCGCACTTCGTCCAGGGTGGACTTGAAGGCCGCCACCAGCGTGTGGGGCAGGCGGCGGACGAATCCCACCGTGTCCACCAGCAGCACCGGCCCGAAGCCGGCCAGATGGATGCGCCGCACCCCTGGATCCAATGTGGCAAACAGCTGATCCTCCACCAGAACCCCCCGCCGGGTCAGCAGTCGGAACAACGACGACTTGCCGACATTGGTGTAGCCGACCAGCGCCACCGTCGGCACCAGGCCGGCTGAGCGGCGCTCCCGCCGCACCCGGCGCTCCAGCTCGACGCGTGACAGCTCGGCGCCCAGCGCCGCCAGCCGCTGCCGCACGCGCCGGCGATCGATTTCCAGCCGGGTTTCGCCGGGTCCCCGCGTGCCAATGCCGCCGCCGGTCCGGGACAACCCCTGCTGGCGGGCCGCCAGCCGGGGCAACCGGTAGGTGAGCTGGGCCATTTCCACCTGCAGGCGGCCTTCCCGGCTGTTGGCTCGTCGGCTGAAAATGTCCAAAATCAGTTCCGTGCGGTCAATCACCCGGCATTCGAACAGACTCTCCCACTCGCGGGCCCACCGCGGGGTGAGTTCATCCGCCCAAATCACCAGGTTGAGCCGGTCCGCCGCCACCCGGTCCCGCACGGCCTCCAGGGTTCCCCGTCCGACAGGACCCCCGCCCTCCCGCGGTTTAAGCCACGCGTCCACCACGACGGCCCCCGCGCTCCGCGCCAGCGCTGCCAGCTCAGCCATGTCCGCGACGGCCTGCCCCTGGGCTGCCCCCGCGCCCCGCTTGTCATAGCTGCCCAGCAAGAGCGTCCGTTCCGCTGGTTGCCCTGCGCCCATCGTGCACCACCTTCCCTCAGGACCCGCTCAGCGTGGTCAGCAACACCACCGCCGGCCCGCCTGCGGGATCGAGCGTGAGGGCGGTCGCCGCATCCCTCCGTGCGCGCCCCAGGTTGTGAAGGGCCCGCTCGGCTTGTGCGGCGTCGTACCAGGGCTGCCACCACCCGGGGCTCACCCGCACGGCGGCGCGGAAGAAGCCCAGGGCGGCGGCTGGCTGATGCTCAGCCAGCAACAGCCGGCCCCATTCATCGTAGGTCGCTCCTTCAGGTCCCCCCAGCACCTCCGCGCGACGCAGATCCCGCTCGGCGGCAGGCCAGTCGGCGCGTTCCACCGCCACGGCCGCCAGGCCAACCCAGGCCAGCCAATCCACCGGATGACGCTGGATGGCCCTCCCGTAAGCGACCCCGGCCGCATTCCACTCTCCTGCCTGCAGGGCTAATAGGCCCACATTGTCCTCCAGCGTCGCGGAGCCCGGGGCGAGCCGGAGGGCGTGGGTCGCCAAGGCCAACGCGGTCCGGGGATGGCCGAGCGCGTCCATGATCTGGGCGAGCCGGGCATAGGCGGCCGACGAGCGGGGGTCGCGCGCCACCACCTGTTCCTGGTCATAGGCGGCGCGCGTCAGGTCGAATCGGGCCCGCTGCCACCGCTGGGCGCCCGCGGCCGCAAACCCGCTGGGCGCCGCCGGCGGGGTGACTCGCCCACAGCCCACGATGATAAGCGCCACCCCCGCCAGTCCCAGCCACCACGCCGCTCTTGTGCGCAAGACTCACCATCCTAAAAACGCTCGCACGGCCGGGTCCCGAACACACTCGGCCATCCCCGGGGCCAAGGCCAGCCCCTCCACGTCCGTTGCCGAAACCCAACGAGCCGCCCCAGCATCCGTGCCGGCGCGGAGGCGCTCGCCACCGGGCCAATCACAGCCCATGTCCACCACAACAAAATGATGCACCGTAGCACCGCGTTCATCCGTCTGCCGTAGTTCGCCGACAAAAAGCGGTGCCCTGGCCGTCACGGTGAGGCCCGCTTCTTCGGCTGCTTCGCGCTCCGCACCGCCGCCCAGCGTCTCGGCCCACTCCAGGTGTCCCCCGGGAAAGGCCCACGTACCTACATAGGGTGCCTGGCCCCGACGCACCAGCACGGTGCGCCCCGCCCCATCGCGAATGATCGCGGCCACGCCTACCTGGGGGCGTGGCGCGGGAGTCAACGGCGCTCCTCGGCTGCTGCGGTGTCGTAGACGGACAGCTCGTGTCCGTCGTCCCGCAGACGCAGACCGAATGCCAAACCGCGGTCAGACAGCACCTGATTTAAAAAGGTTACGACGTGACTGGGTTCAAAGGTTTCGAACCAGCGCGTGCCGAGCACGCGAAGCGCATCGTGGTCTGCCCGCACTTCGGTCATTGGACAATCCGCCTTTCGAGCTGCTCGCCTCGCCAGGGCGCTGCCGCTTAGGCCGATTATGGGATTTTCGGGCGGCGGCGTCCACCGCGTGGCCCCAGAACCAGCAACCGGACAGCCGACGACGGCCACGGGCGGGCACACTAGACCCGGTGGCGCACCGCGCTGCCAGCACAGCGGGACTCTGGGGAGGTGGCCACGGTGGCTCAGTGGACGAGCGGCACAACGTTGCTGCCGGATCAAGTGCGCGACCGGTTCAAGTACGAAGTGGCCGGGGAGCTCGGCCTGTTGGACACCATCGAGACGAAGGGCTGGGCGGACATGCCCACGCGGGACCTCGGACGCATCGGCGGGGCGATTGGTGGCAACATGGTGAAGGTGCTGATTCGTCAAGCCGAAGAGGCTCTGGCCGCCGGGGCCGACACGCCATAACCCGGATGAAGGGTCGGGCTCCCCGACCCTTCATCCCATCACGGCCAGAAACCCTCCGAGCGCCCCAAAGAATGCTCCGGCCGCGAGCGCCAAACCCACCGAGCCCAGCGGGAGCCCGGTTTCAGCGGCCACCAGACTCCCCACGACCGCCAGGGTGAGCCCGGCGAGCGTCCCGTTGAGCCCCGCCCCCGAATCACTGGCGCGCCCGGCAAACCACCCCGCCCCGGTGCCCACCCCCACGCGAGCCACCCAAAGCGCCGCCGCCACGATGGACGCCCTCAGCGGGGTCCGGTCAGCGGCCACGGCCAACCCCAGCGCCAGCAGCACGGCCATCGCCAGACCGACCGCCACGCCGCGACCCACGGCCCGGAGGCGCATTGCCATCCCTCCGCGGTATCTTACGCGGCGGCGCACGGCGCTAGAGCAGTCTTCCGGCCGCACCCGTCCGTCACGGGGTGAGGCCGGCGTCCCTGTCGGTCATCACCGGTCGCGGCGGTCCCTGGCCATCGCCTGCCGGCCCCGCGCCACCAGGCGCCGCACCATGTGGCCCCCCAGCGTGCCTACTTCCCGAGTGGTCATGTTGGCAAAGCCGCGCTCGGCGATGTCGTCCTGCAGCCCCAGGTCCTGGGCCACCTCACACTTCAACGACCGGAGCGTGTCACGCCCCGCCCGGGCACCCAAAAGCTCGGAAGGCCGGCGCGTCACGCGCCACCGCTTCCCGTCTGCCTTCTTCATGCGGTGACTTCCCGCCTTCCTTCGCCTGAGATCTCTCTCTCGACTCAGGCCGTCACTCCGTGCGGCTTAGCGTGTCCCGCGGCCGGCGCTCCATGCGGAACACATCGGCCGGCACCAGCAGATTGTCCACCGGAGCCAGCGCCGCCTGCGCATCGCGGGCCGTTAAATCGATGGACAGGGGCGTCACCGAGACAAAGCCCGCGGCGACCGCCACCACATCAGTGTCGGGCGCCTCGCTGGCGTCATCGGCCAACCCCGCCATCATGTACCAGTCACGCCCGGCCGATGGCGCTTGCCGCTGAAATTCGTTCAAATAGTGACGCTCACCCAGCCGTGTGATGCGCAGGGCCGGTGGTACCGCCGCCCCCAGCGGTGGCAGGTTCAGGTTGTAAAACACCCCCGGAGGCAGGGGCCGATATGCGTGGTCCAGCCACCAGGCCACAAAGGTCGCGGCTTCGGCCATGTGCGCCCCGCCCCGCTCCGCGAGGGACACGGCCACTGCGGGCGTACCCATGAACGCCGCCTCCATAGCAGCCGACACGGTGCCGCTGTAGAACACGTCGCGACCGAGATTGGATCCATGGTTGACGCCGGACAGCACGAGGTCCGGCGGACCGGGCAGCAGCTTCTCCAGCGCCAGCTTGACCGCGTCCACGGGGGTGCCGCCTACCGCAAACCCGCGGATTCCTGGCTCGACGTGGTGCGCCGCGACCGAAATGCGCTCAGTTAGAGTGATGGCGTGGCCACTGGCGCTCCGATTCCCATCGGGTGCCACCACCACCACGTCACCGCGTTCCCGCACCGCATGCGCGAGCGCCCGAATGCCCGGGGCGTCAATGCCGTCATCGTTCGTCACCAAAATCAACACGCAATTCACTCCCGTTCCATCCCATGGCCTATCGTCTGATTCCGTTCAATCCCGAGGAGGCGCCAAGCGGGCGCCGCTCCTCGCCCCGGCAAACGCCGCCACCTGCTCCAGGACGGTGAGCGTGTCCCCCAGGACCAACTGGGGGCCCGGGAGCGATCGAAGAAACGCCCGGCCGTAGCGCGTCCCGGTGCCGCGCGGCCCGGCCCCGGCGGGGAGAATGCGAGGGTCCAGCACCACCACCGCCCCGCGGTCGGACTCGGTGCGCAGCAGGCGCCCGAATCCCTGCCGAAACTTCAGGATCGCCTGCGGCAGCGACCGCGCCGCGAAGGCAGATCGCCCGTGTTGCGCCAGCACCTCGGCGCGCGCCTGCTCGAGCGGTTCCCCCGGGTACCCAAACGGGAGCCGTGCCAAGACGACCGCGGCCAAGGCGGGACCGGGCACATCGACCCCTTCCCACAAGCCACTGGTCCCCAGCAACACACTACTGGAATGGGTCCGCAGATGGGCGGCCAGTTGGTGGGCGCTGCCATGGGGTCCCTGCACCAACAGATCCAGTCCCGCAGCGGCGAGCGGTGCATCCAGATGATCCGCCAGCGTACGGACCGCCGCCCGACTGGTCACCAGGACCATCAGCCGGCCTTCGAGGCGAAGCGCCAGTGCCTGCACAAATTCCGCAACCCGCCGGAGATGCTCGCCGTCATTGGGCAGGGGAAAGTCCCAGGGAACGGCCAGCAACGACTGGTCGTGGGTGGCAAACGGCGATGGATAGGGCGTGACCGGCGCGTCGGGCGCCAACCCCAACTGCCCCCCGAGATAATCGAAACGCCCCTCAGCCGTCAGCGTCGCCGACGTGAGTACGGTGCCTCCCGGCACTGCGCGCCAGAGCTTCTCATCCAACAGGCGGCCGGGATTCAGGGGAGCGCGCCGAATGGTCACCTGCGTGGCCGCGGCGTTCCATTCCCACCAGTCTACCCAGTCATCGCTCCGCTCGCTGAAGGCCTGCAGTCCCACCGCCAGTTCTTGAACCACGCGCTCCATCCGCCCCAACTGCAACCAGCGCACCGCCCGACGGTCGGAGGCGGAATCGTCGGCTTCGGCTTCGGCCATCGCATCGGCCAGTTGCCGTGCCGCCCTGGCCACGCTGTCGGCCGCCTCGCGCAGCCGTGCGGCCGCCCCACTCTCTTCGAGCGCGTCCGCCACCGCAGGCACCACGCGCAGAGATTCCACCCAAGACGCCCCGCCGGCAAGTACCGGGGCGTCTCCTTTCCACCGACCCCCGACGTCCACGAGCGCCAGAGCCGCCTGGTGCAGCAGGGCCCCGTTGGCGTGCAGCGACTCCCGCACGCGGTCGGCGCGAGCCCCCAGCAGCTCATGGCTTTTTCCCAGCATGCTCGTGGGCTTCGCCCAGTCCGCCAGCAGGCGGGCGGCCCGAACCAAGTCCACGCGAAGCCCCAGCGCTTGGTCAGCAACGTCCGGCAGGTGGTGCGCCTCGTCGACCACCAGATGCTGAAATTCCGGCAGGACACCGCCCTGAGCCGCGTGAGCCAGCAGCAGCGCGTGGTTGGTCACCACCAGGTTCGCTCCCTCGGCCAGGCGCCGACTCTTGCGCATGTAGCAGGACCCCGCAAACCGGCAACGGGCGCCCAGGCACGCGTCGGGGTCGGCCGCCACCCCCTCCCACACCTCCAGGGCACCGGGCATGCGGCCCCCCACCCATTCGTCGCGCTCCCCAGACTCGGTGTCGACCAGCCACGAGATCAAAGAGGCGGCCGCCACGCGCTGCTCCCAGTTCCAAGCGATGTCCACCCCTCCGGTCTCTTCTTCGGCCTTCAGCAGGCAGGCGTAGCGTGCCCGGCCCTTCAGCAGCGCACGCGGCACGTCTTCCAGTCCCAGTGCTCGGAGCGCTTCGGGCAGGTCTTTCTGCCACAGCTGATCCTGCAGGGCCACGGTGTGCGTCGCCACGACCACCCGGCTCCCGTCCCAGGCGGCCTGCCGCACGGCGGGCAGGAGGTAGGCGAGGCTTTTTCCCACCCCGGTGCCCGCCTCCGCCACCAGCGTCCCCCCGTCCGCCAGCGCCAGCTCGACTGCATCCGCCATCGCCACCTGGCCCGGCCGGGACTGCCAACCCGGGTGCAGGGTGGCCAGCGGTCCCCCATGCCGGAACCAGTCACGGATGGGCCCCATCTCCACCTTGTGCCGATCCAACGGCACCGCCGCCGGTTCGGGAACGGGACGAAACAGCGCCGCCTCCCCGCCCGCTGGCGCCGTGCCCCATGTCCACCAGTCGGCCTCGCGGCCCACGATGCGCTTCAGCAGGCCGGTAGTGGCGGGCCCCAACTGACCGAGGCGGCGATGAACCGCGGCCATCACGTGGTAGCAGGCGGCCACGTCGGTCCGGGCATCGTGGGACGTGCCGGGGACGGCCAGATCCAGGGCCAACTGCGCAAGCTTGTAGTTAGCGCGAGTTGGAAACGCAATCCGCGCCCAATCCCACGTGTCCAGACCGCTCACCAGACGAAGCCCGGCCTCGGCCAAAAAGTTTAGGTCGAAGGCCACGTTGTGGCCCGCGACCGGAGTTTCCCCCACAAACGCCTGGAGGGCAGGACGCACCACGCTCCACGGGGGAGCCGCCGCCACGGCGCCGGCATCGAGTCGCGTGAGTCGCAGGATCTCCTGGGGGATGGGTGCCCGCGGCCGCACCAGACTGGACGCCATCTGCAACACCGACGCTGACCCACCCGGATCGACCCGCAGCGCCGCCACCTGAATGATTTCGTCGCGCATCGGGTCCAGTCCGGTGGTCTCCAAATCCAGAATCACGAGCGGACGCGCCAGCAGGGCAGCGGCCGGCGGCAGGTTCCAGTCCGCCGGGTCCCACGCATCCACCGCCAGCGGCGCCCAAGTTTCCTGGGACCATGCCCAGGTCCCATGGCTTTCGGGGTGCCGGTTCTCTTGCCTCGGTTTCACGATCGACGCCCCTGTTCCCACACTGTGATCGGCCATCCGCGTGCCGTCCTCCCGCCAATTGTACCGTGTGGCATGCCGCCTGGTTGTTGGGGCACGATACGGGCGGCGGAACGACGCGCCACAGCGGCGCGGCCATCCCGAAAGCGAGGCGCACATGTACGGCACAGACAGTCGACCCGGCCCCCAGCCAGCGAGGCAGGCGACCCACCGCGGGCGCGAAGTGACCCTGATGGCCCGCTTCGACCGGCCCGAGCAGGCCGAGCGCGCGGCGCAGGCGCTGCGCGCCGCGGGCTTTGACATTGTTCAGCTGGCGGACGGGGCGCCCGGCGGCCCCGAGCCGGTGGGGGCCCCCCTGGTGGAATGGGGCCGGTACGGATATCAAATGGGTGCGCTGGACGACAAGTGGACGACGGCCGCCGCGTGGGAGAATCCCCTGGGATTGACCCTGGGCAGCGGCACGCTCCTCACGGCCGTTGTCCCCAGCGCCGACCGCCAGCGGGCCGCTCAGGTTATCGAAGCGGCGGGGGGCCGCTTATAGCCCCCGGGGTCGCCGGAGGCGGGACCCTGGGCGCGAAGGTACACCGGATTGGTCACCACAAAAGGCACCCAGCGCCGCCCGCTCTGCCGGGCGGCCTCTACGCGCCACACCCCAGGGGCGTCGGCAGCCCCGGCCCACGCCACGCCTTCATGCTGCGCCACGGGCACGCCGTTGCGCAGCACGGCCAGCTGCACGGGGCACGGACTTTCCACCGTCAGGATGATGCCGGGCTGCCAGGGCGCCTCCTCCCCCATGGCCCATACGTGATCGCCCCGGCTGGCCCAAAACCGAAATCCCTTGGGAAACCCGCCCCCCTGCCCACTCAGGCACTGCACGCGGCCCGCCGCGAGCGCCTCCAGCACCTGTGCCCGATCGGCCCGCCAGTCGGCCCCCCCAGACAGGGGTGCCGACGTGAGCGCGTGCGTTCGCAAGGTGTTGAACGACACCGGATATGGAAACACCACGACGCCCAGGGGCGGTCGACCCAGCACCACTGCGTGCGCATCGACGCCGGCCACCCCCACCACCCGACGGCGCTGACCCAGCCGGTCCCACAGCGCCAGCGTCGCCGCCGTGGGCCGTTCGCTGCCGCGGTACGGATGGCGCAGCGCCCCGATGCCGGACACGATCCCGTGCACACTCCGCATCCACTGGGACAAGTGGTTCCAAATTTCAATCCCCGTATAGGCGTCCCCCTCGCGGTCCGCCCATCGGTAGGAGGGGAGCTTCAGCACCGGATTGCCGGGATCGTCCGGGTGGGCGACGAACCCCAGATGTCCCTGGGCCGCCGCCTCGAGCGTGAACTGGGCAAACGGGCGGCACCGGTCGGGCACGTCCCTGCCGCCAAGTGCCAAGTAGTGGTTTTGCGGCGGCGTCACCTCGACGCCCACCAGCAGGAGCACGCCTCCCCAGTACCCTTCGCCGGGGTCATGCCGAGCCGCCGCCGTGTCATGGTCCGTCAGCCACACCACATCCACGCCGGCGGCCCGAGCCGCCGCCATGATGTCCCCGACGGTGCCGTGCCCGTCGGAGTAGCGCGAGTGCACATGCAGGACCATGCTGACTTCGTGCCACAATGGCGTTCGACTCAAGGGCTTGCGGGCCGAATCGCCCGGTGCACCGAGGCGCCGGGCAAAAATCGTGCGCGGGCGTCGGCCATCACCCGGCCGTCGACCCGCGCGAGCGTCGCCCGCGCCGCCACCACCCGGTGCGCCGACCGCCAAGCCCACCCCTCGACCACGAGGGGGACACCCACCATCACCGGGTGCCGATAACGCACCGTGAGCTCCACGGTGGCCGCGTCCCCCTCGGTCTCCTGCCAGACGGCGTGCCACATGCCGTCATCCAGGATAGCGGCAATCGTCCCCCCGTGCGCCACTCCTGTGAATCCCTGGTACCGCGCGGGCACCACCAGCTGCGCAGTCACGGGATGGCCCAGGTGCCACTCGACGTGGAGTCCCTCGGGGTGGTCAGGGCCGCACACCCAACAGCAGTTTTCCCCAGACCCTGGTCCGCTCACGATCCGGTCAGCTCCCGGGCCCGGTGCATGCTTTCCCTTAGGACCGCCCCCTCGTCAAAGGTGGTGATGACCCCGTCGTCCAGCACCACCTGCCCGCCGACCACCGTATACCGCACGTCGCCCGGCGTGGTTGCGTAAACCAGCGCCGACAGCGGATCGGCATGCGGGACCACGTGAGGCGCCCACCAGCTCGCCACCGCCAAATCGGCCCAGCGGCCTACCGCCAGGACGCCGCTGTCCCAGCCCAGCGCCCGCGCGCTGCCCCGCGTCGCCAGCCGGAGCGCGTCGCGCGCCGAAAAGGCGGCCGGGTCGCCCGTGGCCGACTTCTGCAGCCACGCCGCCAGCCGCATCTCCTGGAAGGGATCCAGGCGGTTCGTACTGGCCGGACCATCGGTGCCGAGGCCCACGGTGACGCCCGCCCGCTCCAGCGCGATGACCGGCGCCACCCCATTGCCCAACTTGAGATTGGATGTGGGGCAGTGGATCACCGCTGCGCCGGACCCGGCGAGCCGAGCGATATCCGCATCCGTCAGGTACACCCCATGCGCCACGACCGTCCGCCCGGTCAAGAGACCCACCTCGTCCGCCCACCCGATGGGCGAAAGGCCCACGCGGTCGCGGAGCTGATGCACCTCGTCCTCGCTCTCCGCCAGGTGGATGTGAATGGCGAGCCCATGCTTTTGTGCCGCCTCGGCAATCTGGGTCGCCAGCGGCGCCTCCACCGTGTAGGGAGCGTGGGGCGCGAGCCATCCAGAGACGCGGCCGCCGCGGCCGGCCAGCTCGGCGGCCAGTGCCACCGCCTCCTCCACAGCCGCCTGCGCGCCCGCCCCGCCCGCCAGGCCGCGTCCCACCATGGCCCGCAGCCCGGATGTTTCCGCCGCGCGCACCACCG
>JAJZWS010000107.1 GCA_021846565.1 Bacillota bacterium
AACGCGTCGTATGCCACGTCTCCCGACGGAATCGTGAGATTGATGGTGGCAATCCCCGAGCTGTTGGTGAACGCTTCATAGGTGTCAAACATGTTCGACGCGCCGTTGGGCAGCTGCACCACACCGTTTGCTAATGTGCCTGACGCGCGGGAGTACACTTGGAGCGGCGTCAACGTCGCCGGTCCGCCCTTGATTTCGAGCACGATCGTAAACCAGATGGGCACGCCCTTCTCGGGCAAGGGATTGCCAAATTGGTCGGTGAGCTGCGCAGCCTCCGCCAGCGTTTGGCCGGCCAGGACCGATTGAATAGCAGGTGATTGGAATGACGGCCCTGTCGCCAGAGGACCCAGCAGCTCGGCCCCCATCCTGGATCCCAAGTAGTAGTTGTACACGCCGCTGGCGCTGGCACCCGTCGCCAGATCCGTCGTGGTGATGGTGGTCGGCAGGCCGAAGCCGGCGTACCCGTTCTCCACCGCAAACTGCACCTGCCCCCCCGACGCGGTGAGGTCCGTCACCACCGGGTTGGCCACGGTCGTTCCACCATCGTTCAGCGTGGCCGTGGTGGCTTGGCCGCTCACCAAGGCGTGGAGGTGGTCCCCGGTGTAGTAGAAAAGCTCCGGGTTCCCCATCGCGGCCTCGTTGTCCGCAACCTGGATGGCGTCGGCGGACCCACTGCCGGTGGTGATGAGATGCCCCTGCTGGTCCACGACGTCCACGGTGTAAAGCGTGTACACGTCGCCCGCCCGGTCAAAGCCGTTGGACGACGTGATGGCCAAGCCCGCCGGCGCTCCCGTCTCATACGTGGCGATGGCGAGCGGTGAGGCCGGCACTATGCCTGACGCCGTGGCGCTCACCATGATGGTGCCCGCCACCGCCTCACGGCTGTACACGGGCACCGTCACCGTTCCGGTCGTGGTGCCGCCCGCGATGTGCTCCGACACGGTTTGCACCACCGACCCACTGGCAAAGGAGCCCGGGCCCGTCAGCGTCAGCGTCACGTACCGGCCGTTTTTGGTCACATACGGGTCGCCTGCCTGGTCGTTGATGCCCACCGTCACCTGGGTGGCGTTGATCGTGTTGTCCGACAGGCTCGGCAGGCTCGACGTGAGCGTCAGGTCAAACGGTGTGTTGGCCACGCCGCTTAAGGTGGCGCTGCCATACGTCACGTTGGCCGCCTGGCCCTGACCGGCCACGCCGCCAAACCCATAAGACGCCAAAGTCGTCAGTTGGTCGACCGTGATGACCGTGGGGCCTACGTCGCCCGATGGCAACTGCACGGTGGCGGTGGCGGTGCCGCCAACCACGTTGGCCGTTTCGGTCGCGTTGTGGTCGTCGCCCACCAAAAAGTCGCTGGAGCCGCCCGCGTTGAGAACCAAGGAACCCGTAAACGCCGGCACCCGGTTGCCGTATTGATCCTCCACCGTGGCGATGAGGGTATCCGTGGCCTGGCCATCCGCCACCACCGTGGGGCTCGCCAACGACAGCACCACCTGGCTCGCGGTGCCGTACACACCCGAGGATCCGACCGCGGACTGGAGCGCGCCGTGGGGATTGTTGGCCGCCTCCGGACTTTTCGCGTACGCCACAAAGTGATAGATCCCGGGCTGACCGGGCTTGAAGGTGTACGCGGCCGCCGACGAATACGCCCCGCTCTGGCTCCAGGTGCCGTCCGGCGCCTCGACCCAAAACTGGTACAGCGGCTGATAGATGCCGGTCGCCTCCGCCTGCAGCGTCACCGAGGACCCCGGCGCCGCATCCTGGTTCAGCGAGACGGCGGCCACCTGGCTTCCGACAAACACCCCGTCCGGTAGGGTCGTTTGGGCCTGACTCCACTGGCCGTGCTGCACCTGGGCCTGGTCCATGACCTCGACGGCAACCAGATAGTTGCCCGCACTCACGTTGGACAGCACAAACGTGGGATCGGTCGAATAGTTCTGCTGGTTCTCCCACTGGCCGTTCGGCATCTCCACCCAAAACTGATACAGCGCCGTCCCCCCGGGGTCGGACGCCGACGCGGTGAAGGTCACACTCTGCCCCGGCTTCACCGACACCGCCGAGGCGGTGAGCTCCACCGATCCCGGCGTCACGGTCGGCGACGTGGCGGCGATTGCCGCCGCCGACGGGGCGATCATCCACCACACCAGCGAGGACGCCATCGTGAGGGGGCCCCAGAGCCGCCCCGTCCTCGCTCTTGCTGCCCTGACTCCCATGACTTCTCCGCCCTCTCTTGACCCGTCCACGGGTAGTTCCATGCCCTACGATCGAACCGTCGGCTGGCTTGGCCGCCTACTGCGCCGGGCGCGTCAGCCGTACATCGTTCCTCACGATTCGACACCCCTTCGGAAAACCCTGCAGGATGCACCAGGCTTTCACAGGCCAAAAGGCATCGCGCCGCGCGCGAGGCAACCGGCGTCGGGCCGCTATCGGTCGTACGGCTTGGGGTCCCGGGCCTACGGGTCTCGGGAGTTGGGGCAGCGGGCCAACCGGACTGCCGCCACAGCGTTCGGGACTCTTGAGGGGGCGCGGGGTCGTCTTCGAAGCTTTGGGACGCGGCTGGGGAGTCGGGTGCGGGCGCTCACCGTCAGGCGCGCCGCCCGCTGACCCGCCGCGAAACCCGGGTGCAGTGCATCACCCGCGCCACCACCACCGGCCCGACCGTGCACAAAGAGTACGACGCTGGCCCTGTCCGACCGGGATCGTCGTAACGGCCGAAGAATTCCACGCGCTCGATGGCACGCGGGACGCCTTTCACGGCAAGCGAAACCATACCATGACGCCATGAGGACACTATTATGAGGGGGCTCGTAAGCGTGCCGGGCGCGGTCAGGCGGCGCCGGGGCTAGACGTCATGCCCGCCCTCCCGGCTCGACCCGCAGATCCGCGCCGTAGACAACCATCGCGCGGG
The DNA here is from genome assembly GCA_021846565.1 of Bacillota bacterium. Taxonomy (GTDB): domain Bacteria; phylum Bacillota; class Sulfobacillia; order Sulfobacillales; family JAIMBI01; genus JAJZWV01. Next base: position 2,906 of record JAJZWS010000107.1, read on the forward strand.
CTTTAGGCGCAGCGCCGTCGCGAGGTGGATAGCATCAGCCGACCTAAGGCGTCCGGGCAGCAAGGGCGCGGTCGTCAAATCGCCGTTCTCAAGATCGACGAGCGCGATCGTCGCCAGCACCAGAGGGAGCGTCTCGCGCGCGATATGTTTGGGCGGCCGGTTCGCAGCACAGTGCCGCTCTGTGTAACACGAGCGACGCCACCAGCGTGTCCCCGTCCCTTATCCGCCTCTGAAGATCATCCGCTCAGGATGGCGGACTCTCTTTCCTCCACCAGGAGCGTCCTGTCGCCGAGGTGTCGACCTAGACAATCACCGGTCGCCTCTGAGGTCCGCGACAATCTCCGCGCTTGACCCGGCGGCGGCCGCGCGACGGATGGAGCGCAGATCGACCGACCGGTCGTGGTGCGGTTTCCTGACCTTTCCATCAGCGAGCAGGTGCTTGTACGGCGTTAGCGACGGCGGGACGAGCCCCGCTGCCGCTTCGCCGCTATTGGTCACCTCAACCGTTTCCCCGGCACCGACGGCGCGCAACACTTCCGCCAGGTTGTTGCGAGGTTCCCGGTGACTCATCGTCCGCACACCGCGCCTCCTGTGCCTGTCGCCATTGCAGCACCGCGGCCGGACGGCTTGCCGGGCCATGGCTGGCGCCGGTGCCGGATTGACGCCGTGAATGGGCCGTCCTGGAGAAACCTGCGGCGGCCCTTCGAGGAAAGATCAGCGGCCCCGAGGCACCGTGGGGCCGCTGTCGATGAAATGGAGTCGATACCTGGGTCCGGGCAACCTCCTCGGTCGAGCAGCCCTTTGGTGCGACTAACCCTAAGGGTGACCGGCGGCCACGGCGGAGACCGACGTCTGACCCATGGCCTGCTCCATCACCTCGTACATGCGAAACGCGGTGCGGTCCCAGTTGAACCCCTTGCCATGCTCAATCGCTTTCTGGGACAGCTCTTCCCGCAAGGCCTCGTCCTGATACAGTCGCTCAAGCGCCTCGTACGCCTTGTCCAGGTCTGGCAGTCCAAAGTCCACCATGCGCGCCGTCGTAAAGTACCGGGCCACCGGGACCAGGATGCCGCCGGGGCCGACAACTTCGCTGGTGGCGCTGAAGTCCTGCGCCACCACGGGAATCCCGGTGGCCACCGCCTCGGCGTCCGTGAGGCCAAACCCCTCGGCCATGGACATGGAAAACTTGACGTCGGCGGCGTTGTAAATCAGGGACAGGAACGGCTTCTCCGCCCCCAGATAGGTGTCCCCCATGCTGTTGATGCGGACGTGCTCGTTGGTGAGCCCATACCGCTCCATCAGGAGGGCCAAGTCGCCACCCTCATCCCGCTGCACCGCGTGGATGAAAAGAAAAGCATCGGGGTGCTGCTGGCGGAAGCGGTCAAATACGCGCACCGTGTCGTAGTAGTTCTTACGGATGGAGTTCCGGTTGATGGCCAGCACCACAAAGCGGCCGCCCAACCCCAGCGCCTGCTTGCAGTCTTCTTTGTTGTTCAGCGGCCGCTTGGTGTTGTTCTGGTTCATGATGATGGGCCGCTTCTCGGACACCGGGTAGAAAAACTCGTGCTCCACCCCATGCCACAGGAATTCGGTGTCCAAGTCCGCTTCCAGCTTCAGCGTGTCTTTGCCGTGCCGGGTCATCGTGACGACCGCCGTGGCGGCCTGGGCGGTGTCCTTCCAGGATTTTGGCAGGTGAATGCCGTCAATCGGCACGTAAAGCACCGTGGGGACGGGGAACTTGCCCCCCAGCGCCTGGAGACCCGACTGCACGACGTACAGGTCCTGGGTTACAAACAGCACGTCAGGATGAATCTTCCCGATGAGCTCCTTTAAGCGCCCCGCGCCAAACCGGTCCTGCTGGTTGTACTTGGTGGCCGGATAAAGCCGCATGGGCCCGGGCCACGGATCCCCCAAATAATTGCACGCCAGCACGTGAATCTCTGCCCCCCGCCGCGCCCAGCGGTTGGCCAAATTCTCGGTCACCACGCCGTAGCCGGTGTGGGACCCGGCATCCGACCAAATCAAGATGCGCATGACTCGCCTCCCTACCGGCCGCATCGCCCGGCTCGGGCAGACGAAGCGGGTCACCGGTCAAAATCGATACTGCCTCCATCATAACGGGGACGCCAATTCTGTCGCAAGCTGTCAGAGCCCGCGATGTTGGGCAAGCGCCCCCCCTTCACAGCGGAGGCCCTCAGCTGACTGCCAAGGGCCTCCACCGGTAGGGAGGGTCAAGGAACGAACTAGCCGGAAGGGATCGCAGCGCTCACCGATGGGTTCTGGATGCTCTCGACGGTGCCGCCCGCGCCCGGGAACCAATCGTACATGACCCCCTGCGTGTTGGAGCTCACCACGCTGAACGAGTTGGGCGAAAGACTCGTCGAGCTGGCGCTGGGGTTGAAGACCAGCGTCACAAACCCGCTGCCTTCCGCCTTCACGGCGGTGTTGGGCAAAGGCTCGCCCCAAGAGTTCTCCACCGTGATGAAGTCCACGGGGTAAGGAAACCCGGGCGGCGGCGGGATAAACGGACCCACGGAGAACTGACCCACTGCCCCAACCCCGCCCAGGACCGCCCCGCTCGAACTCACCAGCCATACCGGTGCGGTGGTTTGCCCCACCGGAATTGAGATATGGGAGATGGGGGCCCCTTGGCTGTTGTCCCACTGCTCACCGGTCGGCAGCGTTGGCAGGGGGATGCCGGTGGAGCTGGCCAGCTGAGTCTCCGTGTTGACCACCGGCATAGGATTGCCCGCCGTGTCCTGGTTCACCACCATAAGCTCCTGCGGCTTCTCCGCCTGCAGGGTCACCGGGTTGGTGACCGAGATCAGCTGGCCGTTCAGCTGCAGCTGGGGATACTGGGCTGGCTGGGCCGGCACCACCGTGACCGTCGTAGTGGTCGACGGCATGGCCGGGTTGCTCACATCCTGGATGGTGAGCGTGGCCGTACCCACGGCAGCGGCAGTGGCCACCGTGACTTCCGCGAAGTCAAACAAGACAGAGCCGGTGGCGGCGGCCCACGTATTCACCAGCCACTCGTTGTTGGTGCCTGGCACCCGCGTCACGCCATCGTTGACCCCGAAAGTGCCGGTGAATGACAGGGCGGTGCTGGTGGCCAGCGGGATCCGCACCACATTCGGATTGGACGAGGTGATGAGCCACTCATCAAACACGTTCAATGTCCCGGAGACGGTCGGAGAGGAGCTGCTAAGCTGAAGCGTCAACGGCTGCTGCAGGGGATTCTGCGCTCCCGCCTCGACGGCCAGCAGTGAGCCCGCCGCCACGCGCCCGGTGCCATAGGGCGCCGACTCAGCTTGAAAGACTCCGCCCGCCTGGAATTGACCCCACACGGACGACAGACTCGACTCCTCATAGGAAGGCGGCACCACCGCGTACACCGGCGACGGCGCCCACGTGCCGCTCACGCTGCTCTGGGGGTTTTGCCCGTAGGCACTGGTGGCCACGCCCAGCTGGAACGCTTGGTACGCGGTGTCGGTGGAGGGGG
>JAJZWS010000035.1 GCA_021846565.1 Bacillota bacterium
CTTACCCCACATCCGGTTCCCTGACCAGATTCGACGGAACTCACCGCCGTCCTCTTGGCGCCCCGAATCTCTCTAGGCTTCCGAGGACGGCAGAGCTTAGCGCTCCAACGATAGATATACAAGGAGGCGACCGCGGCCCGGCAGCGCGCGACCCTCTATCGCTTCAACCGGCACGGCCGCCTCGTTTCCACGTTGGAGGCGGACAATCCGCCGGCACCAGCGTTTGTGCTGATTCGAGACGCCCAGCGGGCGGTGTGGGCCCTACACCAAGATTTATCGCCGTCGGTCGCCGACGCCGTCGGGGCTTGGGCGGCGGACGAGGGGCCTCTCGTCCACCTGGATGATCCTCCGGTGCATGCCGCCCAGTATCGGGAGACGCTCGGAGGGCCGGTGGAAGCAGGGCCGGCGTTTCGGTTTCCGGGGGACCTGCCCCAGCCCGCGGCCGTGGTATGCATTGACGATTCGGCCCTTCTGGCGACGCATTTCGGCGGCGGATGGGAGGACATCCTGGGCGAGGACCGCCAGCCCGTCATGGGCATCGTGCGGGACAAGGCCGCCAGCAGCGTCTGTTTTTCGGCGCGGTGGGGCGGTGCGGCGGCCGAAGCGGGCGTGGAAACCGCGGAGGCCGACCGGGGACGCGAGCTGGCCCCCCGCGTGGTGGCAGCCTCGGCGGCGGCCGTCCGCGAGGCGGGCCGTGTGCCACTGTACAGCACCTCGTGGACCAACCCGGCGTTACGGCGCGTGGCCGCCAAGCTGGGGCTCATCCCCTATGCGGCGGACTGGTCCATCGGGGGCAAGTTGTGACGCGCGTGAGCCGACCTCAAGGTCATGACTCCTGCTGCGTGACGGCCACGAAGTTGCGTTGCCAATGCGGTCTGGCCCCATCCAAGTCGGTGAAGCCATAAGTCTCCGCCAGGTCCCAGGTGGCGAGGGTTTGGCCGGCATGCTTGGCTACGTTGGGGTCGGTGGCCAGCGCCACGACGGCGCGGCCCAGATAATGCGGGGTCTCCGAGAAGGCGAAGAACTTGTCTTGGGCAATGGCGTCGCGCCAGTTGGGTTCGCCAACGCCAAAACGGTCCAGCACCGCTTCCGACCTGAGGTATCCGGGCGTGACCGCGATTGCCGTTACCCCGAACGACTTTAGCTCCTCGGCCATGGTTTTCGCCATCCGCATGGCTGCCACCTTGGCCAGGTCGTAGAAGAACGATCCGCGATACGCCCAAGTGTGGCCATCCGTCACCTCGACCACCAGTCCCTGCTGCCGTGCCACCATCAGGGGCACCAGCGCATGGGCGGTGATAATGTGGGTGGTCACCGCCCGCTCCAGCAGCGTGAGTCCGTCCCGCAGGTCATGGGCCCAAAACGGGTGGTGCCAGTCGGTGAGCGCGTCGCCGCCCCAAATGTCGTTGACCAAAATGTCCAAACGTCCCAACTGCTCCTGCTGGATCACCTGTGCCAAGTGATTGACCTGGTCGGGGTCGGTGTGGTCAACGCGCACGGCAATGCCGCGGCCCCCGGCGCGCGTCACCTGATCCGCCGTTTCGTCAATGGTCTCTGGGCGGCCGGTGGTGTGGCCCGTGACGCTGCGACCCGTGCAGTACACGGTCGCCCCCGCGTGTCCCAACTGAACGGCAATGGCGCGGCCGGCCCCGCGTGTGGCGCCCGCCACCACCGCCACCCGCTGATCCAAACGCGCCATGTCCTCGCCTCCTCGCATAGTTTCCTGTAGTATCAGGATACCGGATTAGGCAAAGTCGGCAGGCGTGGCCCACGACCACACCGCACCAATGGCTGGGCCGAAAGGGTGGGACACGTGAAGGCGTCCTTGGTGATCGTCCCGCTGGCTGCGTTGGTGGCCATCATTCTGGCGCTGCGCCTGGTGGTGGCGCACGACGGTCATGCTTTTACAGAATCCTCGACCTTGCGCCTTCACATTACGACGCTTGGCCGCTGTGCGTTGCCGCGCCTGCCGGCCTGGACCGAATCATCGGCCACCGCCCACGTGTTTGGATTGGATGCGTATTATCACGACGTGTATGCCACCACGTATCTGGAGGGGGAGGCGCTGTCGCTCACGGCCTGGACCCAACAGCGGTGGCTGTTTGCGGTGACCCAGGTCGTGGGGCCAAGTTCCACGGGCGCGGTGGAGAAGGCGTTTGGACCGGTGGACCTTCCCGGCCGCGGCACGCTGTTCTGGAACAACCCCAACGACTGGACCGTGACCTCCACCTGGTGCACACGCGGCCGCACCTACCACCTGGATGCCGTGTTGAATCCGGCTGCCGCCCAGGTGGTCGCCAAGGCGCTGGACACCTGGAACAAGACCCATGCGTCGCGGATTGCCTGCCGCGCGATTGGTCAGGGAAGCCTGTCGATTGCCTGCCGTCCAGAGGCGTAACGCTTGCGCAGTGCGGCCGCGACGCGTAAACTCCGAGAGCTCAGGCAGGGGGGAGCGACGATGAGCGCAGAGGAGCGGCGGGTGGCGGAAAACCGCCGTGCGCGATTCGACTATGAAATCATCGAGCGGGTGGAAGCCGGGATGGTGCTTTATGGCACCGAGGTGAAGTCGCTTCGGCAGGGCCATGCCAACCTACGCGACAGCCACGCCTTGGTGCGCCAGGGCGAGTGCTGGCTCATCAACCTGCACATCCCGCGTTATGAGCAGGGCAACCGCTGGAACCACGAGCCGGACCGGGCGCGCAAGCTCCTGTTGCATCGACGCGAGATCAAAGAGTTGGAAGCGAAAGTGAAGCAGCGGGGTTTTACGCTGGTGCCACTTCGGGTATACTTTGACGCACGGGGCCGCGCCAAAGTCGAGTTGGCGCTGGCTCGCGGCAAGAAGCTGTACGACAAGCGCGAGTCCATCGCGCGGCGGGATGCGGACCGGCGCATAGCGCGTGCGGTGCGTGGACGGCGCTGAGTGCACGCTCACACTTGGGGGCGAACTAGATTCGACGGGAATGCTGGGGGTAAGACAGCGAGCCGAGGTCCGTGCCTCGTTAAACAGCGGAACGTTTTATTTGCCAACGACAACGGTTCCGAACTCGCCTTAGCCGCCTAACAGTGCGACTAACGTCTCCCGGGGCTCCGTGCCTACCGACCCTGGCAGCGTAAAACTGTAGGATACCCTCGTGGTCCTCCCGTGCCACGGTGGGGAACCTTAGGGATGGTTCACTGGAATCCAGCTCCACGGGGCTCCAGGGAACGAGAACAAGCGTGGGGCTACGCTCGTAGCGGTTTTGCTTCACTGGTTCTCGGACGGGACGGGCAGTGCGTCCCCGCCTCCACCAGGGTTGACCCCTCCCGGCTTGTGCGGGAGGGTTTTTTTCCGACGCGCAAGGACAAGACAACCACGAAAGGGATGATCACGTGGACCGAACCGATGGGCGGGGCCCCGGCGAGCTCCGACCGCTCACGCTGGAGATGGGGGTCAATCAGCATGCCGAGGGGTCGTGCCTCATCACCGTGGGGGCCACGCGGGTTCTGGCCACGGCCAGCGTGGAGGACCGAGTGCCACCCTTTCTGCGGGGCAAGGGCCAAGGCTGGGTGCATGCCGAGTACGCGATGCTGCCGCGCGCCACCCACCAGCGCACCCCCCGGGAGTCGGTGCGCGGGCGTCTGCAGGGCCGCACCATGGAGATTCAGCGGCTCATCGGCCGCGCACTCCGGGCCGCGGTCCACTTGGACCGCCTGGGGGAGAAGAGCTACACCATCGATGTGGACGTGCTGCAGGCGGACGGCGGCACCCGGACGGCGGGACTCACAGCGGGCTTTGCCGCCTTGCTGATGGCGCTCGAGCGCGAAAGTCATCCGAAGCCGCCGGTGCGCGACTGGCTGGCGGCCGTGAGCGTCGGGTTGGCTTCCGGCGAGGTGTGGCTGGACTTGGACTACCAGGAGGACTCCCAGATCGATGTGGATCTGAACCTGGTGATGACCAAGCGCCACCGGCTGGTGGAGGTGCAGGGATCGGCAGAGCACGCCTGGTTCGATCGCCGGCAGCTGGATGCGGTGCTGGATGTGGCCGAGGCCGGCATCGACGCGCTCATCGGGGCTGTGGAGCAGGCGCTCCCGACCGCGGGACGACTGGTCGGTGACTGAGTGGGTGCTGGCCAGCCGCAACGCGGGCAAGGCTCGCGAGTTTGATGCGATGCTGGCGACATACGGCATCCACGTGGTGCCGGCGTTTGTCGGGGCCGGGGTGGTGGTGCCCGAGACCGGCAGCAGTTATCTGGAGAACGCGACCGCCAAGGCCCGATTTGTGGTCGAGCAGCGGAGCCAGCCCGCGCTCGCGGACGACTCCGGGATTGAGGTGGATGCGCTCTCTGGGGCGCCGGGGTTGCATTCCGCCCGGTACGTCAGCGAGGACCCGTGGCAGAACGTGGAGGCCGTGCTGGTACAGCTGTTGGAGGTGCCATGGCCCGCGCGCACCGCTCGCATGCGGGCGGTGGTGGTGCTGGCGACTCCCACCGGGGGGCTCTACTCCGCCGAGGGAGTCATCGAAGGTCACATCGGGATGGTGCCGCGCGGCACCAATGGGTTTGGCTACGACCCCATCTTTGTGGGGCCCGACGGACGCACCCTGGCGGAGTGGTCCACGGATGAAAAGAATGCGGTCTCCCATCGGGCGCAGGCACTGCGCCAGCTGGTGGCCGAGTGGCGCTCCGGTGAGGGGGCCTGAGGCGCTGCCGGTCGGTGGTCTCGTCCTCGGTCCCGGATGACAAGTTTTACGCTCCCGTCTGTGGGTTGAGTCTTTACGCCCCGCCGATTGTTCGTTAACGTGGTTGTGGAACTCATACCCCCTAAGCGAGGTGACGCATTTGGTTTGGCCCGTCTTGATTGCGGCCTTTCTGGCCTCCAGCGTGGAGTTTGGCGAGGCCCTGACCATCGTGCTGGCGGTGGGCACGGTGCGCGGGTTCCGGCCCGCGATGAAAGGCACGCTACTGGCCGTGCTGGCTTTGGCCCTATTGGTCGCGATCCTGGGTCTCGAGGTGCTGAAGTACGTGCCGGTCGACGTGCTGAAGGGTGTCATCGGGGTGCTGCTGTTGCTGTTCGGGCTCAAGTGGATCCGCAAGGCCATTCTTCGCTTCTCGGGCCGGGCAGCCCTGCACGATGAGGCCAAGATTTACGAGCGCGAGCGAAACAAGATCGGCGGTGACGACGTGAGCGACTTCCAGGCAACCCTCACGGCGTTCAACGGGGTGTTGTTGGAAGGGTTGGAAGTGGTGGTGATCGTCCTGACCATGGGTTCGGTGGCCAACCAATATCCTTCGGCCATCGCGGGCGCGCTGTTGGGTTTGGTGGTGGTGGTGAGCCTGGGCGTGGCGCTCAAGGGGCCGCTCACGCTGGTGCCCGAAAACGTGTTGAAGTTTGTGGTGGGTGTGATGCTGACCAGCTTCGGGACGTTTTGGGCCGGTAGCGCTCTGGGTGTGCACTGGCCGGGTTCGGATGCGTCGCTCCTAGCTCTGGTGGTTATCTATCTGGTGCTGAGCCAGCGACTGGTGGCGGGACTGAAGCTCCGAGACCAGGGGGTGGCGGCATGAAGGCGCTGGAAGAAATCTACGGGTTGTTCGTGGAAGACCCGTGGCTGGCTCTGTTGGGCTTGGTGGCGCTGGCCGCCGGTGGCTTGGTGGCCCGGATGGGCCATCACACGATTGGCGCCGTGATTTTGGTGGCGGTGATTGTGGGCGCGCTGTCGTGGAGCGTCCGGCGCGCTTGACGTCCAGCCTGCGCGGCTGGTAGCATGAGGCGACCGAGACGCGGCACATCGGGGCGTAGCGCAGCTTGGTAGCGCACTTGCTTTGGGAGCAAGGGGTCGGGGGTTCGAATCCCTCCGCCCCGACCAGTTGACCAGTGGGGTCCTGCACCAGCGGGGCCCCACTGGTGCGTGTGGTGTGGAGAGTGGGCGGCAACCTCGCCAGTCGACGGCGGTTCGGACTCGGGCTGCACTGCACGTCGGTCACGCGGCGTGGTGTGTCGGGTCCGTGCGCATGCGGTGAGCCTCCCCGGCAGGTACGTTATTGACGATCTGCACCCGAGCCGTCGGCGTATACTGCGTTGGGAGCCAGGGCGGACACACGCGGGCCGGGGGTGGGGCATGGCCAACGTTCAGCGGCGGGGCACCGTACTGTGGGCAATTAGCGTGGTGACCTTTTTCGGAGCGGGCATCTGGCTCACCCTCCACGTCGGGACCGCGTGGCTGAGCCACCTGCGCACGTTGCCGGGGCCCTGGCTTTTGGGGTTGGCGCTGGTCGGCGGTACGGCTTCTTTCTTTTCCCCCTGCGGCTTGGCGCTGACCCCCGCGTTCCTGGGGTACCTTATCACCGGCCGCTCCGGGCCCAGCAGCCCCGCCGCGAGGTATTCCCTCGTCTCGGGCAGCCGCTGGATGGCCGCGGGAATCGTGTCATTCTACGCGGTGGTTGGCTTGGTGGTGGCCTTTGTCGGTTCGCTGTTGTACCACGAGATTCTTTACCTGAATGTCTTGGTCGGGATCGTTTTGGTCGCCTTTGGTCCCGTCCTGCTTCTGGGTCGCCGTCTCGGCTGGCTGGAGGCCTGGATGTCCCACCGCGGTGGGCGGACGGACAAGGCCGCGAGTGCCTCGGCCCTCTATCGCATGGGATGGGCGTATGGGGTGGCCTCGCAAAGTTGTGCCGCGCCGATCTTCATCGGGATGGTGCTCATCCCACTGACCGCGGGCTCATACTGGCTCGGCGCCGCCACAACGGTGCTGTACGGGGCCGCGGTGGCCGGCCTGCTGGTGGGGCTGGTGGCGTTGGGCGGCCCAGCCCTCGTGGGGCGCTGGCAAGCGCAGTGGGGGCCCTGGCTTCAGCGGGTGACCGGGATTCTCTTCACCATGACCGGTGCGTTGTTGCTTGTCTACGCCGCCCAGGCGCTGGGCGCGCTCTAACAGGAGGCCGGCACAATTATTGAGGGCGGCCCCACTGGCCGCCGAACCTGTTGCGGCGGGCGGACCTGCCCCGCGGCGGCGGGGGTCCGCGAATGAGCCATCGTCTCACGTCTTCCTGCGGACCGATTGAGCAGCGCTCCGGCCGTTGTGGCGGGTCAGAGCCCATGGTATCCTTAATTGCGGGCGTAGCCATGGCCCTGTAAAGCGTGTCCCCGTAGCTCAGCTGGATAGAGCGCGGGACTTCTAATCCCGGTGTCGCAGGTTCGAATCCTGCCGGGGACACCAACAAAACTTGAATCCCGGCAGGGCTTGCGGGGTCTTTGTTGGTCGCACCGTGGCCGTTGATCGTCCTGCGTCACCACGACCGCTGCCAGCGGCCCAATGACCGGCTCGAACCCCCCAAAAACCACTGAACGCAGCGGATACGGATCACGTTTGAGGAAGTACCATTATAGAACTGACTCAGTAATCCATAACCTTCAACAACTACATGACGGCAATTCTCTAACGGTAGTGATGTTTACGATAAGATGGTATATGGATGTGGGAGTGACACCTTGCAAGGATACTGTTTGAACGGTATCAGCTACCAAGCAAGCGAGTGGAGCGATAGCAAACCACAGTGGCCGCCGCGGAAGGAGGCCGTTCCGATGCGGCTCAAGAGTCTACAGCGTCACAGGATCTCCCACCCCGGAATATGGGCAGCCAGTGCATCGCTCGTTCTAGGTGCGCTGGCGTGGGTGGGCTCGCCATTGGTCCATCACCTGGGACGTCCAAAGTCCGCTGTGGCAGCGGTTGTTTCTCCCGATGTGTTCCACGGCGTGAATCAGGCAGCCTTGGCGCATTGCATCGCGCAACATCAGAACTGCGCTGCCGCCGTGCCTGGCTTGGCCCACTGCATGAAGCACTACCGAGTATGCAACCAGGCCGGTGCTGCGACCGCGCAGTCAGGAAGTACAAACCTCGGCCGAGCGGTGGCCGCCGGCGCTGCCCTGGAGAGCAAGGCGCAGGCAGAGAAGGGATGGGCGCAGCAGGGGACCATCACGCAAGCGGTGCTAACCACGTATGGGGCCTTGCACCGGGCGTTGCCAAGCCTGGCCGCCAGCCTGATCATCAACCCGACCCGCCCCGTCTGGGTGATCACGGTGGACTACAGTAGTCCCCAATTGTTTCAGGGGCCGCAGCCTGGTGGGTTTGGTCCGGAATACTTCACCTGGGTCCGAGTTGTCATCGATGCAGCGAGCGGCGTGATGACCGACGAGTCAACGTACGGAACGACGCCGCCACCGATCGCGCCCGCCATCGGAATCGGCGGCTGAACGAGGGCTGCGACGGTCTTTTGCCGTTGGCAGAGGCCCCGCCCAATCGGGCGGGGCCTGTTTTATCTTGTGAGGAGATGATCCCATCATGGCCACCTTGACTCTGGCCGAGAAGCCCAGCGTGGGCCGCTATCTCACGGCGGGCGAGCACATCATCACCTGGGGCTTCGGCCACCTGCTGACCTTGGCCGAACCCGACGCCTACGATCCCGGGAAGCGCTGGGCGTGGGAGACCCTGCCGATGCTGCCGGACGCGTTTCGCGTGACCCCCACGGCCCCCGGCGCGAACCAACTGGCCGTCATCGGCGGTCGGATCGCCCGCCCGGACGTGACCCGCATTATCGTGGCGACCGACCCCGACCGGGAAGGGGGGCTGATCGCCCGCTGGATCCTGCGTCACCTGCACGCGACCCAGTCGGTGGAGCGCCTGTGGCTTAGTGACAACACTCCCGGCGCCATCCGGGCGGGGCTGGCCCACCGGCAACCCGCCCACGCCTACGACGGCGTAGCCGCGGCCGCGGAAGCCCGAGCGCAGGCGGATTGGTTGGTGGGGCTCAGCGCGACCCGCGCCCTCACCCTGTGCCATGGCACCGCCGGCACCGGCACGCTCAGCGTGGGGCGCGTGCAGACGCCCGCGCTCGCCGTGATCGCGCCCCGGAACCGCCAGATTGCCGACTTTGGCCCGGACCCTTCGCCCGCGTGCGCGCCAGGTGCGCCGGGGCGGGCGGAGCCCCCTACCCGGCGGGCTGGCATCCCCAAGACCCGCCCGACCCGGAGCACCCGGGCCGCGTGCCCGCCGATGCCGCCCGGGACGCCGGGTCAGGTGGCGGCCGTGGATACCCAGACCGTCACGCGGAAGCCGCCCCCGTTGTTCAATCTGAGCGACCGGCAACCAGAAGCGAATCAGAGGCTCGCCCTGAGCCCCCAGGAGACCCCGGACGACGCGCAGGGGCTTAACGAGCACCGCCGTTGCCCGTGGACCGCGTGACGGACGCCGCCGCCGTGGCGGCGGCAGGCCACTGCGCGATCCTCCCCACGGGGGCGCCCCTGCGGCCCGACAGCCTGCCTTCGTGCGGCAATGGACGCAGTGGCCGGACGCGTTGGCCCGAGCCACGCCCAAGAGGGCGCGTGGGCCCAACGGACGCTCATCAGGCTCACCGGTGCGCCCGTGCAGCAGGCGTGGATGGCGGACGTGGCCGAGTCGATGGCCGAGCGCCTGAAGTGGGCCCACGACCGCGCCCGCGTGTTGGTGCTGCTGCTGATCCGGGACACGCCATGGGCCGCACTGCGTCGCGTGACCCCGATGCTCACGATTACCCCGCCCAAGTTCGTGGAACGCAGCCTCGTGCTGACGCACGTACTGTGGCGCAGCGGCCGCCCGGTGACGGTGGAGGGCATTGCCGGCCCGGGGTTTGCCACGGCGGGCCGGAAGGCGTGGCTGACGGCCCGGCGCGAAGCGTATGAGCCCGCCGCGGCGGAATTCGGGCTGCCCCAGCCCGAGGGCGTCCTGTTGGTCGCCCCCCGGCACCGGCAAGAGCCTCAGCGCCCGCGCCGTGGCCGCGCATTGGGGCTTGCCGCTCGCGCGCGTGGAGTTTGGCCGCCTGCACGGCAGTTGCGTAGGGGAGTCGGAGAAGAACCTGCGCACCGTGCTCGGGCAATTGTCCGGCATGGCCCCCGTGGTGGCCTGGATCGACGAGGTGGAGAAAGGGTTGGCCGGCTCGGGTAGCAATGGCGGGGAGATCGCCCGCCGAATGCTCCAGACCTTGCTGACCTGGATGCAGGAATCCTCGGGGGTCGTCATCTTTATGACAGCCAGCGACGTGACCGCGCTGCCGCCCGAACTCCTGCGCAAGGGCCGCCTGGACAAGAGCTTCTGGCTGGACCTCCCTGAGGATCCCGAGCGGCACCGCAACCCGGCTGGCTTCCCCCTGCCCGCGTGGGCCGCCGTGACGGCGGGCTTCCACGGCGCCGAAATTGAGACGGCCGTCATCGACGCGTTGCACCTCGCCTATGCCGCCGGCCACGACCTCCAACCGCCCGATATCTTCGAGGCCGTGGCGGCCACCCGGCCCTTGTGGAAACGGTCGCCTGACGTGTTTGCCGCCGTGCGGACGTGGGGCGTGACCCATGCGCGGCTCGCGGCCCAGGACCCCCGGCGCCAGGCGCAGGCCGGGCCGCCCGCGGAACGGTTGCAGGTGTGACGCTAGGAAAAATCGGGAGAGAGCGAAGGTTGCGATCCCGATTGGCCCCGGACAGCCCGTCCGGGACCTTTTTTGCGCGGAAGTACGCCGAAAGGATTTCCTTGCGGCGTGGCCAGCCGGTCGATCATGGGTGGCGTGGAGTGGGCGTGGGCGGCAGCCGGTCCGCGGCCCCGTTCCGGCGCGGCGCTGGCCGGCACTACAAGTAGCGCACACCCGACCCACACAAACCGTACGCGGCACCGCTCAACCCGCCTGGAACCATAATCGCCCCGATCTCGTTTACACACTAGGACCGTTGGACTGGAAGCGGGGGAGGGAGATGCCGAACCGACGGATGGCGCCACGCGAGCTCGTCGGCCAGTTCGGCTGGCCACTGATCCGACGGATTGGGGTGGTGAGCTTAGCCGTCCTTGTCGTTGCGGGCTGCGGGGCACCATCAGCGGCGACCCGTCACGTACCGCCGTTTCCTCCCGTGGCACATCCCGGCGCGCCCCACCAGTTGGTACCTCGTCCCCTGAGCGGTCAGGCCTTGGGTGTTCTGCAGCTGGGGAACGACTCCTGGCTCGCCGTGAAGACGCTCCACGGCATCGTGGTGACGATGGCCCAAGATCAGCGTGGGACCGAATCCACCGTTCCCAGTGCGGCGGCGTGTTCGGCGCCCGGCGCCTTCCAAGCGGTTGGGTCGACTCCCATGGTGATGGGTTGCACGCGGGTTTGGCTTCGTCACGATCATCGATGGGTGCCTACAAAACTGCCGACCTTCTTAGCCGGGCGTCAAGACCTTACCATTGGAGGGTCCGAGTGGTGGCTACTCGGGTTTGGCGCAGGCGCCTCCGGCGGCGAAACGGTGAACCTGTGGCATTCGCCCAACGCGGGGGGGACCTGGGATCTGGTGGCTGGCAGCGGCAACGGACTGACCTCGCGGCCGCCAGGCTCCCTGCCGTACTATGGAGACAAAACCGGTCTCGCCGTAAGCCCCGCGCGGGACCTGTGGCTGACGGGCATCACGGCGGGAGAAGGGATGGTGTGGCTGTATCGCGCCGCGCCCGGCGGAAGAACCTGGACCCCCGTGTCCCTCGTCGTCCCAAAGGCGTGGGCGCTTGCGCAGTTGGCCTCGTTTCCCCCGGTCTGGGCATCCGCGCACCAAGGCTATCTGCCGGTTACCGTGGACGGCACCCAATTCACCGGTCTCGCGGTATACACGGCCAGCGGATCGAAAACGCCGTGGACATTGGCCGCCGCCCTGCCCGCCCCTGCCGTGCTGACCTCACGTCTAAGCCTGGCGGTTGCAGCCCCCGGGTCGGTGTGGATCACCACCGGGCGCAATCTGTGGGCAAGCGCCGACGGCGGCCGTGATTGGCGGGTCACGTGGCGCCTCACCCCGGGCTGGACGTTTGCTGGCATCAGTTTTTCGGGACGCAACAACGGTGTGGTGCTGGCGACGCGCCGCCAAGGCACCACCTTTGACTACGCCGCCTGGCAGACCGCCAACGGCGGGCGGACCTGGACCAACGGAGGATAGGTCCACCGCTTGTCAGCCCCGATCCATCTCTTACGCAATTGGCAACATGTAACTCTCTCCACCCTTGTCATCCGAACTGGCCAGATCCAGATTCTGTCCCCCGGCAAAGTTTGATACCCCGCATCCCGACGACACAGCTGCAGTGGCCGTGGTGCGTTCCCTGTATTGGTATAAATACAGCGGCACGGGGAATTTGCTTCCACACCCCGTTTGCGTAAAACTACCAAATACTGACCAGTCAGGAACGGCGGTGGGGTCGGTGGCATAAGAGCATGGCTCTGGTTCATTGCTCCACAAAGCATAACAGTAATAATCATCGCTAGGCCAATAGCCGCCCAGGCGAGTCCGAGCCCACCCCAATCGGCCGACCGCGCCCCGGCCGGGCCCCCGGGTCGGCCAGGTGAGCGGGATCCCCCAGCGGGTGGCCTGCTGGAGGACGCCTTGGTGCAGACCCGGGCCCTGCGGGCCCCAGCGCCGCACCGTCACGGGGGCGGCGCCGGTCTGCGCGGCGACGGTCGCCCACGACGCGCCCAGCCCCGCGGCTGGCAGCAGCGGGTCCAGGGACGCCACGGGAAGTTCCTCATATGGCAACAGCCAGGGGGGGAACACCGTTTCCACGGGGTGGCACGGGCGGCACCGCAGGCGGCGCAAGCCCAAATGGTCGCGCTGGCTCGGCGCCCAGTGCACCCACCGCGCGCGGCTGCTGTGCCACGCCCGGCGGCGGGTGCACTGCGGACACGGCCGCCAGGGCGCGGCCGGATCCTGCCAACACGCCTCGTAGGCGGTGACCCAGCCAGCCAAGTCGTGTACAGTAGGCCCCGTGGGGGACACAGGCTGTCCGTCGGAGAGGACAAAGTGCAGCCTGTGTCTCTTTTTGATGGCTCCTTCGGGATCCGGATGCCCCTCGCGCACCACACCGACCGCGCCGTGGGCAAGGTTATGCGGTCGTGTGACGCCTCCGCGCCCCTCTGTGGTCAGCGAATCTGGGACAACCGGCCGGTCATGGTGAACCGGTTAGGAAAGAACTCTGACACATATCCACCGGGATGCGTTCCAAAACCCGTGGCGACCGATGCCGTCCTCCGGCGAGACGACCAAAGTACAGCGTGGCTGGGACGCCGCCCTGGCCCGGTTTCGGTAGGACCTGGGCGTACGCCGCCGGCTTGCCTGTGTCGGCAGTTGGTTTAGCGCGCGGCCCGGTTGCTGGGTGAACCGCGATGTGTTCATCGCTGAATGGGGAGAATCTCTGCCTGATGAAGTGGAGCCGGCGCCTGCGGGTTGCGTGCGGCAGACGGCGCTCCTTTCATTCAGATGGTCACAGACCTAGCGGGGGCGCCGGGGATGCTGATGACGGCTCTGTTCCCCCGCACTCCGCTGATGCCTTGGCAGGGGCTGGGATGCGGGTGAATGCCAGCTTCCGCCGCATTTTCGGGCTGCAGGCACTGGACCGGGGCGAGCACGAGTCACGGGTGCCGCGGCCTCAGGAACTCGACCTCATGCGATCCGTGGGTCGGCCGGACGGCTGCGAGACCGCGTGCGTCGGAAATTCTCCGCCAGTTCAACGAGTCGTCCAAACGGACGACAGGAGAGCGACCGCGTTCCGGTAAATGGCGTTGGCGCCAAACCGTGGGTCGGCGTGGGCCCCGCAATAGCGGCGGAGGGCCAAGGCGCGGAAGAGGCCGATGAGGGACCGCGTGGCCACCGGCAGGAGGGGGCTGCGCCACCAGCGCGGTGCGGCGCCCCCGGCCGCGGACGGGCGCCCGTACACCCGGCCGAGACCCAAGCCGCGCTACGGCAGATCGGGTTGGGGCGGAACTGCCCCGCCGGCAAGCGCTTGGCCCCCGTGCTGCCCGACGCGGTGGACGCTTACCCGCCATGGCGCACTCGTGGGGGCGGACGTGGTTCGTGCCCAGGTGCTCGCGCTCAGTCCCGCATCCCGCGACCGGCGTCTTGGCGACGGGCGCCGCCGACGAGAGATCAAGGGGCGGAGCGGCACCAAGCCGGGGGCATTGCGCAAGCACCAAATCCCGATCCGCCCGTTGGCCGAGTGGGACGACGCGGAGCCCGCCGTTTTGGAAAGTGACCTGGCAGCGCATGACGGCGGGGTGGCCCGCGGCGCTTATTGTTCCCCATGGGGTGGGCCGACGTGGCCGCCGGGGGGCCGAGACGGTTGTGGTCCCCAACCCGGCGCCGAAGTGGGTGTTGGTCGCGTTGCCGCCGACGATGGCGAGCGGCCCGGTTCCCATCGTGGGCCCCGAGTCCGACAGCGGGCGCGAATTCATCCAGCCCGAACTTGGACGCGGGTGCCAGGCCGCCCCCCTCACGTTCACGCGGTCCCGTCCCTATCGCCCGAAGGACGGACGCTATGTCGAGGAGAAGAACCGGCCGGTCGTTCGCCGCATGGTGGGCTATGCGCGGTACGACACGCCCGCGCAGCTCTGCCAGCTGAGCGCTGGATGCCCAGCCCGCTGTCCATCAACTACTTTCCGTCGCTCCAGACCTGTCGGCGAATGAGCGCCGGAGCCCGGGGGACGGCGGCACTCCGACCCGTCGCCACCGGGCCGGACGCGGACGGACGGCCCGGCGGGCTCCGTACCGGACCAGGAATCCGGGCTGCGCCGCCCCGCGCCACTCTGCGGGCGCACACGCGGTGTGGTGCCTCACCACGGCCATCGAGCAACCCACCGAGGGGCATGCAGGAGGCGCTCCGCGGGCAGGGATGGCGCCGCCGTTCATGTACCCACTTCTCTGAGTCAGCAAGGTGGCCGCTGGCACGGTGATGGCGTCTGTGGGATGGTGCAGGAGAAGACGGGCTCAACGCCTTCTGTTGTAAGGAAAGGCTGTAACGAAAGGTTGTACGGAAAGAATAGGTGGCGTCAAGAAAAGAGGCGGGGTGGCTGTGGTGCCTCGGGACGGGGGTGGGTGCTGTTACGGGGAGTGGGATAGCGCGCGATAGCGAGAAACTGCGGCCGCGGATGGGCAACACGGATCGCAGCAGGGATGCGCATGCAGCGCAGTGTGGGGCGCCACACCCGCGGCGGGCGGCAGCACGCCGACACCGGTACCGATGCGCGCGGGGGAAGGCCAAGCAGCCCGCATCGGCCGGCATTGCCCAATCCCCCGGCGCCACGGGCCCCGCACCGCCGGCCTCCGAGTCGATGCGCGGCGGTGTGTCACGAACATGGGGTTCCCGTGGCCTGCGTGGGGACCACCGGCGCCGGCGCGTGTGCGCTGAGAGTCCTGCCCGACACGGACCGTGGAGTGACTGAACTGGTACCAGGCGGACGCGGATTGGACTATCTCGTGGGTCGTCCGGCTGACGTCCGCCTCGCTGCTGAGTGCTTCCGGGCGTCCCCCTGGACGGCTGGTGCTTGTGGCGGCACAGGCGGTGCCAGTGTCGTTCGGTCCCCGAGACGGTTGTCGCGTCGCCGCGGCGCACGGGTCTGTCACCTCCGTCGAGCCCAGTCGTCGTATCCTTCTCTGTATGGCGTTCGGCGCCGTCTGCGGTCCGCCGAGGCCGCAGCCATTCGGGGTGTGGCACGCGCGCGATGGCGCTATGGAGGGCGGCATGCGGATTGAGGCAGCGACCGCCTCAGGCGCCCTGGTGGCGGGTGGGTGCTGGCCCGCCCCCAAGCTGACACTGGGCCTGTTGACGCCGTGGCTCGGGTCTCAGTGGTGCAAACCTCATTCGCAAACTCGCGAGGCCATCACAGACTCCGCGAGTACCCGTCCCAGCAGAGTGGCGGCGTCCGCCGGTGGCCTTTGCGCTGAGTCGCCATGCGTGTGGCTCAACAGTCGGCATCACGCAAGCCGCCCCTCCTCCGGCGCCATGAGGGGTCGTGCGCTTGACAGCCCGCGAGCCCTCCGGCATGGTCAGTCTAGTGGCAAGCAGCGCGGGGAGACGGTGAGGACAATCGACGCGGCGACAAAAGAGGCGAGTCCCTCCACTGTCCGGGCCGGGTCGTCTTGGTGGCTTTTGCTGGTCGTGTTCATCCCGTCCGTGGTGCGCGCGCCGTTCTCGCTCGATGTGTCGGAGTATCATGCGTACGCGATGGCTTTTCTGGCGCACCCCGGAATGTCCTGGCCGCTCGAATACCCGCCGACAGCCATTCTGCCGATGTTGCCAGCGGCCGTCCCGCTCGTGTTTGCGTTTGCAATGGCGTCTGTCGGCGCCGTGCTGTACGGCGTACTGCGGCAAAGCGATCCGCCGGCCGCGCGGACGTGGCTCCTGGGGTGCGCACTGGGCGGCATTTTCATCCTGTGCACGCGGTTCGATATAGTCCCCAGCCTGCTTGTGGTGTTGGCGCTGCTCGCGGCGGAGCGTGGTCGGTGGTCGCGCGCGTGGGCTTGGACGGCTGCCGCGGCCGCCCTGCAGTGGTTTGGTGCCGTTCTCGGCCCGCTCTGGCTCGTGGCGGAGTGGCGAGCGACCGGACGGTGGCGCTGGGACCGCGCCGTGGCAGCCGGCGGCGCTGTGCTGGCGTCCTATGGGCTGGCCGCGCTTGGCACGGGGGCCCACGCCTTCAGCAGCATCCTGTGGTACGTGCATCGCCCGGTGGAGATCGAGTCGCTGGCCGCAACCGTGGGCGCGGTCACGGGTCCCCTGCACCTTTCGCACGCTTTTGGTTCCTGGAACGTTCTCGGGCCCCAAATGCCGGCCATTCGCCTGGTTTTGGTCATGGCGCAGATTGGAGGGCAGGGTGCGCTGTGGGTCCGCTATAGCCAGGGGCGCTGCACACTGCGAGAGGCCACCGCCCTCAGCGTGACGTGGCTGGTGTTGGCCGGCACCCTGTTTTCCCCCCAGTACCTCTTGTGGATGCTGCCTTTGTGGGCATTGGCCGATTGGCGCCCCCGCTGGCTCGTGTTGCTGGTTTGCGTGCTGACGACGGCAGACTATCCTTTCGCGTTTGCCATACTTCACACACAAGCCGGGGTGCTGCTCGTCGCGTCCGCCCGCAACAGCGCGCTGCTGGCGCTGGTGGGCGTGGTAGGTGGCTGGCGCCTGCGCCCCGGCCAGTCCTTGGCGGCCTCCGGGACTGCGGGTCGAGCGGTGGTGGCAGACCCGGCGCCCGAGTAAGGTTGGCCCGACGCTTGCCGCGAGCGGGTTCATCCGTAAAAAAACGTGCGCCCCCCGCGTCGATCCCGCTACCAGTCCGGCGGCGGTGGACATGCCGCGAGCGCTTGCGGCGCTGCACCGCCCGTGTTAAACTTCAGAAGCATCGGTGGGCGATGCGTGGGGCGGTGGATGTAGCTCAGTTGGTTAGAGCGCCAGGTTGTGGCCCTGGAGGCCGGGGGTTCAAGTCCCCTCATTCACCCCAATTTTGTTTGTGCGCCCGTAGCTCAGGGGACAGAGTGGCAGACTTCGAATCTGAAGGTCGTGGGTTCAAATCCTACCGGGCGCACCACTCGTTTTCATCATGCCGCCGTTGGTCAAGCCGGTCGCTGTCTGTGTGGACAGGCCGGCCTTTTTGGGGCCGGTGGGGCGCGCCAGGACCCGTGCTATAATGCGAGCACGGTGGGCGAGGGTGATGGAACCGGCAGACATGCGAGACTTAGGATCTCGTGCCTTCGGGCTTGAGGGTTCGAATCCCTCCCCTCGCACCAGAGGGTCTGAGAGGACCGCCACCCGTGTTAGGGTACCAAGGCATTTTGACAGCGCGCCGCGATGAGGCGGTGAGGCGGTTTTAGGAGGATGCGGGTGCAGGGGCAAGAACAGGAACAGGATCAGGGGCAGGAACTTCTGTCCCTGGCAGTCCAGGTGGATCGGCTGCCGAAAGCCATGGTGCGTCTGACCGTCACCGTACCGGCAGCGGAAATGGGGCCTGCCATGGGCCAGGCGTTCCGCAAGCTGGTGGCGCGGTACAACATTCCGGGCTTTCGACGCGGCAAGGCCCCTCGACACGTGTTTGAGCGCTACGTGGGCACCGGGCCACTCGTGGAAGAGGCGGCGCGCATCCTCATTGATAAGTTTTATCCCCAGGCATTGGAACAGGCCGATGTGGTTCCTGCTCAGGAGCCGCGCCTGCAAATCACCGAGGTTGGGGTGGACGAACCACTGGTGTTCACGGCGGAAATGGGCGTCATGCCGACCGTTGAGCTAGGGAATTACCGTCAGTGGTTGGACGTACCACCCGAGGTGCCCACAGTGACGGAGGAACTTCTCGAGGAAGAGCGGCGCCAAGTCGCCACTCGGCACGCCGAATGGGTGGTGGCGGGCGAGGAGGATCCCATCGAATCGGGCAGCCGGGTGGTGGTGAACCTGTCGGGCCGGGTGGACCTCGAGGGGGAGACCGAGCCGTTCGTGGAGGCAGACGACCACGTCATCGAAGTGGGACAGGGTGCCACCCTGGAGCCGCTGGAGGCCCAGCTCATCGGCGGGCATGTGGGGGAGGACCTGACCGTTCGGTTCAACTATCCCCCGGACTACCCGGATGCCAGCCTGGCGGGACAGCCGGCCATCTTCCAGGTCAAGGTCAACGAACACAAGCGGCGTGTGGTCCCGGCGTTTGACGAGGAGTTGGCGCGCGCGGAAGGCTTGGACACGCTGGACGAACTGGAGGAGAAGGTTCAGCAGGCGGTGGCGACCCGGCTGGAGCAGGAGTCCAAGCAGCAGCGGATGGCGGAGCTCTTGGGCAAGCTCAAGGAGTCCGCGCCTTTTGAGATCCCGGAGGCGTTAACGCAGCATGAACTGGTGCATCGGGTGTCCGACATGCAGCGCACGCTGGAGCAGCTGGGGGCAGATCTGGACCAGTACCTCCGGGCGCGGGCGCTCACGTTGCCGGCTCTGCTGGAGGAGTTGCGCCCTGCGGCGGAAGATCGGATTCGCGACGATGTCCTGTTGCACGCGCTGGCCAAGGCGGAGGGGCTCACGGTCACTGACGAGGAGCTTCAGGCGTACGTCGCACAGCAGGTCGCCGACGACCCCAAGCAAGTGGCGGAGGCGCTGGCGGCCATGAAGAAGTCGGGCGATGTGGCGGCGGCCCGCGAGAGCCTCCTGATGGAGAAGGTGGTCCGTCTGGTGTCGGGCCCCGCGAGCGCATAGGATACGAGGGAGTCGTCAGGCGTTGTCAGGCGTGAAGGAGACACAAGCATGAGCATGAACTACCTGGTGCCGATGGTCGTGGAGCAAACCAACCGGGGCGAGCGGTCATACGACATCTACTCGCGGCTCTTAAAGGAGCGCATCATCTTCTTGGGCAGCGCCATCGACGATGACGTGGCCAACCTGGTGGTAGCCCAGCTGCTGTTCCTGGAGAGCGAAGACCCCGAGCGCGACATTCAAATCTATGTCAATTCCCCCGGCGGCTCGGTTACGGCGGGCTTGGGAATTTATGACACGATGCAGTACATTCGGCCCGACGTCTCCACGCTGTGCGTGGGTGCCGCCGCCAGCATGGGCGCGGTGCTGTTGGCCGGTGGCACCGCGGGCAAGCGCTTCGCGCTTCCCCATGCGCGTGTTATGATCCACGAACCGTGGGTGCAGAACGTGGGTGGCAAGGTGACCGACCTGGACCTGTATACCAAGGAGATGCTCCGAACGCGGCAAACCTTGGTGGACATCTTGGCGCACCACTCCGGCAAAACGTCGGAGCGCCTGCTGAAAGACACGGAGCGTGACTTTTGGATGCAGGCGGAGGAAGCCAAAGAATACGGCTTGGTGGACGGGGTCACCCCGCCGCGGTCCAAGACGGAGGCACAGTGAGCGGCGGCCAGCGACGTCCGGCGATGGGGGCGGCTCAGTAAGGGGGGGCGGCGATGTTCAAGTTTACTGACGAGAAGGGCCAGCTGAAGTGCTCGTTTTGCGGGAAGTACCAGGACCAGGTCAAGCGCCTCATTGCGGGACCCGGCGGGGTGTACATCTGCGACGAGTGTGTCGAGCTCTGCTCCGAAATTATTGAGGAGGAACTGAACGACGACGTTGAGTTTGACCTCAAGGACATTCCCAAGCCCCAGGAGATCAAGTCGATCCTGGACCAGTACGTGGTTGGGCAGGAGCGCGCGAAGAAGACGCTGTCCGTGGCGGTGTACAACCACTACAAGCGCATCAACACGGGCAGTAAAGTGGATGACGTGGAGCTTCAGAAGTCCAACATCCTCATGCTGGGGCCCACCGGGTCCGGCAAGACGCTGTTGGCGCAGACGCTGGCGCGCATCCTGAATGTGCCCTTTGCGATTGCGGACGCCACGTCGCTCACCGAGGCCGGGTACGTAGGCGAGGACGTGGAGAACATCCTGCTGAAGCTGATCCAAGCGGCGGACTACGATGTGGAGAAGGCCGAGAAGGGCATCGTGTATATCGACGAGGTGGACAAGATTGCGCGGAAGTCCGAGAACCCGTCGATTACCCGCGACGTATCCGGCGAGGGCGTTCAGCAGGCCCTGTTGAAAATCCTGGAGGGCACCGTGGCCAGCGTGCCGCCGCAGGGGGGCCGCAAGCACCCGCACCAGGAGTTCATTCAAATCGACACGACCAACGTCCTGTTCATCTGTGGTGGCGCCTTTGACGGGGTGGAAAAGCTCATCAAGCACCGGGTGGGCAAGAAAGGCCTGGGATTTGGATCGGAACTGCAGCCCAAGCAGGACCGCAACATCGGGGAGATCCTGGCCAAGATCATGCCCGAGGACCTTTTGAAGTTCGGGCTCATTCCCGAGTTTGTGGGCCGGCTCCCCATCACAGTGACGCTGGATGCGCTAGACGAGCCGGCCCTGGTGCGCATCCTGACGGAGCCCCGGAACGCCTTGGTCAAGCAGTACCAGAAGCTGTTGGGGCTGGACGGCATCGATTTAGAGTTCAAGGACGATGCGGTGTCGGCGGTGGCGCGCGAGGCGATGCGCCGCAACACCGGGGCGCGCGCACTGCGGGCCATCATCGAGGACATCATGCTGGACGTCATGTACGACATGCCGAGCCGGCAGGATGTGTCCAAGTGCATCGTGACCAAAGAAGTGGTGGACAACCACGAGCAACCGCTCATGGTGACGACCGAGCGCGGCAAGCGGCCCGTGGGCAAGAAGCAAAAAGAAGAAACGGCATAGCGTCGCGACAGACTGGGACCCACCCGCCGGGTGGGTCCCGTTCGCATGCCGACCCCCGCTAATAAGGGACACTAATGTCGCTTATATGCTGTCGTGGGGCGGGTGGAGTTTCATGGGGGTGTGGTGGCGGACGGCTTGCGGTCTCAGTGCCGGCTTCCACCGCTTCTGGGCCCCCACGGTAGTGTCCACGCGAGGTGACCACGCGCTCCCGTTTCGGGTGCTGGTGCAGCCCGGGTCCCTCTTGGGGCTGAGATCGCTCTTCATCGCGCAGGCGCTGCCGCGGGTGGTGCTCGGTTCCTGGGCGGGAGTGCTCGCGGACCGGTGGGACCGCCGCCGCCGGCGACGTGGGCCGGGGGATCGTGATCCTGGTGCTGTTGGCGGTCAACGTGTCGCACGAACTGGTGCTTGATGGCCGAGGGATTCCTGTCGGTGGGGTTTCGGGCCGGGCGCGCGCGGGTACTGTCCGTGCTGGTGCCCGACGGCGAGCTGCAGGCGGCCAACGCATCTCTGGGGGCCGGACTCTCCGCGGCGCGGGTCGTTGGCCCCGCAAGAGCGGTCTGCTGCTGGGGGCCCTGGGGCTCCAAGCCACTATCTTGGCCGACGTCGTGAGCGATGGCGCATTCGCCGCGCTCGTGGCGGGGCTGCTGCGGGGGCCGCCCCGTGCGCCGGAGGGGGAGGTCAAGCGCGGGTCCAACCTCTGGGAGGCGTGGCGCGAGCCGTGGCTCCGGTGGATGCTCGTGATGCTGGTGTTGGTGGCCGACGGGGTTTGTCCCCGGGATGGGTCGGCTTTGTGGAACAGGTGCTGCATCAAAACGCGGCGGTGTACGGGTTCTTGGGTGGCGTGGCGGGCGGCCTTGGGGCAGGAGCCGCGAGCCGGCGCCTGACGCTCTTCAAGATGCTCACGGCATCGCTGTGACTGGCCGCCCTCGTGTTGGGCCCGCTCGTAGTGTGGGCGCGGCCGCTGGCGCTGGTCATGGTGGGCTACACGGCGCTGCAGGTCCCGCTGGCGGGCTTTGGCGCCAGTGTGGCCACCGTCATGCCGCGGCGCATCCCCGATGGGCTGCGGGCGCGCACCGTCGGCGTGTTGGCCAGCGTCCAGTCAACGGCCCTCATTGGCGGTATCCTGCTCATGGGGGCGGTCGCGGCGCGCCTTGGCATCGTGGCGGGGCTGGCCGGCGCGGCGGCACTGTTGGCTGGGATCTCGGCCGAGGCGGACGCCGCTGGTCCGGCGCGGTATGATGCGACCCGAGACCAGACACTGGGGGTGGGGTAATGGCGCCGCGGGTGAGTGCCGCCTACCGGGAACGGCGGCGGCGAGAGGTGCTGGACGCCGTCGACCGCGTGTTTTGCCGCCTGGGGTACCGGGATGCGACGATGGACGACGTGATATCGAGGTTGGCTTGAGCCGGGGCGGGCTCTGCCGATACTTTCCCGGCAAGGCCGAATTGCTCTGGGGTCTCCTCGCGCAGCAGGACGAAGCGGCCCTGGCGCGGCGGTACGGGCTCGCTGACAATGGTGGCCCACTTGCTGTGCAGATTCCGGAGCTGTTCACGGCCCAGGTGGCCCACGCGGCCGTCGAGACGCGGCGGGCCCGCATGATCCTTGAGTTTTGCCTCCAGCCTGGTGAGGACGCCCTACGCGCGAGGGCTCCGCGAGCGGGGACGCCGCTACCGGACCGCGCTGGCAACCCTGCTGACCACCGCCACCGCACGAGGGGAGCTGCGCCCCCTCGCGTCGCCCGATGAAACGGCGCGCTATTTGCTGGGCCTGCACGACGGCGTGGCCGCGGAGTCCGGCGACCGCGTGCCGACGCTCACGAGCCTCTGGGAGGCGTCGCTGACCGCGGCTATGGCCTTTATGCCCCGGTACGCCATGAACAGGGACGGGAAGGGTCCCGAGGCGCGGTACGGCGCCGCTGTGGTCCGCTGCCGCGGCCGGACCGGGTCACGAGTGCTCCGGCGGACCTACATCGATTCCTCCCACGAGACGCGCGAGCGCGGACCGCACCGCAGCGAGATCGGCGTCGCGTGCCAACTCCGCCAGCGCCGCCTGCCAGGCGCCGACCACCAAGGGACCCAACGCTGGTTGCCGCCGGTTGGCGCGCACGCCAATCCATTGGGCCAGCACGTCCTCCCGCGAGATGGGCGAGGGTTCGCTCAAGAGTCGCACCACCTGCTGCCGGCGGGCGGCGTCGAGTCCAACCCCCAGGACGATGCCCAGCGTGGCCGAGGGAACCGCTTCCGCTCCCTCCATCCGATCGCGGATTCGCCGCTCGACTTCGGTGCGCACCAGGGCGTACAGGCCCCCCTTGGAGCCGAAGTGGTGGTACAGCGCACCCACGGTCACCTGCGCCTGTTCTGCCAAGTCTCCCACCGCGACATCGGCATAGCCATGCTGGCCGAAAGCCACCAGCGCCACTTCGACCAAGCGGGCCTTGGCCGTGCCCGGGATCGGGATCCACTCGTTCATGCTGCTCAGGGTACGCCCCTTGACTCGAGAACGCAATCCGATAATGCTAGACGTAGTCGGATTATGTAAGGGGGACTGTGTTGAAGCTGGCGTTCGTGTACTATCCGGTGGCGGATCTGTCCGCCGCGCTGCGATTCTACCGGGATGAGTTGGGTTTCGAGGAAGCTTGGCGCGAGGGGGAAGGGACGGCGGGTTTGGTCCTGCCTGGCACCTCCGCCCGCCTGATGTTGGATGTGAATGTGGACGACGTAGAAGGACGGCCGGGTGCCGTGTTCCAGGTGGACAGCGTGGATGCGTTTTATCGAACCCACCAGGGCCATTACGCGTGGCCGCAGATGCCGGTGGACGTGCCGGGGCGCCGCTGGGCCATCTTTGAGGACCCGACGGGCAACCTGGTGCGCCTGATTGACGAAAGCCGGGAGTAGCCAGTCCAGGCGCGATCCGGCAGGGGGCCGGGAGTGCATCCGTCCCACGCAAGAAGGGGTGAGGCCGTGCGGGTCCACGAGGTGACGATGCAGGTGCGAGTCTTGGACTTTGCCCGTGGCCGGTCGTGGTGAAGCGCTGCTGGAGCGGCCGCCGGACTTCGTCCCTCACGAGGATTTTTCCGAGTGGGAGCTGGTCCCGGGGGTGTGGTGGCGAAATCGGAACTTTTGACGCGGATCTCAGAGATCGGCTGGAAGGTCCGCTGACGATGTTGGTGGAACCCGGATGGCCGCACAATACCAGGACGCCCTACAGCGTCTCGTGAAGCACGCTCTCCCAGCGATCCTCGCGATGCGCCCTCCTCACCGCGGCTACGGAGCAGGTGGCTGGGAGGCGGCGCGGTCGGCATGGACGCCCGGGGGAATCCCGGGCTGTACAAACGTGAGCATCACGGGGTGGTCCGCCTCGCATCGGCTGCGGACCATGTAGGGAAACCGGGTGGCGGTGTGCACCGACGTGAAGTGCACCGGCACGCCACAGTCGGGCCACGGGCATCGCACGGTTTTGGGCTGCGCGTTCGTGATCACGTGTCTGCCTCCCGGGCGCGGGGGGAAACTGCCACCCCGCCGTTCTTGCCATCAGGATACCACGGGGGCCGCCGCCACCCGTTATCGGGTGGCCTGGGTCCACACGCGCCCGCCATCCACCGTGTCCCACAAAGGGCCCCCGGCCGCCATCGCCCAACCCGTACGCGACGAGGTGAAGTGAATGGCGGTCCACTGCGTGACCGCGGAGTTCTGGTACGTGCGCTCCCAGCGCTGACCGCCGTCCGTCGTGCGGTAGAGGGCGCCGCCCAGGACGGCCCAGCCATTGTTCGCGCTGCTGAAACTTAGGAGGGGCGAGCCGGCCCTCAGCGCAGTTTGGGCCGCACTCACCCGGAGCCGGCCCTGCACGCGCCAGGCGCCAGTGGGCTGCGGCTGGCGGTACACCACAAGTTCCGTTGTGCCGCTCGCCGTATGGTACACCACCCCCAGCAGTGCAGGGCCGGCGGGCAGAGACTGAACGGGCAGCAGCGTAAGGTTTGGCGCATAGACGTGCGCCAACGACGGCGGCGTCGCCAGGGTGGAGCGCGTCCAGGTGCGGCCGCCGTCCGCGGTGGTGGCCAGGTAATACTGCCACGGCACCTGACCGGCGGCGCGCGGGGATCCCACGACCCAGCCGCGAGCCGGTGACGCAAACGTGAGCAGGCCCCCAAAGGGCAGGTGCGAGGGGGTGGTGGCCGTGCTGGTGGTCAGTTCCTGCCAGGTGGCACCACCGTTGGTCGTACCGTAAAGGGCGGCACTGGGGCTGGCATTGCCCGCGGTGAGCACCTCGAGCCAGCCCACCTCCGGAGACGCGAACACGATCTGCACCCCACCGCCGCCAAAGGCGATGGGCGCGACGCGGCTGGAACTCCATGTGCGTCCTGCATTGGTGGTGTGGTAGATCGTGACCGCCTGGTGCGGCACATCCTTTGCCACCCACACGTCGCGGCGGCCGTCGACGGCCATCCGAACTGGCGTGCTGGCCGGAACGTGGACCAGGCCCGGCGGTGTGACGGTCTGCCAGTGTTGGCCGCCTGACACGGTGCGGAGGACGGCATCGGCATCGGTCAAGATCCAGCCCGAGTTCAACCCCGTCATGTGCACCTGGGCGACCGGTCCGATCGCCACAGGGCTGGCCGGGCGGAGGGTCCCCGCCGGACCGGCGGCCGATGGCCGGGGCGTCCGTGGGCCGGGCGCGTGGGTGCGCAATAGTCCCATCCACACCAGGCCGGCCGCCGCAGCCAGCGCCAGCGCGCTCCAGGCCCATCGCCCGGGAGGGCGGGAGCGGGCGGGCGCGCGTCGGTCAATCGCCCCCCACACCGCGCTGCGGTCGACCGTCAGATCTTCGGGCCACCGCATCACCGGGTGCTGGGCGAGCCATTCGCTCAGCGCGTGCTCATCATGGTGCCGATGGTCGGCATCATCGGACCCGTTCATTGTCATCCCCCTCATCCTCCTTCCAAGCCTGGGCAAAACGCACTCGGGCCCGATGCAGTCGGGCTTTGACGGCGGCGGGACTGAGCGAGAGCTCCCGCGCGATTTGCTCGAGGCTCCAGTCAGCAAAGTAGTGGAGCAATAGGCACGTGCGATCCGTCTCCGGGAGGGTGTCGATCACCTGGCGCACCACGACCCGCTCCGTGGAGGTGTCGACCGAGGGCCGCTCCCTCAACAGCTGCGCCTGCGCATTTTGGTGGCGCTGTTGGCGTCTTATCGCATCCACGGCCACGTTGCGCGCTACCCGAAAGAGCCACGCGGGCTGGATCACGGCGCCCGACCGCAGCCGATCGTAGAGCCGCAGGAAGGTTTCCTGGGCAATGTCCTGGGCCGTGGCGTTATCGCCGGTGTAGACATACGCGAACCGCACCATGCGATCGCCCCACGCATCCATCCACTGGGCGAACTGCTGCCGCACTGCGGCATCCGGGTCTGCCATGCGTTCCCACCCTCCCCGAGATCCCACCCATGTATCGCTGGAGCGCGGCGGTTGGTTGCGCGGGAAGACAAATCCACGCGCCAGCGCCGACCGCGCAACCTGGTCACGCTGTCGGGCGGCTAGGCAGAGAGGCGGGCGACGCGCGAGAGAGTGCTGGGTTCGGTGCGAGGCGAGTAGGTTCTCGCAGGCAGGGACCGTCGTCGTTAGAGCACGCCGACCGGGTCGCCCACAAAGAACAGGCCGCTGGTGCCGACGGTCGCCCGCGCGGCCCGCCGCCTTGGGTGCTGCTGGGCGACTGCCAGCAGGGTCCTGGGCTCCGTGGGGAGCTTGTCCTGGGCAAGGTCATCATCAGGCAGAGCGGGCGCAGATGAGAGACGGCCACCACCCCCCGGGCCAACGGCCGCCCGCCGACCGACCCAGGGGTGGTCTCGGCAATCCATCCGCGGGACACTCGTGCCATGAGTGCCCGCAATGCTGTCGGCCAGGACGTTCGTGCAGAATCGGTGTCGGTGGCGGCCGCGCCCACGGCGGTCGCCACCGGTGCGAGCGAGGCGGTGATCAGCAGGCTTGGACCCCTCGTCGAAGCGGAAGACGGTTTCCTCGTGGGCCAGACGCACTGCACGTCCGATCCATCGCCTCCAGCCGTCCTGGACGGCGCCGTCGTATCAGGCCCCAAACCACAAAGACCTGTCCGTGCATGAAACGCCGGGCGCTCTTGGCGTTGGCGAACTTGCCGTGCGGGGTCGCGGACGGCCCACAGGCAGTGTCCCATGATGCCGCGCTGGGGCACCATGGCCTGGACGATGTCCTCAACCGGCCCTTCACCGGATAACGGCGCAGCGCCCTTAGGGCGCGGACCGCCGAACCGTCACTTGGGGGGACACACGCCCAGGCGGCCGACCGCAGTGGCATAAGCATCCTCCCGCTCGAACCCAGTGGTGGCCCACGTCTGTGCCCATCGGTGGGCCCACGGGGATGGATTCCGTGCGCGAGTTAGTGGCCTCCCCCCACAAACGTGCGCACGGCGTCAGCCTCGGTGCCGGGGTTGACGTACAGCACCAGGCGGTCCTCGCTGGCAAGTTCCGTGTCGCCGCGCGGAATGAGCACCCGGTCTCCGCGTTCGATGCTTACCAGCACGGCGCTGTTGGGGAGCCCTATTTGCTTGACGGCCTGGCCGACAAGCCGGTTGCCGGGATCCAGAGCCACCAGCTGGAAGGCGCCAGGGTTCCCGGTCTGCTGTTGCATGAGGACCACCTTGCGGCTGGTTTCCAGCGACAGCGCCGTCCGCGTGTGATACGCCCGCATGACGTCGCTGGGCGAGAGCACGCCCACCACGCGGCCCTCTAGGGTTACCGGCAGCAGTGGGGTGTTGTAGACGCCAAACCGTTGGATGGCGTCGTCAAGGTTGCTGTCGGGAGCGAGTGGCGGAATGCGCGTGAACGGCAGGTCCAGCACCCGCGCGCTGGGGTCGCGGGCGCTGGCCGCCAACAGCGTCGGCAAGTCGACGACACCCAAGTAGCCGCCCCGGTCGTCCTGCACCACCAGGCCGTCCGCGTGAAGCTCCCCCAGTTTGCTCTGCGCCTCCGACACGGTTTCGGATCCCCGCACCGGCGTCGGTGGGCGCATCGCGCTTTTGGCCGGCAGCACCTGTAGGGGCCGCACCTCGGCGCCGCGCAGAATCCGAATCCCGCGCCGAGACAGACGCACCGTGTACATGGTATCGGGCATGAGCGACCCGTAGACAAAGTACGCCAAGCTTGCCGCCATGAGGACCCCCAGCGTCAGTTGATAGTCCCCAGTCATCTCGAGCACAATGACGCCGGCCGTCAGCGGCGCCTGGGCCGCGGCCGCAAACACAGCCCCCATGCCCGCGACGCCGAAAACGCGCGCATCTGCGAGCGTATGGGGCAAGAGCCCATGGACGCCCATGCCGTACACCGTGCCAAACATAAGGCCCAAATACAGACTGGGGGCAAAAACCCCACCCGACCCGCCGGCTCCGATGGTGACCAGGGTGGCCAACAGCTTGCCCACCAGCAGGGCGGCCAGCAGGATGCCCACGATTTGCCCGGCCGCCACGGCGCGCATGGGGCCGTAACCCACCCCCAGCACCTGGGGCAGCATGAGGCCCAGCCCACCCACGACCAAGCCGCCCACCACGGCCCGTTGCCAAAAGGGCCAGCGCCATCCGTCAAATAGGTCTTCGAAGTACGTGAGCCCCTTGGTGTACACGATGCCAAACAGTCCGGCCAAGATGCCCAGTACAGCCATCACCAGCACGGAGAGGGGCGAGCGAAAGGCGAGCGGGGGCACCGGCAGCACCAGGTGGCTGCCCAAAATGGCGTTGAACACCGTCACGCCAACCACAGAGGCCACGAAGCAAGGCACCAGCGTGCCCATTGCGTAGCTGCCCAGCACCACCTCCATGCCAAAGAGGCCGCCGGCAATCGGGGCGTTGAATGTGGCGCCGATGCCGGCCGCAGCGCCACAGCCCACCAGCAGCATGGTGTAGCGGTCTGCCAGGCGGAACAACTGGCCCAGGGCTGACCCAAAAGCGGCCCCGATGAGGGCGATGGGGCCTTCGCGGCCCACCGAGCCCCCGGACCCAATCGTGATGGCCGGCGCCAAAATGCCAAAGAACCCGACGCGTGGACGAATGCGCCCGCCCCGGAGCGCCAGCGACTCCAAAATCTGCGGAACGCCGTGACCCTTCACCTCGCGCGCAAAGTAGGTCGAAATCACCCCGACCAGCAGAAGGCCGAGCACGGGGAGGATAGCTACGGTGTACGGGGGGAAGTGGGCGGAGGGGGGAAGCAACACGTGAAATCCCGCCGACGCCCAGCGAATCATGAGGCGAAACACCACGGCCCCGAGCCCACCCACCGCGCCTACCAGCACCGCCAGCACCAACAGCAACAGTGGCTCCGGCAAGCGTGGGGTGGGCATGGCTCCCTCCTTGCCGACAGGCCTCGGCGCATCGTGCGGCGGCCCGTCCCGGGCTGATACACTGACTATAGCAAAGGCGGCCGCCCGAGGGCCAGGGAGGCGAGTCGGTCGGTGGGACGGGGAGAACGGCGGGCATCCGAAGAGCGGCCGGGCGCGAGCGCGGTCGAGTGGCTCGATGTGCTGGACGCGGCCGGCCACATCGTGGGTCGGGCGGAGCGGGAGGCGGTGCACCGGCAGGAGGCGTGGCATCGGACGGTGCACGTCTGGGTGCTGCGCCCGGGCCAGCCAGATCCCCGGGTCGTGTTTCAGTGGCGCACCGCCGACCGTCCCGAGTTTGGGGGCCTCTTGGATGTGACCTGTGGGGGGCACGTCAGCGCCGGCGAGCCGGTGGAGACGGCCATGCGCCGCGAGCTCGCCGAAGAACTGGGCCTCGGGCCGCGGACCCGGGTGCATACGCTGGGGCCGGTGGCCGTCGAGGCGGCCCGGGCGGGCCACACGGTGCGCGAATGGGCCCATGAGTTTCTGCATGTGAGTCGTCGACCGTTGGCCGCGTACCGGGTCGCACTCGAGGAAGTGCAGGGTCTTATGGCCGCCCCTCTCGGGGACATCGAGACGTTGTGGCGCGGCGAAACCGACGTTCTGAGGATGATCGGCACCCGTTGGACCGCAGGGCGCCCGGATCCCGTGGTGCGGGACGTGACCTGCGCTGACTTCGTGCCTGCCCCCGCCAGCCACTACGCCGCCTGGGCCCAGCGCCTGCGGACTGCCTATGCCGCCTGGGAGGCTTCTCGATAGCCCCGGCCCACCGACCTGGGAAACATGGACATTATTACCACGATTGGTGTTGCCGTGTGCCGTCCAAAATATGGACGGCGATTCCGGGCGGCCAAGGATTGCCGTGCCGGAGGCAACGGACCGCCGTGCGCTCGACACACACTACCTCGTACTTATTCCTGCGTCGGATTGGCGTTCGGTGCTAGCGCCGGGGAGCCTGGGCAGACTCTGGGAATGAGCGGGAGGGAATGGCCGTGGGACTGAGCTTGGCGATGACCATCAGCCAGTTTTTCTTTGTGCTGGTGATTGGCCTGTACTTCTTGAACTTGTTGCGAACGCAGCAGGGGACGCGGGTGGCGGTGGAGCGGGAGTCGCGGCGCGAAATCGAGCGGTTAAAGCGGCTAAGGGACATTGCGCTGAACGAGCCCCTGTCTGAACGCACGCGACCCAAGACGTTGGCTGACGTGGTGGGCCAGGCCGAGGGTGTGCGAGCCTTGAAAGCGGCGCTGTGCGGGCCCAACCCCCAGCACGTGCTGGTTTATGGGCCGCCCGGCATTGGGAAAACCGCGGCGGCGCGCCTGGTGCTGCGGGAGGCCCAGAAAAACCCCGCGTCCCCGTTCAAGCCGGACGCCACCTTCGTGGAGCTGGATGCCACCACCGCCCGCTTTGACGAACGCGGCATCGCGGATCCCCTGATTGGGAGCGTGCACGATCCCATCTACCAGGGGGCCGGCGCGATGGGGCTCGCGGGCATTCCCCAGCCCAAGGCGGGCGCCGTCACCAAGGCGCACGGCGGCGTGCTGTTCATCGATGAAATCGGCGAGTTGCACCCCATCCAAATGAACAAGCTCTTAAAAGTCCTGGAGGACCGGAAGGTCTGCTTCGAGTCGGCGTACTACAATCGAGACGACCAGAATGTGCCGGTCCACATCCACGACATCTTTGAAAACGGCTTGCCGGCCGACTTTCGCCTGGTGGGGGCCACCACCCGGCAGCCGCATGAAATCCCGGCCGCGATTCGCTCGCGCTGTCTCGAGGTATTTTTCCGGCCCTTGGTGGCCGACGAGGTGGCGCGCATCGCGACCGCGGCCGTGGCCAAAATGGGCGTGGCGCTGGACCCCGGGGGCGTGGACGTGGTGCGGCGGTACTGCACCAACGGGCGGGAGGCGGTCAACATGGTCCAGATTGCCGCAGGCTTGGCGCTCACGGAGTCGCGCCCCGCCATCAGCCAGGCGGACATGGAATGGGTGGCCACCATGGGGCAGTACACCCCCCGCCTGGACCGGCGCGTCCGGACTGAGGCCCACGTGGGCCTGGTCAACGGCCTCGCCGTCTACGGGCCCAATCTGGGCGCGGTCCTGGAGGTGGAGGTGGTGGCCCAGCGGGCGGCGGATCGCCCGGGGGCACTCACCGTCACCGGGATTGTGGACGAAGAGGAAATGGGGGCGTCGGGCCGCACCGTGCGCCGCAAGTCGATGGCTAAAAGCTCCGTCGAGAACGTGCTGACGGTGCTGGACTCCCTGACTGGGCTCAGGCCGCGGACCTACGACCTGCACGTAAACTTCCCCGGAGGCATCCCGTTAGACGGGCCCTCGGCCGGGGTGGCCATTGCGGCAGCCGTGTACT
>JAJZWS010000003.1:0-1177 GCA_021846565.1 Bacillota bacterium
GTGGACGTGCCCGCGACCCTTTTTGCGACCAACACGGCGGCCGTCTCGGCGGCGGCCAGTGGGATTGTCACCGAAACGTTTCTGGTGGCGGATCAGGCGGGGACTGGGGTCGCCGGCGTCGCGGTGGACCTGGGCGTCACGGGCACCCTCTCGAGGCAGGACCTGTCCACCACGTCGGCGGTCACCAATGCCGCCGGCGTGGTGACCGTCACCGTTGACGATCCGACTGCCGGGCAGTCGGGCACCGTTACGGGTGCCGTCGCGGCCAACCCGTCCATCCAGGGACAAACCGGGCTGATTTCCATTGGCACGGCCTCGACCAGCGCCCAGGCGGCGTCGGTGACCGAAATCACGACGCCGCTGGCGTCGGGCGCCACGCTGACGCTGGGTCAGGTCAACACCATCACGTTTGAGGCGGAGAACTCCGCCGGCGCCGGGGTGTCGGGCGTCACGGTGGATCTGTCGCTCACCGGCAATCTGGGATCGGTAGGGCAGTTGAGCAGCCCCACCGCCGTCACGGGCGCAGGCGGCATCGCGACGGTAACGTACACGCCCAGCGCCATGACCACCGACGGCGTCACGGTGGGCGGCACCGTGTTTGCCGCGCTGGCCGCCAACACCGCCATCAATGGGCAGACGGGCACGCTCACGGTGGGGGCCGATGCGCCCGCCGCCGTGAGTGCGAGCGTGGCATCGGCCCAGGTGACGGCGGGCACCGCCACGACGCTCACCTATACGGTACGTGACAGCGCGGGCCATTTGCTGGCGGGGGTGCCGGTCACGGCGACCGTGTCGGATGGCGGTCTCGGCAGCTCGCTCGGGGACACCGAAACCGTATCCACCAACGCCGAGGGGGTGGCGGCGTTTACCTACGACGCGCCGGATCTGGTGGGGTCAGGCACGGTGGAGGCTACGGCGGGTTCGGTGTCGGCCAGCACGTCCATCTCCGTGGTGCCGGGAGCGCCGGCGCGCTTGGCGCTGGGGTCCCCCACCACCTCGGAGTTGGTGGGGAGGACCTATCAAATTTCCGTGTACCTCGCGGACCAGTATGGGAACCCCATCACGGCCACCACGAGCCAGACGGTGGATCTGTTTGGGTCCGTCTTTTCTCCCAGTCCAGCGGGCGACCGGTCCACCTACGGGGCGTTTTCCGCGTCCAACAGCTTCGTCGGACCCA
>JAJZWS010000003.1:1414-90968 GCA_021846565.1 Bacillota bacterium
CGGTGTCGGCCGGGGTGGACACCCCCGTGACCTTCACGGTGCTGGCGGCCGACGGCAATCCCATTCCCGGGGTGACGGTGCAGTTCGCCGCCGTGACCCCGGGTGTGGGATTCAACGGGGCCTTTGGATCCTTCTCTCCCGGCGTCGACGCCACCACCAATGCGGCGGGCCAGGCGACGGACGCCTTTGTCGGCAATACCGCGGGGCAGTCGGGTGTGGTGACCGCGGAGGCGGCGGCTGGCCCCGCGACGGCCAGTGGGCAAACCCGCCTCTTCAGCGTGGTGCCGGGCTCCCCGTACCGCATCTCGGCCAGCTTTTCGTCCGGCCAGTCGGTGAATCTCCGTGCCGGAGTGTCTCAGCCCGTGACGTTTACGGTGTACGACAGCCAGGGGAACGTGGTGCCCGACACCCCGGTCACGTTTGGGGTGAACACGCTCACGGGCTTCGTGAGTCGCGGCGGCGCGGCGGCCACGTCTGGCTTCACCAACAGCTCCGGCTCGTTCACGGTGACCTACACCCCTAACCCGGGAACCTCGGCCGGTACCGGCTACCTGTGGGCCGAAGCGTCCGGGGTGGGCACCAGCGCGGGCTCGATGGTCTACACGCCGCCCAGTGGGTGGGCGGCCATCAACATGGGCTACACCGGCACCGAATCCGGCAGCACGATCTCGTCAGGCTCCACTGTTCCCTCGGGAACGACGTCGGCCACCGTGTCGGGCCTCGACAGCCAGACGGCGCTCGACCTCATCGCCACCGTCGACAATGGGATTGTCTCGCTGAACACGCCCCAGTTCCTGCCC
This sequence comes from Bacillota bacterium, assembly GCA_021846565.1. Taxonomy (GTDB): domain Bacteria; phylum Bacillota; class Sulfobacillia; order Sulfobacillales; family JAIMBI01; genus JAJZWV01. Next base: position 2,215 of record JAJZWS010000003.1, read on the forward strand.
ATCACGTCGTCCAGTGGGACGGCGGAGGGCACCGGGGCGGTGTGGTTCCCGTCCAACGCCTCCGCCGAGGCATGGAATCTCACCGGCGAGGTGAGTGCCATGGGGGGAAGCACGGGATACTCCGACTTCGTGCTCACCCAGCCCGGCAGCACCGCGTCACCGCCACCGGCCATTGCGGGCTCGCTGGTGTCCATCGGCAGTGGCGGCGCGCCGGTGACGGCGAGCCTCGTCAGTGGGACGGTGCAAGAGCCTATCGCTCACCTGTCGTCGAGCGGCACGTGGTCGCTGCTGCCCCCCAACGTCCAGGACTACTGGGTGGTGTACGCCGGCCAGTACTATCAGCTGGACGTGAGCACCCCGTAGAGAGTATTTCCACGGACCAGACATCCCGCGCCCGGTCATCTTGGGCGTGGGATGATCTATCTTGGGCAGTAGAGACTCTCCCGGTGCAGGGCGAATGGCGCGCAGGACCCCACCCGATGGACGGCAACCAGGCGGGGCCGGGTGTCGTTAACGATTAGACAGATTCGACAGATGGAGGAGAGGCCCCGTGGATGCGAGGGTGCCGGTCAGGTGTGCCACGCCCAAGCCAGTGGGACGGACCCGGCTCGCCCGGTGGAGCTGGCTGGGTGTCGTGCTGGCAGGGAGCGGAGTTGTGGCCGGCTGTGGCATGTCGGTTGCGTCCAGCCACGCGCCGCCACCGCCGACGGCGAAAGTCAAGGCGAAGGCTCACCACCGCGCTCCCCAGACTTCGCATGTCCCATCGTCGTCCACGTCCTCAGGGGGGCAAGCCAACAAAGCCACGTTTCCTCCACTGGTGGCCCAGGCGCTCAACAGTTTGGTTGGCCACGGGTCGCTCCGGCTCTGGGGGCCAGGAGTGTTGCCGCGCGGCAACAGCGCCCGAACCACCGTGAGTGCGGGTTCGTTTGTCGTCAGCGTGTTTTCGTGTCCCAGCCCTCAGCCGTTGAACAGTTCCGCCGTGGGCCAGGGGGACTGTGGGGCCATGGCGTCTTTCGCGGAGTCGTTTGGCTCGACCGGGTATTCCAGCGCGTCGGCGGCGCTGGCCCACCTGCCTGGCTCCCCATTCAACCGTCTGTCGGGCTATCCCAGCCGACCGATGGCGCTGCCGGGCAATTTGGTTGGGACGCGTTGGCTCCTGACGGGCATCTCGGGGCCAGGAGACACCATCGCTATTCACTGGCAGGAGGGGGACTGGACGATCTGGGTGACGGGTACGGAGGTGCGCGGAGCGGCGGAGACTGTCGCGGTGGCGCTGCAACAGTACCGTCTGCCACCGTATCCGGGCGTGCTGGTGGTGGATTCGGCCCCCGACGGTCAGCATACCAGCCTGGAGTGGGCCGTGGGGACGGTCGTGTATCAGGTGGGGGCCACCCACCAGGCGGTTCACGCCATTGAGATGGCCGCCACCGGAGCGCCGCTGGGTGGGGGATAAGCTGGGGCGGGCGGGGACGGCCGGAGTCGGGCGGCCCTGGCGGCGCGCTTGGCGGCGGGCGGCTCGGTGTACGCCGACCGGGAGGCGGCTCTTCTGGTGTCGGCGGCCGAGACGCCTGGAGACCCCGAGCGCATGGCGCGGGAACGAGTGGCGGGCCGGCCGCTCGAGTATGTCATCGGGTGGACGTGGTTCTGCCAGCTCAAGATTTTTGTTGATCCCGGAGTGTTTGTGCCGCGGGTGCGCACCGAGTTTTTGGTGCAAGAAGCCTGAGCGCGGCTTTCGGCGCACGCCGTCGTGGTCGACCTGTGCTGCGGCACCGGGGCGCTGGGCGCGGCGCTCTGGGCCGCCGCGCCCGATGCGACCCTGTACGCCGTCGACCGGGATCCCCGGCGGCCGTCCGGTGTGCGCGGCGCAATCTTTTGGCGCATCGGGTTTACGAGGGCAACCTGTATGACGCTTTGCCCCCGGAATTGGCGGGGCGGGTGAAGCTCATGGTGGCCAACGCCCCATACGTGCCGAGCGCCTCCCTCTCGCAGATGCCGCGGGAAGCCCGTCTCTATGAGGCGCCGAGGGCATTGGACGGTGGGGTCGACGGCTTGGACGTCCTGCGGCGCGTGGCTGACGGCTCACCCACTTGGCTCGCCGTCGGCGGGCACCTGCTGGTGGAATCGAGTGCGGCCCAGGCACCGCACGTGGCCACCCACTTCAGTAGGTGTGGTTTGCTGGCGACCGTCACTTATTGCAAGCCCCTGGAGGCCACGGTGGTGACGGGAAGGAAGCCTTTTGCCCCGTGATGTCGAGCGCTCTGGGTTAAACTGGCATCGGGCTGGTTAATCAGGCGACGCGCGGGATACAATGGGTCAACAAGCTGAGCGGCTCGCTCCGACCCGAGGGGGAATGCACATGTTTGATTGGATCACGGCCGCGGTGGTGCTCATCATCGTGCATGAGGCCGGACATGTTCTGACCGCGCAGTCTCTCGGCGGACGCTTTGTGGGCTTCTCGCGCCGCGGCGTCGCGGTGGGCGTGCGGCTGGAGTTGGACCACATTTCGCCCCGATCGCGCCGGCTCACCCTGTGGGGCGGCCCACTGGCGGAGGCGGCCGCTGTGGTGGGGGTGCTCTTGGCCATCACCACCGGGTCGCTGCTGCCTGAGTGGGGCCCGCCCATCACATTGGTCGCGGCGGCTGACTTGGCCATCAATTTGGTGCCCTGGTGGCGCCACAACGATGGCGCGCGCATCCTGGCCACCTTTCGCCGGGCTCCGGTGCCCGAGCTGGACGCGTCTCGCCCCACCCTCTGACCGACTCGCATTTGGGTCTCCAAGATGCTATCGTCCAGGCGAGGGACCATTCAGCCCACTGGGCTTGGCGGCCCCCCTGGCGGGGCACGCGTTCCGCCACCGCCGCATTGTGGCAACCTGGTGCGCCGCAGGAGGGGTCGTGTTGGCCGTCGGGCTGTCGCCGAGCCGTCCGGCCGCCATGCCGGCGGTCCGCTGGCCTGCGTGGCTATTTGCCGCGGGGGCCCATGTTCTGGTGTTGCTGGCGGCGTGGCGGCTGGTGCCGCTTCATCCGTCGGCCCGATATCTGGCGCTGAACATGTGGAACTACCCCGCGGCGCACTTTCTGGTGCAGTACGACAGCCTGTACTTTGTGGCGATTGCTCAGCACGGCTACCTGGTGCCGGGGTTGCCCGCGGGGGTGCCCACCGTCTTCTTTCCCTGGGTGCCGCTGCTGCTGGCGGCCACACGCAGCGTTTGGGTGTTCCTGGCGCTGCAGGCGATCGCGTTCGGTGCGTGCTGCTGGCTTGTGGCGCGAGTGGCGGTCCGGTGGCAGTCTACCCCTGGCTTCGCGGCCTGGGCGGTGTGGCTGTTTGCTCTAAACCCGGCCCTCGTGTACTATTCGGCTCCCTATGCCGAGCTGTGGACGATGCTGGGCGCGCTCGCCGCGGTGGAGTGGTGGTGCACGAAGCATCCGGGACTTTCCGCGCTGGTGTCCGTGGGGACGGCGCTGACGCAGGCGTCTGGGCTCTTGGTGGGGATCATCCCGCTGACCGAGGCGGTATCGGCGCTCAAGGCGGGAGACCACCGGCGGCTAATGGCGGCCGTCGGCTGGGGAATGGGCCTGGTGGTGGGCGTGGGTCTTTACATGGGTTATCTCGGGTGGCGGTTTGGCCACCCGCTCTGGTTCTCCACGGAAGAGGGCTCATCGTGGTGGCATGCCGGGTGGGTGGTGCCCGGCTCGGGCTTGTGGGCGGGCGTGAAGCTGGCCGTGGCCGGCATTTCGGGGTACCGGATGCTGGTGGTCATGACCCTCTTGCTCGTGGTCGGGCTGGTCGCGGCCGTCGTGCGCGGCCGTCGGGCGACCGATCCCTGGGTGCAGGGTGTGGCGTGGTATGCCGTGCTGGGGATTTTGCTGCCCATGTCGTTTGCCACGGCCACGCATCCGCTGCACAGCACGGTGCGGCTTTTGTCGGACTACTTTCCGGCCTATCTGGGGCTGGCCGCGCTCGCGGTGCGGTATAGGGGGGTGGGGGCCGGCCTGCTGGCGCTCTTCGTCCTGCTGGGCGGGTATGGCAGCGCCCTCTACCTGCACGGCGTGTTTTTTCAATAAGACCGAAGTACTGGACTGCGCTCGCCCGTGGTTGCCTCCAGAACGTAGACGCACGTCAGAGAGTGGGAAGGACCGCCTCGAGCTAAGGAGGGTAAGGTTTGCGGCATCGGTGGTCCAACGCACTGGTGATTTTGTGGAGCGAGCCCTCGTGGTCGCTGGTGATGGCCTGGCAGGCTTCGTATCAAACGATATTTTTGGTGGCCGAGGGACTGTCACCGGTGGGGGTGGGGCTGGCGGTGGGGGCCGCGGGTCTGCTGCAGGCCGTGGGGCTTACCCTGGTGGACACGCTCACCAGTCGATTCGGCCGCAAGTGGGTCATCCAGGTGGGAGACTTTCTGGGTTGGGTGGTGGTGCTGGGACTCTGGGTGCTTTACCCCCGTCCCTGGACGTTTGCCGTGGGGCTGGTGCTCATGAACGCCACCGCATTTGTCATGCCGGCTTGGAACAGCCTGTTCTGCGAGGATCTGTCGTCGGACCGGGTGACGTATTACTATCTCGTGTTGCAGCTGCTGGGCCTGCTGGGCGGGCTTGCCGTGCCGTTGTTGGTGCCCTGGGTGCACACCTACGGTGTGAAGGGCTCGGGCGCGCGGGTGCTGGCGATCGGGTGGCCCCTGGTCACGGCCGCGTGGCTGATGCGCCTGGTGTGGATGCGCGAATCGCGGGCCGGGCGTGCCGCTCAGCACGCCCACCGCACGGGTGTGCGCGCTTCGATTCGGCATCGCATCGGACAAGGAACCCAGGGTACTCTGAAAACCTTGGCCGCGCTCCGCGTCTTGGTGCGCGTGCCCATTGCGCTGTTTACGACGCTGGCGCCTTTGGTCCTGGTGGCCAGCCGGGCCGAGGCGCTGTCGCCCGCGCTGTTGGCCTACCTGCCGCTGGCAGGCTCGGTGGCGGGCGGCGTGGTGATGGCGACCCACAGCCGCTGGCACGACCGCGACCCCAAACACCTGCTGGTGATGAGTTTGATGCTCCTGACGGTGGGCATGGCCGTGCTCTCGTTTGCACCCCGAGGCCAAGTCCTGCCGGTCATGGGGGCGTGGGCGCTGGTGGCGGCGGGGCAGGCGTGGTTCTGGTCGGTGCACACGCCGCTGTGGGTGGCGAGCCTGCCGCCGGTGGCCCGCGTGACGGTGCAGGGGTGGGCGGGCGCGGTGTCGGCCCTGCTGGTGACGGTGCTGGCTCCCCTGCTGGCCGCCTTTGTGGTGGCCATGCCGCGCCTGGTGGCACTGTTGTGGGTGCTGCCGGTGGCCGCGGGCCTCGTGCTCATGCTGGCCACCCCCTCGTTGCCAGCGCCCTTGCATGGGGGAGAACAGGCCGAGGCGTAGCGTTCCAAGGCTGCGTGGCGGGTCCTAAGCGCGGTTGGCTCTCGCTGGATGCCGATACAGCCGCCTGCGGGTGGACAGCCGTCTGCCACAGTTGACGCCGCGTCATATAATGGGATCACGAAGCCAGAGGGCGGGGTGGCAAGTTGCAGTGGCTGGACCCCCGAAATGATTTTCTCTTCAAGCGCATTTTGGGAGCCGAAGAAAACCGCACCGTCTTGCGGGATTTCATCAACGCCGTTTTCGAGGATGCCGACGAGCCGACGGTGACCGAGGTAGAAGTGCTGAATCCCGCGATCGACCCCGAGGCGTTGAGCGACAAGGCGTCCCTGCTCGACATCAAGGCGCGAACGGCCGACGGGGTGCTCATCGACGTGGAGATTCAGATGGTGAATCATCGGGACATGGAGAAGCGCACGCTCTATTACTGGGCCAAGCTGTTTGGCCAGCAGCTGGAGCGAGGCGACGACTACCGGGGACTCCACCGCACGGTCACCATCAATGTGTTGGACTTCTCGTACATTCCCGGTCAGGTGTGCCACACCACGTACGCGGTGAGAGAGGCCACCACCGGCCATCGGTTGACCGACTTGTTGGAGATTCACTTTGTCGAACTGCCCAAGCGGCAGGAACAGCCGCCGCGACGGGCACGGCTGGCGCAGTGGCTCCTGTTTTTGACCACGAGGCGGGAAGAGGAACTGGAGGTGCTGAGAGTGGCGGATCCCATCTTCAAGCGTGCCGTGGAGACGCTGGAATATTTGAGCCAGGACCCCGTGGCGCGGGAGGCGTTTCTGGCGCGCGAGAAGGGGCGGCAAACCTACCGGGCGGACATCGAGGGCTCACGCGAAGCCGGCCGGGAAGAAGGCCGGGAAGAGGGCCGGCAAGAGGGCCGGCAAGAGGCGCGGAAGCAAACGGCGGCCAATTTGCTCACCATGGGCCTGTCAGTGGACCAGGTCGCTGCGGCTACCGGGCTGTCGCCCGCGGAGGTCGAAACCGTGCGCACGTGAGGCCGGGGCGCCGGTGAGCCGGGCGGCGGCGATGGGCCGAGATGAGAAAGCCGCGCGGTTTCGGATGGCCGCGCGGCTTTCTTGGGGGCCCCGGGGACATCCCGTCAGTCGCGGTCACCCGCCCACCGACACCGACGTCTCACTCGTGACCGCAAACTGGCTGGTAGCCGGGGCGAGAGGATCCTTGGCATAAACCACCACGTGATAGGTCCCGCTTTGGCTGGGCGTGAACGTGTCGGCGGCGGCCTGGCTGTACGGTCCACTCTGGGTCCAGGTGCCGTCGGGCGCCTCCACCCAAAACTGAAACACGGGTGTGGTGAGGCCGACCGCGTTCGCGCTCACGGTGACCGGTGTACCGACGGTGCCCGCTATGGGAGCCGAGAGGGTGACGGCGCTGGCCACGTTCACGACCGTCGCGTAGGAAAACGCCTCACTCCAGGCCCCGGCGGCCACCTGGGCCGCATCCAAAGCGTACACGGCCACCGCGTAGCTGCCGGCCGAAAGGCTGGCCGTCGTATACGCGTTGACGCTGCTGTAGTTCTGCACAATGCGCCACGCGCCGGAGGGGCCACGCACCCAGAACTGGTACTCCGGGTGTTGGCCCGAGTCGGTGGCGTTGGCGGTGAAGGTTACGCTGACGCCTGGGCGCTGGACCGTGTGGCCGGCCGTCGAATCCACTGTCAGCGCCGAAACCATAGCATGGGTTGTCGTCACCTGCACGGTGGCGGTGCTTGATGGGACGATGGCGCCCCCGCTGGCCGATTGGGCCATCACTTGGACGGTGTAGGCGCCGGGCACCACCGGCGCAAACGTGAACGCCGTCGCTGCCGAGAACGCCCCGGAGTTGGTCCAGGCTCCGTCGCGAGGGTTCTGGACCCAGAACTGATACGTGGCGTTGGCGAGGTTCAGAGAACTCGCGTCCAGGGTCACCGACGAGCCCAGCGGCGCGGTGGCCGGAGCGGCCACGAAGACGCTCGGACGGGCGCCGGCCATGGCCACCTGCGCAAGCGCCGTGATGTTGGGCGATCCCAGCCCCGTGATGGGGTTCCACGTCCCGGCCGTGTTGTCCTGACTCGTGATGACATACGCCCCATTGTCGCCGGCGACGGACTGCGTGAAAAGCGTGGGGTCCACGGCCGCCAGCTGGTACAGCAGCGGGTCGAGCGACCCGAGACCCGTGCCGGAGACCGCAGCCATGTCGGCCACCCAGCCCGCCATGAGGGGAGCGCCCTGGCTGGTGCCGCCCCCGATGTAGGCGGTGCCGGACCGTCCCACGATGGCGAGGCCCGCCACGTACGGGTCCGCCATGAGGGCCACGTCGGGAACGCCCCGACCCGTGCTGCCGGCCGGCAGGAACGGCGCCTGCCACGACGGGACCGGCGTCACCGAGGAGTAGCCGCCGCCCGAGGCCGCCTTCGCCTCTAGCACCTGCTGCTGACCGAGCGGGGTGAGGTGGGCCAGGTACATGCCCCCCCAGGCTTGGGTGTACACCGGCTGGAGATTCTGGGTGACCGCCACATCGGTGCCGCCGACGGCAGTGACCGGGGCGAGGTCTGCCGGCTCGGACACGGCTGGGGGCAGCACGGGCGGCGTGAATGACTGCGGGAAGTTGCCCGACTGGCTGCCGGAGTCGCCCGACGACACCAGGAGGCTCACGCCCTGCACCGTGAGCGCGTCGGCCAGCGGAGCCAGTTGGGCATCCACCCCCGACGCGCCAAACGAGAAGGACACGGCCGAGACGGGATGGTTTATCACGGCTTGCAGCATGGCGCCCACGTCGAAGGCGGGGTCGGAGTACACGGTGATGTGCGCCCCTGGCGCCGCGGCGGCCTGGTCCTGCAGATCCATCGTGGTTTCAAAGCCCCAGCCGGTGCCGGGGGGGATGGCCCCGGTGGAGACCGGCACGGTGGTGACGGTGGGCGGCGCCATTTGGTTCTGTTGGCTGAACGTGTCCAGCGCCGCGAGCATCGCGGCGGTGGGCACACCCGCCGCAAACACCCCCACCTGCGGCACGCGGCCGTTCAGCTGGGCGGTGAGCCCCGACGCCCCATAGACTTGGTTGACGCCTTGGGCCGTCAGCGCCTCAAGCGTGCTGGGCCCCGTCCACGTGACGGGCGGCAGGGTGACGGTCACCGGGGGGTAGCCCGAGATCGGGTAGCCGTTGTACCCCATGAACGGGTACACGGCCACCTGCTCGCTGGCGGTCATGGCCTCGGACGAGGTGAGGGACAGCACGATGGTGCCGCCGTCCACGACGGGAGTGAAGTGCGAGGCCGGCGCTGTCCCGGTGCTGGTGGTGGGCACGGGGTCGCCCGTGGGGGCAAGGCCCGCCTGTAGGTCCGGGAATCCGTCATACGAGGCTTGCAGGATGACGTGCACGGGCATGCCGGTGGGTTTGTTTGCACCACCGGGAATGGTCGCGGTGACGCTGAAGGGGCCATTGGAAGCCGTGACGCTCGAGGGGGTGGGGCTGCTGCGGACCAGGGACGCATTTTTCGCCGCTGCCTGCGGGACCGCCTTTTTGGCCACGGTAACGGGCGCCGGGGGCGCGAAGGTGGTGAGCCCGGTCACACCGGTGACCACGCTGGCCATCCAGGCGGGCAGCGTGGCGGACCCGTCTTGGCCGCGGAACGCGTGCCCATGCCACTTATACGTGGCGAGCCGCGTGGACAAGAGCGCGGTCCATCGGGAGGCCGGAGCGCTGGCCGACACCGTCCAGCCGTGAAGTTGGGCGCTGAACCCCTGCCGCCGGAGGGACTGTACGAGGGCGGCAGCTGTCATGGGGTTCGGCCCGTACTGCGCCAGGATCTGCTGGCGGCTTAGAAAGTGATGGTAGGCGCGGTGGCCCGGCGTTGAGACGGCCGTGGCCAGGCGAGCCAAGCTGGCGGGGGCTCGGGATTGCAGCACCAGCGTGGCGTGCACCAGGGCCCCGGGCGCGATGGCGGGTCCTGCGGCCAGCCGGTGCAGAAACGCGGGAGCGGGGAGCACCCGGCCCCCGGCCGCCTGCGCCAGCCCGGGAGCGGACAAGCCCAAGGGCGCCGCCACCAGCACGGCGGCGCCCACGGTGCCCAGCGCCCGCTGCCATCCGGTCGTCGTCCTCAAGCTCCGAAAAGGGTTTGACATGTCGTGTTGGTCCTTTCTCTAGGAGCGTGCCGGTGGCGGGAGCTCCATGGGAGCTCTTGCCCGAGGATTCACCCCCAGCGCGTCGCGCCCTCCGCTGAGGAAGAGACATTCCACACGGTCCATCAATTTCCTGTCGAACAGGGCCGAATCCGGCCGAATTTCTCGGCGGCGGTCAAATGGCTTGACATGGGCCCGCGCCCGATGCATCCTGTATCCCAGGATATTACACCGTACATACGAAGGGATTGTAAATACCATGAGTGAGCTTGACGCAACAGATGCTGCAGATCAACTGTTAGGGATGACGAATCTCTTTCAGATGACTATGGACCGCCGCCGGGCCCGGCCGGCGGGGGAACCCACCCGCTTGCAAAGTTTTCTCCTGATGGCCATCGCGCGGCACGGGACGATGACTGTCTCTGAGCTGGTGCCGCTGTTGGATGTGAGCCCCGCCACCACCAGTCAGATGGTGGGGACGCTCGAGACCCGCGGGTGGGTCAGCCGGGCGTTTGACCCCGAGGATCATCGGCGGCATGTGCTGGAGCTTACGGTGGAGGGGCAGGCGATGATGGAGCGGTCGCGGATGCGGCGGCGCGAGCGGCTTCGGGAGATTTTGTCGCGGTTGTCGGGGACGGACCGGGCGGAGCTGGTGCGGCTGGCGGAGCGGGTGGCGGCGGCGGCCGTGGAGGTTGCGGGGTCCCATCCCGAGGATCCTCAGGTTGCTGGAGGTGAGGCATGAGTCAGGCACGGACGGCGGCGGAGTCTTCGGCGCCGGTGATTTCGGTCAGCACGCTTACAAAGATTTACGGCCAGGGTGAGGTGAAGGTCACCGCGCTGGATGGGGTGAGCGTCGAGATTCCCCGCGGACAGATGGTGGCGCTCATGGGGCCGTCGGGCAGTGGCAAGTCGACACTCATGCAGGTGCTGGGCCTCTTGGACCGGCCCACATCCGGGAGCTATCGCTTAAATGGCCAAGATTTGAGCCGGGTGTCGTCGCGGACCATGGCGGAACTGCGCGGGCGTCGCATTGCGTTTGTGTTTCAGGGCATTCACCTGTTGCCCCGCCTGTCAGCGCTGCACAACGTGGAGCTGCCCATGGTTTACGCGCGGGTGCCGGCCGCCGAACGACGCCAGCGCGCCACGGATGCCTTGAACCGGGTGGGCGTGGGGGCGCTCGTCCACCGCATGCCCAATCAACTGTCGGGAGGGCAGGCCCAGCGGGTGGCCATCGCGCGGGCGGTGGCGCCAGGCCCTGACCTGCTGTTGGCGGACGAGCCGACCGGGGCTTTGGATCGTGCATCGGGCCGCGAGGTTCTCGGGGTGTTCCAGAGCTTGAACCAGTCGATGGGGCTCACCATCGTGATGGTCACCCACGACCCGGTGGTGGGTCGCCACGCCGAGCGCATCATCGAGATGGAAGACGGGCGGTTCCTTCGCGACTACGCCGTGGATGACGGCGAGCGGATTTGGGCCCATCAGGAGGTGAGCGCATGAATGCCTTTGCCATTGCCCTGGATTCCATCTGGCGGCATCGTTTGCGAAGCGTGCTGACAGCGCTGGGCGTGGTCATTGGCGTCTTTGCCGTGGTGACCCTCACGTCGCTGGGCGCATCGGTGCGGTCGTATGTGCAGGGTCAGTTTGCTCACGTGGGCGCGACCATTGTGACCGTGTCACCCGCCAACCCCGGCAGCGGGGCGAACAAGCACCCGCGCTTTGCTGGCGCGCCGGGCGGAGCCCCCAGCACGCTGACGGTGGCGGATGCCCAGGCGCTTGCGGCGGCCCCCCACGCACACATCCAGCGGGTGTCCGCGGTGGCAGACATTCCGCTGACCCTGGGCACCAGCCCGGCCGCGTCGTCAGGAGTGGCCGTAAGTGGCGTCCAGGGGCCCTTCTTTAAAATTGAACAGATTCCCTTCCTGCACGGCCGCTTTGACGGGTCGGGCGTGGTGCTGGGCTACGGGGCCGCCCACACGCTGTTTCCGCACGTGGCCAACGCGATGGGACGCTCCGTCTATGTGGGTACCCATGCGTTCCGTGTCGTCGGGATTCTGAAGAAAGGGTCTGGCATCGCGGCGCTGCAGTCGAACCGTGAAGTGTTTCTCCCCATCGGGACGGGGTTGAAGCTAGCCGGGCTTTCGACCGTGGCGGAAATCGTGGTGCAGGCCAACAGCACCCAGAACGTGAACGCGGCCGCCACGGCGGTGACCCAGGTCATGACGGCGCGTCATCCGTCGAAAAACTTTTCCATCACCAAGGAGAGCCAGCTGTTGTCCACCGTCACGTCCACCGTCTCGACCATTACGACGTTTCTGGCTGGGCTCGCGGCCATTTCGCTGTTGGTGGGTGGGATTGGGATCATGAACATCATGCTGGTGACCGTGACCGAGCGCTTTCGCGAAATCGGGATCCGAAAAGCTATGGGAGCGCGCGACGGGGATATCCTGGTGCAGTTCGTGGCGGAGTCGGTGCTACTGGCGCTGTTGGGCGGCGCGGTGGGCGTGGGATTATCCGCGATTGCCAGCAGCATCGTGGCGCACCTGGCCGGATTCCCCGGCGGCCTCACGGTGAGTGCGGTGGTGCTGGCGCTGGTGTTCTCGATTTTGGTGGGCGGTGTGTTTGGTGTGCTGCCCGCCATGCGGGCCGCGCGGCTCATGCCGGTGGACGCGCTGCGCACCGAGTAGGGCGTACCGCCGTCCGGATTGTGAGGGCAGCGGTGGGGGAGGCCAGTGGGCGGCGCCCGCTGGCCTCCCCGTGTGTGGCTGCAGGTGCTAGGGGGTCTGGTGGCTCTGGGCAATAAGCGCGATGGTTTCGACCGGCAGGCCGGTCGCGTCGGCCACCTCCTGGGAGGACAGGCCGCGCACCAACAGGCGGCGAGCCGTCGCCACCAGCGCTTCTTCCCGGCCCTCTTCCCGGCCCTGCTTCCGCGCATAGGCTAGAGCCGACGCACGGTCGCGCCGCCCCTTTTCCCGCATCTCGTACTGGCTTCGGAACACCTCGTCGTAACTCAAGGCCTTCAGCGTGTCGAGCGCCTGCTGAATGGCGGGTGACTCCTTGGCTACTTCTTCTTTCATCGTCAAAGGCCCCTCCATCAAGAATTTCACCCATCGGACCAGCGGTACCTCTGCTGGCCGCACCGTTGCAGGCAGCTTCGGAAGCTCCACCGTGTGCAAAGCCAAGTGGTCGTTCCACTGGGCCGTCGGGTCGTGGTCGGCTCGCAGTCGGTACGTTTGATGAAATGGACCTGTCGGCCATAGGTGGAAGTTCAGAATCCCTACGGCAATGGCGGGCTGCAGTCGTTCGTATTGCATAGACGCCTGTAGCTGCAGTGCATACAGGCGGCTCCAGTAATACAAACTGCGCGCTGGCCAATCGCCTTCGTTGGCTACCTGCATCTCCACGTTGACCGGGCGTCCATCCGCGAGCCGTGCGTGCACGTCAAGCACTGAGTCCTTGTCGCCAACCGTTTCAGCCTCCAGCGACGGGTTCTTCACTTCCACCCAATCCGCTTTCTGGTCCCCGGAGGACAGGAGCACGGCGTTCAGCAGGTCCAGCAACACTGGCTCATTGCCGGACTGGGTCATGATCCGGTGAAATGCAAAGTCCACGGTGGGGCTCAGCAGCTCCATAGGTCCCCCTGTCCAACTATTTTCCCAATTATACCACGCACCGGCTCGCTGTACGCGCGACGCCGGACCGCTTGCCCCAAAAAAATCTGGTGGCCAGACGTGGGTTCACACCTGCGAGGCGCCAAGTTCCGGAGGACGCCTCGCTGGGAACAGCGCGTTTAAGGCTTCGCGCCCCACGTCGGTGAGGGTGACGGCGCGCTGGCCGGGCACGCGAGCCAGCCATCCCTGGGTCAGCAGGTGAGTTGTGACAGCGGCGCCCAGGGCGCCCGCCAGGTGGGGGCGCTCTTCGGACCAATCCGAGCAGGCGAACGCCAGACGTCGGTGTACGGGGGCGGGTGGCGGCCACGGGACGCCCCAGGTTCGAAGCCCGGCCGCGCCGGCCTCGGTGAGGGCCAGACTGTCCGGCTCGGCTGGCACGAGCCACTCGTCCGCGAGCAGGGTATCCAAAAGCCAGACGCCGAGGCCACCCGCCAGATGGTCGTAGCAGGTGCGGGCTTGTCGCAGGCCGCGGGCCTGGGAGGACGCCGCGAGCGATCGAATGGGTGTCGGTGGGGCCAAGCGCCCCAGCGCCTCCAGCGCCGACGCCACCGCCGGTCCCGCGAGCCCGTAGTGCCGCTGGCGGCCGCGCCGGGTTACCTGCACGAGCCCGGCATTCAGCAGGCGCCTGAGATGTGTGCTGGCGGTGGCGGCCCCGACATGGCCGGCCGCCGCCAGCTGCCCGGCGGACATGGGGGGGCCTCCCATGAGCGCCAACAGCATGGCCGTGCGCGTGGGATCCCCGATGGCCGCGGCCACGCCGGACATATTGGGATTGGGGGCCCTGATGGCCCCGGGCGTTGCCGAACTGTCTGTGTCAGGGTGTGCGCTGACTTTCATACTTTGATGATACTACAAATAAGGGTGGGTTACCATCGACCGCGAGGAGGTGACGATCCATGAGAGCGAGGGAAACCGGGCGGGCGGATGGAAGTGACCGAGGGCAGGCGCCCTCCTACGTCGCGACGCCGGCAGGGCGTGTCGCGCTGTTCCACCAGAAGGGTCCGGGGGCGCCCGTGATTTATGTGCATGGCGCGACGTTTCCCACCGCGCTGTCGATACGGTGGGGTTTTGGCCGCGACGGCACGGGGGCGCCGGGTTCACCGCGTTCAGCGGGTTCAGCGGGTTCATGGATGGAGAACCTGGTGGGGTGGGGACTGGACGTGTATGGGTTTGATTTTCTTGGGTATGGCACGTCAGACCGTTGGCAGAACGGGGGTGGGCGCCCGCTGGGTCGGGTGAACCACGCCGTCGGTGCGCTGGAGGCCGTGGTGGCCGCCGTGCGTGCCGAGACCGAGTCGACGGCGGTGTCGTTGCTGGCCCACTCGTGGGGGACGCTGGTGGCGGGGCAATTTGCCAGTCAATGGCCGGAGCAAGTGCAGCGGCTGGTGCTGTTTGGCCCCATCGCGCGGCGCCGTGGCGAGCCTGCCGCCCTAGACCCGTCGCCCACGCGGGACATCTCCATCCGTCAGCAGTGGGACCGGTTCCAATCGGAGGTACCGGAAGGGGTTCCGCCGGTGTTCCCGCATGACGCGTTCGACCCCTGGGCCGCAGCGTACCTGGCGACGGACTCGGGCAGTGGCCGCCGGAGCCCGCCGGCCGTCCGCGTGCCGGCGGGTCCGTTTTGTGATATTGCCGCCGCGCATGCCGGCCACGTCTTCTATGAGCCGGCAGCGATTCGTGCCCCGGTGCTGGTGGTGCGCGGAGCCTGGGACACGCTCGCGGGCTTGGCCGACACCGCGGGGCTGGTGGAGGCGCTCACGGGCGCGGCGTCGGTCGACCACGTGGTGCTGAGCGGTGGCACGCACGTCATGCACCTGGAGTCGGGCCGGCATCGGCTCTGGCGCATCGTGGGAAGCTTCCTCACCGCGTCTTCACCGACCCACTGGGTTACGGACGCCCCCATGGGAGGGGAGGAATCGCGATGACAGCGGGTGACCAGGCGCGGGCGTTTGCCCGCTTGCATCATGGGACGGCTCCGCTGGTGCTGCCCAATGCATGGGATGCAATGTCGGCGCGGGTCTTCGAGGCGGCCGGCTTTGCCGCCGTGGGCACGACGAGCGCCGGCATGGCGTTTCAGCTCGGCCATGCCGATGGGGAGCACATGCCCGTCGACGAGCTGCTGGCCAGCTTGAGCCGCATCGTGCGGACGGTGCGGGTGCCGGTGAGCGCGGACCTGGAGGCGGGGTATGGCTCGTCTGCCGCTCGCGTGGCCGAGCTGGTGCGGCGCGTGGTGGACGTGGGGGTGGCGGGCATTAATCTCGAGGACTCCCGGTCGGGGGGCCTGTTGACGCTCGGGGACCAGGTGGAGCGGCTAGCCGCATGCCGCACCGCCGCGGAGCGGGCCGGTGTGCCTCTTTATCTCAATGCGCGGACCGATGTGTACTGGCATCGGGTGGGATCGCCAGACACCCGGCTGGCCGAAGCGCTCCGCCGCGGCGCCGCCTATTTAGGGGCGGGCGCCGACGGCGTGTTTGTGCCCGGCGTCACCGACGAAGCCACGATGCGTGCGTTGGCCGCCGGGTTCTCGGGTCCGCTGAACGTGCTGGCCACACCGCGGACGCCCGATGTGGCGCAGTTGGCGGTCCTGGGTGTGGCGCGGGTCAGCACGGGATCGGGCCCGGTGCGGTCCGTGATGGGCCTTATGCGACGGCTGGCAGGCGAATGGCAGACCGCGGGGACGTTTTCGGGGCTGGGTGGTGACGCTCTGCCGTATGACGAGGCCAACGATCTGTTTCTGCGCCCGGATTAGCGGCGGTCTGAGGCCAGTACGCGCCGCAGGTCCGTCTCAATGGTGGTTTCTTCGCGGGCCTCCGCGGCCCGGTACGCCTTGACGACCTCCACCGGGTCCCCATAGTGCTGCACTTCGCCGTGGTCGATCCAGAGCGCGTGGTCCATCAGGTTGGCAATCGTGTTGAGGGCGTGGGACACCAAGAGGATGCTCACGCCCTCCTGCTTGATGGACAGGATTTTCTCCATGCACTTCTTCTGAAACCCCTCGTCTCCGACCGCCAGCACCTCGTCGACGATGAGAATCTCCGGCCGTACTGACGTGGCCACGGCAAACCCCAGACGGGCGTTCATTCCGGACGAATAGTACTTGACCGGGGTGTCGATAAAGTCCTCCAGCTCCGAGAAATCGACAATCTCGGGGATCTTGCCGGCAATCTCGCGCCGTGTGAGCCCCAGGATCGAGGCGTTGAGATAGATGTTTTCGCGCCCCGTAAAGTCGGGATGAAATCCCGCCCCCAGCTCGATGAGCGCGGACACCTGGCCTTTCAAGCTCAGCGAGCCCGTCGTCGGACGCATGGTGCGGGTCAGGATTTTCAACAGCGTGCTTTTGCCCGCGCCGTTGTGCCCGATGATGCCGAGGCTCTCCCCGAACCGGAGTTCAAACGACACGTCGTTTAGGGCCCAGAACGGCTCGGTGGTGGCTCGCTGGCCGCCGCGAAAAGGGACCATGCGATAAAGCAGCTGGCCGACGCTGTCGGCCCGATCTTTCTTCAGCTGAAAGCGCTTGGAGACGTGGTTGCAGGTGACCGCGACGTCGCCCATCACATCACCTCCGCAAACAGCGGCTCGATCCGCTTGAACAGCCGCAACCCCGCCGCGTAGACCAACACGGTCCACAGCACCGCAAACCAAAGGTACAGCGGATGACCGATCTGTCCGGTGAACAAAAGGTCCTTCTCCGCCGAAATCATCGCACCAATCGGGTTGACGTAAAAGACCAGCCGCAGTTCCGCCGGGGCGCTGGAGGGATGAAACATCACGGGCGACATGTACATCCACACCATCAGCAGCAGGCCAATGAGCTGGCTCATGTCTCGATACAGCACGTTTAACGCCGAGGTGATAAACGCGATGCCCAACGTGAACACCACCTGCAGCAGCAGGATGGGGGCGATGAGCAGAAAGCCGGTCCAGTGCAGCGGCACCCGGTACAGCGCAAAAAACACCAGCAAGATCACTAGACCAAACGCGAAGTCGATCATGCGGGCCAGCACGGCCGCGGTCGGCAGCACCACCCGGGGGAAGTACAGCTTGGCCAACAGCTGTGCGTTCCCGGTCACGCTCGAGGTGGCGGAGTAGACGCCATTGTTGAAGAAGTTCCAAAATGTGAGCCCGGATAGGAGAAACACCACGTACGGGATCGGCTTGGACGTCGCGTGAAAGATGTCCTGGAACACAAATGAAAAAATCAGCGCCGTCACCAGCGGGTTGATCAAGGTCCAGTACAGGCCCAACAGCGAATGCTTGTATCGGGTTTCGACGTCGCGCACCGCCAGGTTGCGAATGAGTTCCACCCACCGCAGGATGTCGTGCGGCAGTATGCGCTCCAACACGGTCAGCCGATCTCCGGTGGTGGCCACGGCCATGTTAGAGCCCCCTCTCTTGATGCGGCAGGTAAAACACCCACATGCCCTCATAGGCATACTTGATCTTGGCCTCGCGCTTCAAGCGCGCCAGCACGGGCGGCAGGGCACCGGCCGGAATGGACGCCGTGTACGTGCTGTCCACCACGACGTAGCTGCCGCGCGGCCAGACTTTCGCGGTGATGAACGGCAGGACCTCCCCCCGATCCGCCAGGTGGGCGGCGGTGTACGGCACGGCCACCACCGGCGCGTGCGGGGGAACCACGGCCAGCGCGTCCGCGACCGCGGTGAGCTGGCCCACCGGAGGTCCGTCGTGGCGCAGCCCCGCCTCGTGCCCCAGAAAGACGATGAACATCAGCACATACACGGCCAGCGACAGGCGCGACCAGCGCAGGAACCGCCCATCGGCCACAGTGGCCGCCAGCGCCATAAGCAAAAATGGCGCCGCCATCGCACTGCCGACGGCAAACGGGGAGGTGGCGGCCGCGGTGCCCACCCACAGGTTCAGCGCCATCACGCCCAGCGCGGGCACCAGCCACACGGTACCGCGCGACACCCCGAACACCAGCACCGGGGCCAACAGATACCCGAGGTACAGCAGGGCGTGGCTGCCCGCCGCGGCCACCGAAAACGGATGGGAGGGAAGCCCCAAGAGACCCGAAAGCCCCACGCCGGTGGCTGATCGCGCCACGAGCGCGGCGGCCACGGCCCACAGCGCGGCGGCGGCGCCCGCGGTGGGCTGGTGGCGCAGCGCCAGCACCAACCCCAACAGCAGAGCGACCGGCAGCACCGTGTAGCCGCACAGGAGCCCTGCCGTGAGCGCCACCAGCCCGGCGGCCACGCGTCGCCGGTCCAGCAGCGTGGCCGCGGCCATCAGCGCGGGCACGGCCAGCACCACGGGGTGCAGGTCTTGCGCCACCATGCCCCAAAGCAGGGTGGACATGAGATAGGCCCACCCCACGATGCGCCGACGCGGCCAGGGCACGGCTTCGGCGACCAGCCAGTCGTCGAGGTAGACAAACCCGATGCCCACCGCCACGGCCTGCAGCACCAGCACCAGCCCAAGTCCGCCAAACGCCATGACGTAAGCCATGGGCAACAGGATCAAGGGGCCGTGCAGCCCCAAAATCGGCTGCCCGGACCAAGACGAGACGGCCCACGGCCCCCGCTCCGCTAGCGCGTGAAGCGCCTGCACATAGTAGGGCAGCGACGTGCCACTGCGAAACAGCTCGTAGCGCACGAGCGACACCAGGCCGGTCAGGGCCGCCACAGCCACGGCCACCACCACGCGCCAGGCGGCCGATCCCTGGTATTCCTCGGGCGGCATCATGGATTTCGCCCCCTTTCCCCCGCTGCCGCCTCGCGCGGGCCCGCCCGTGACCGTGAGCGGGCACGCTACAGCGGCGCGGCCACGGCGCGCGCTTGCGGATTCATGCCGGTTGCCGTTCGCTGGATAGGGAGGTCGCCCCCGTCGCCATCGATAGCCAAAAACGTTCCAGGATGCGCGTGCCTCCGGCCGGCCCGTGCGAATCCGGGTAATGCGTGCCGATTGTAGCATGCACCCGCCTTACCCTCCAGGGATATCGCTAGGCATCGCGCCAGCGGCTGCCACTTGGCGGTAGACCGCCCATGTGCCCTCAATCGTGTGTGGCCACGTATATTGGGCGGCTGCTCGCTGCCCGCGGGCTGCGAGGTTGGCGGCCCAGTCGGGGTCGTTCCGCAGCCGGTCGAGGGCGGCACGCCATGGGGCCGGGTCGTGCGGGTCGAGCGGCCATGCCCCCCCCGCCGTCACCTCGTCGGTCGACGTGCCTTTGGCCACGAGGGTGGGAACTCCCGCCGCCATGGCGTCGAGCGCGGGCAGTCCAAATCCTTCGTACAGTGAAGGATACAGAAAGGCGAGGCTGCCAGCCAATAGCCCTTGACGGATCGCGTCGCTGACAAAACCCGCCACCGCGACATGGGGATGATGACTGGCCGCCACGGCCGCGCGGCGCAACGCTTGGGGCTCGAATCCCACCAGCGCGAGGGAGGTTGGGGCCGGCGCCGCAAACACCCGCCACAGCAACTCGACGTTCTTCCGGGCGTCCTGCGCTCCCAGGGCAAACGCATACGGTCGTTCCACGCCCAGCTGGGCGGCAGCCGACCGGTCAGGCGCGCCGCCAGGAGGCGTGGCCGCCAGCGGCACCACCGCCATCCGATCCGGGGGGATGGCGAGCGTGGCGGCAATGTCCCGCCGCGCGTGTTCGGACACCGTGATGATGGCCGCGGCCGCCCGTGCGGAGGCGGCCATCGCCCGCATGCGGTAGAGCCGCGACATCCGGTGCCGCGGCGTCAGACGGTCGGCAAATGCTTCTCCCCGATGCCATTCGATGACGTCGTGCAACGTCAGCACCAGCGGCCGCTCCCCTGCGGGCGGCCCGATGTTGGCGGTTCCATGCACCAGATCGCAGTGGTGGGTCCGGAGCGCGCGTGGCCACGCCCACTGCTCCCAGACCGCGAAAGGCCGGGCGGACAGGGAAACGAACGTGAGTCGTGGTCCCACCAGGGAGCGCATCACGTCGGGATCGGCACGACCGTCCACAAACGCGACGCAGGTGAAGTCGTCGGGCGGCGTCGTCTGCCACGCGGTCAGCAATTGGTGGACGTACACGCCAATCCCGCGCCGATGGGTCAGCACGCCGTACCGGGCGTCCAAGCCTACGCGCAGCATGTCAGACGGTCATGTCCGGCAGGCGTCTTGGTACACGACCACGGTTTCGCGCGCCGTGCGGTTCCACGAGAGCGCGCGCGCATACGCCACATGCTCGGCCGCCACCTGGCGAAAGGCCGGCGGGTCAGCGAGGACGCGCGACAAGATGGCGGCGATGCTGTCCGTGTCCATCGGGTTGACGTACAGCGCGTGGCCGCCGGTCGTGTCTTCCATGACCGTGTTGGCGGACGTCACCACGGGCGTGCCCAGCGCCATCGCCTCCAGCACCGGCAGGCCGAATCCCTCGTAGAGGGACACGTAGCACAGCGCGGCGGCCCCCTGCAGCAGCAGCGGCACCTCGTCTGCGGGCACATAGTCCAGCACCTGTACGCCCGGCGTGCGCGCCACCACATGGTCTAGGGCGGCAGTGCCAAACCCCGCCGCTCCGACCAGCAGCAGGGTGGCGCGGGGATGCTGGCGCCGGGCGATGTTAAAGGCCGTCACCAGGCGCACCAGGTTCTTGCGCGGCTCGCGGGTGCCCACGAACACCAGATACGGATCGACGATCCCGCGCCGGCGGCGCCAGGCGTCTAATACCGGTGGGGGCTGGGGACGGAACCGGGCGGCATCGACCCCCAGCCCAACCGCCACGATGCGCCGGGCGTCCACCCGCGACAGTCCAAAGTGGCCGACGATTTCCTGCCGCACCCGGGCCGACACCGCGATGACGCGGTCTGCGTGGCGCACCGCCCACGGCAGCATGCGCTCCAGGTAGCGGCGGTTTTCGGCATTGGCCCACTCAGGCATCGTGAGCGCCGCCAAATCATGAATGGTCACCACGGTGGGGCAGGGGGCCCACCGGGGGAGCGTGAATGTAGGCGAGTGGTACAGTTGCGGCCGCTGGCGCCAGAGCCCCGCCACCAGCGCCGTCTGCTGCCAGGGCAGTCCCGGCCAGCGCCGCTCCCTATGCACCGTAACGTGATCCGCTGCGACCAGGGCGCTCGCCGCAGGCACCAGGGCGCTCTCGGTGTAGAGGTGAAGATTGACCAGCGGGGCCAAGTGCCGCGTCAGCTCGCGGGTGTAATACCCCACACCGGTGGGCTGCTCGTCGGACAACAGCAGGCGGGCATCCAAACCGACGGTGAGGCGTGTTCGGCCCATTTATGCCCCTTGGCCGGGTTGGCGCGGCCCGCCGCCCAGCGCCGTGCGCACCATGAGGACGAGGTCCTGCAGCAGGTTGTGGCGTTTGGCGTAGTAAAGGTCAAAGGCGGCCTTGTGTTCTGGGGGGGTGTAATAGTCTCCCAACATCTGGGCGGCCCCGGTAAGGCCCGCGGGCAACTCGTGGCGGAGATCATAGTACGGAATGTCCGTCCGAAACTGGTTGACGAAAGCGGGACGCTCGGGGCGCGGGCCCACCAAGGACATCTCGCCGCGCACAATGTTCCACAGTTGGGGCAGTTCGTCCAAGTGGCTCGCGCGCAGCACACGGCCCAGCGGCGTCACCCGGGGATCGTCCAAGCCAGCCAGGACAGGCCCGGACTGACGCTCGGCGTCGCCGCGCATAGTGCGAAACTTGACCAGCCGAAACACGCGTCCGCCGACGGTGACGCGCTCCTGCCAGTACAACACGGGGCCAGGGGACGTCGTGCGCACCATGAGGGCGATGACCGCCATCAAGGGGGACAGCACCACTAGGCCCAACCCGGCCAGCACAATGTCCGCCAGACGCTTGACGACCAGCGAGCCGCGCGTCATGCGCACCGGCGGCAATTCCAAAAAAGGTGTGCCGGCCAAGGCAGTGAGCTCCGCCCCGGCGGCCAGCAAGTCGTATTGATTGGGCGTCCAAAGGCAAGGCACGTCATGCTTCAGGCAGGCAATGAAATATTGCTCTTTTAAGGCCAACGGCACGTCGCGGCTCAGAAGCACCAGGCCGTAGCGGCCCAGGTCGCCGGGCGCTGCGGCAAATGTCCGGTGCTCGACCGCGATGCGCGGCAGATATTGGCCTGCGCGCCGCGTCATGAGGTCGTTTTCGGCGGGTGGGGAGACGGCCAGCACGTTCGTCGTGGGGGCGTCGCGGAGCGTGAGCGATCGGTGCAACCGGCGCCACACAAGAAACACGGGCACCTGCAAGACCGCGGAGATGAGAAACACGGATCGGGGAAACCCGATGGTGGTGGCCAAAAACGTAATGGCCAGGGTGACAAAGGCATTCACCAGAACGGCCGTCCCCACGGCTTGAGACAAGTCCTGGGCGGGCTGCCGGTACGGTCGGTACAAGCCATAGATGCCGAAAATAATCACGAGCGCCAGGGCGTCCCACCAAAACAGGCTCAAGTACGCGTCCCAGTTGTACGCGGGCGGAAAATGGCCGAACCGCAACAAAAACGCCAAGGTGGTCACCGCGTTCAGCAGCACCACGTCGATCACGGGCAGCAGCACGCGCGTCACGCCCGCAAATCGCATTGGGTCACCCCACTCGCCTGTCTGCCGCCTGTGCCGCAGATTTTAGGCCTAGTATAATCGACAGCAATCGCCCCCGGGCGGAGTAAAAACTGACACCCGTCGCATTCTGGGTCGCTCGGTCCGATCCTGTCTGAAGAACGTGCGGCCGTCCCCGTCGGTTGCAGGCCGTGAGGATCATGGCGGCGGGTGCAGGACCCGCGGCAAGAACCGAGGCGTCGGGTCAGTCGGTCGTCAACAGGTCGATGGGTCGATGGGTCGATGGGTCGATGGGAGGAAAGAAGGCGCACATGCGCGTCCTGGAGGTGGTGACCGGCGGCGAGCCGGGCGGAGCCCAGCGGCACGTAGCCGACGTGACCCAGGGGCTTCGGGCGGCCGGTCACGACGTGCGGGTGGTTCACGGAGGCGGCCGCTGGCTCCAAACCGTCGTGGGTCCCACCGACTATCTGCCCACCCTCACCCGGTCCGTGCACCCGCGCGCCGATTGGGCCGCCTACAGGAGCCTGTTGGTTCTCATCGCCCGCTATCGGCCTTCCGTGGTGCATGCCCACAGCTCGAAGGCCGGGCTGTTGGCCCGGCTCGCGGCGGGCACCGGGGGCGTGCCGGCCGTGTACACGGCGCATGGCTTTGTGTTCACCGATCCCACGCGGCCCGTCTGGGAGCGGGCTCTCTACCGGGCCGTGGAGGGGTGGGCGGGCCGTGGATCGGCCGCGGTCATCACCATAAGCGCCCGCGATGCCGCCTGGGCGCGGGCGGCCGGCATCCCGCGGGTCGAGCCCATTGTCAACGGGGTCGCGGTGCCCCGGGCCGCGTGGACTCCGCCGCCGGGCCCGCCGTGGCGGGTGGGCTTTCTCTCGCGTTTCAGCGCCGAAAAGGGCTTTGGCGTCCTCATCCGGGCGATGGCGAGGGCCGGTCCGTCGTATAAGTTGGTGGTGGGCGGCGACGGTCCGCTGGCTGCCCGGTATCGCGCCGCCGCGGCTCGGGCGGGCCTCAGCGCGACGTTCTTGGGATGGCAGGCGGATGCCTCCGACTTTTTTGCCCAGGTGCACGCGCTGGCCATCCCTTCGTGGAAAGAGGGCCTCCCGTACACGCTGTTGGATGCGCTGGCCTTGGGTGTGCCCACGGTGGTCACCGATGTGGGCGCCATGGGGGACGTGGTGCGTCCGCTGGATCCTCGCCTGGTTGTGCCAGCGGGCGATCCAAAGTCCCTTACAATAGCGTTGGCGGCGGCAGTGGAGCAGGCGACAACAGGCGCCCTGTCGTTTACGGACGCGGCGCGCACACACATGGCACGGCATTTTGACGTGAGGCGCATGGTTGCGCGGACCACCGCCGTGCTGGAGGAGGCCGGTCATGAGCAACAGCACCCGCGCCGTGGTCCTGACGGCCGTGGACCCGGCGGCTCCCCGCCAGGGTGACCAGTGGCGGGCCTGGGCCTTGTGGCAGGGACTGGCCGATGTTTTTGACGTGACGCTGCTGCAGTGGGGCGGGTCCACTGCGGGGACCCACCCTGTGTTTGCGCTGCCGGATCCGACGCGCCGGCGTGCGCGCTGGCGTCAGCTGGCCCACCGGCGCTTTCCGCTGGCCACGGCCCCGTATCGTGAGCACTTTCCAGACGTCGAGGGTGCATATGACGTGGTGGCTGCCTTTCAGCTGAAGTGTGCGTACTGGGCGCTGGCGGTGCCGGGGCGCTTTCATCTCCTGGACCTCACGGACAGCCTGGGCCTTTATCTCTCGGAGTTCATGGTGTGGGAGTGGTCTCCGCATCGCGTGGGGCTGTTGGGGGTGGGTCCCGAAGAGGTGCGGCTGGCCCGCCAGTTCGACGAGGTGTGGGTGGCGGCGGCGCGGGACGCGGACTGGCTCCGCGAGCGGGGCGTTGGCCATGTGCGCGTGGTGGAGAACGGCGTGCCCCGCGTGAAGCCGCTGCCCCCGGCGGACCCGGCCCAGCTGTTGTTTGTGGGCAATCTGGAGTATGCCCCGAACCGTATGGGGCTTTCGCACTTTTTGGAGCAGTTGTGGCCCGTGCTGCTGCGCCAGCACTTTCACCTCACGCTGGTGGGCCGGGGCACCGAGCGCGTCCGACGGCCCGGGCTCACGGGCCGGGGACTGTTGGATGCCGACGAATTGGAGCAGTGCTACCGTGAGGCCGGGGTGGTGGTGGCGCCGATTTTGGTGGGTGCGGGGACGCCCACGAAGGTGTTGGAGGGGCTCGCCTATGGTCGACCCGTGGTGGGGTGGCGTGTGGGGTTGGGGGGGTTGTCGCCCGCGCAGCGCGGCGCCGTGCTGAGCATGCGGTCCCAATCGGATTGGTTTCACACCCTGGCGGAGCTTCGCGAGCCGTCGGTGTGGGCGGAGCGTGCAGGCCGGGGGCCGCGCACCGTCAAGCCGTGGGGGCGGGCCGCGGCCGACGCGGCCCGCCACATCCCTGACTCGACAAGTTCCGACGAACCGGTCTAGCATGGTTCCGAACGCACCAGGCGGCTGACGGCCCGGGCCGGGTCCAGAGGGCTCTGGTTGGAGTGGAATGAATGAGCGGGGAAAGATATGGACGAGCGTTGGGAGTGGCGGAAGTGACGGTGGAGGTTTTCGCGGCGCTGCTCGGGCTCTTGTCGGCGGCGGTCATCCTGTGGCGGCCCGCCTGGGCCTTTGGGACGCTGGTGGCGGCGTCCATCTGGGTCGAGGTGGTGCATGCCGGCACGGCGTCCCACTGGCAGTACGTGCCCTGGATAGTGCCCGCGTTCGTCGTGCTGGTGCAGGCGGCCCGTGCCGGCCCTTGGCGCATCCGGTGGGAGCCGGTGGTGGCGTGGAGTGCCGCCTACGGGGTGTGGGTGGTGCTGGTGGCCGTGGTCCATCACGGCACGGGGGACCTCAACTACGCCGCCGGCGTCCCGGTCGTCCTGGTGACGGCGCTGGTGGCCCTGCCGCGCGTGCATGCCCAGGCGGGCGGGCGCCCGTGGCACCAGCTTCTGATG
Organism: Bacillota bacterium; assembly: GCA_021846565.1. GTDB lineage: Bacteria > Bacillota > Sulfobacillia > Sulfobacillales > JAIMBI01 > JAJZWV01. The sequence goes on from JAJZWS010000003.1 coordinate 27,887, forward strand.
GTGCTGGCGGGCGCCACCGCGCTCCTGTCGCTGGCCGCTGGCGTGGCGGCACTGGGATTCCATCAGGGGTTTCCGGTGCCCGTGGGCCATCGCATCCTGTTGGCGTGGCAATGGCCGTTTGCGAACAAAAATACCCTGGGCTTCCTGACGGCCTTCGGGGTGCCGTCGGCGGCCATTCTGCTGGTGGAGCGCGAGCGGCCCCGGTGGATCTGGTGGGTGGCGGCCATCCTATCGGTGATGGGGCTCGCGCTGTCGTATTCCCGCACGGGCTGGATCGCGGCCGCGGTGGGCGTGCTGGTGGTGGCCGGCGTGGTGTATGGACGCCGCGGCGTGCTGTGGGGCCTAGGAGGCATCGTCGTAGCATTCGCGCTGGTCACGGCCAAGACCGGCGTGCATCGGCTGATCAGTCTCTTTAAGCATGGACTGTCGGGCCGCACACTGTTGTGGCGCGCCGCGCTGCACGTGGCCAAGCGTCACTGGCTCTTGGGTGTGGGGCCCGGTCAGTCACCGTCAGCGATGGCGCCGTACGTGCCACCCGCCTACGCGGGCCTCACGCCCAGCAACGGGCCTTTGGAGACGCTGGTGGAGTTGGGACTGGTGGGGCTGTTGCTGTGGGCGGCCGTGGTGGCCGCGGCGATCGCGGCGGCCTGGCAGCGTGCCACGTCGGCGCGGCACTTCGGCCTCTGGGCCGCGCTGCTGGTCGCAGGCCTCGTCGAGCAGCTGGCGGAATCCAGCTTTCTGGGCGGGATATCCTTTGAGGACTACCTGTTCCTGGCGGTGCTGGCGGTGGTCGTATGCTGGCGAGACCCGCAGGGCGATGGAGAAGACAAGGAGGCGGCGTGAACGTTCTGGTGACGGGAGCGCGCGGCTACATCGGCCGGGCGGTGGCGCACAGGCTGGCGGACGCGGGGCACGCCGTCGTGGGCTTCGATCTGGCGCCCTTGGTGGAGGAAGGTCCGCTGCACACCGCCTCCAGCATCCGGCAGCTGGTCGGCGACGTGCGCGACGAGGAGGGGCTCACCCAAACGCTCCAGGACCACGCGGTGGACGCGGTGGTGCACTTGGCGGGCAAGATCGTGGTGAGCGAATCGGTGACGGAGCCGCTCGCGTACTGGGACCACAACGTGGGTGGCGGCATCGCACTCCTGAAGGCCATGGTGGCGGCCGACGTTCGCCAGATCGTGTTCTCCAGTTCGGCGGCCGTCTATGGCGAGGTGGCCCCGGAACCCATTGCCGAACAGCATCGGCGCGAACCCATGAACCCCTACGGTCGCACCAAGCTCACGATGGAGTGGATGCTGGAGGATCTGGACCGTGCAGGGGCCGTGCACTATGTGGCACTTCGGTACTTCAACGCCGCCGGCGCCGTGCCCGGCGTGACGGTTGAGCGCCACCACCCCGAGACGCACCTGATCCCCAATGCGCTGACGGCCGCCGCGAGCGGCCGGCCCTTAAAGATTTTTGGCAGCGACTATGATACCGGGGACGGCACGGCCATGCGCGACTATGTGCATGTGGGCGACCTGGCCGACGCCCATCGGGTGGCGCTGGACCATCTCGCCCAGGGCGGCGCGTCGTTGGCGCTCAACGTAGCCACCGGTCTCGGATACACCGTGGCCGAGGTGGTGGCGTCGCTGGAGCGCGCGCTGGGGCGGCCAGTGCCCACGGTGGCGGCGGACCGCCGCCCGGGCGATCCCCCCCTCCTGATTGGCCGCGGCACGGCCATTCGGGAGCACTTGGGGTGGGTGCCGGCCCATCCCGACCTGGATGACATCACGAAAAGCGCGGTGGCGGCGCACCGGCCGTGACGCGCGGTACGGAGTCCGGGGCTCCCCTGGTGGAGGCGGCACGCCAGCTGGTGCGCGAAGGCCTGGTGGTGGGCACGGCCGGCAACGTGAGCGTGCGCACGTCTATGGGGTTGATCATCACGCCCACGGCCGTGCCGGCCGACGAGCTCATCCCCGAGCAGCTGGCGGTGCTGGACGACGAGGGCGGTCAGGTAGGGGGCACCCACCGCCGCAGCAGCGAATGGCGCCTGCACCTGGCGATTTATCATGCGCGACCCGACGTCGGGGCCGTCGTCCATACCCACTCCGTGGCGGCCACCACCCTCGCGGTGCTGCGCATCCCCATCCCGCCGATTCACTACGCCCTGCACGAGTTGGGCGGAGAGGTGCGGGTGGCGCCCTACGCCACCTTTGGGAGCGCCGAGCTGGCCCAGAATACGGCGGCGACCCTGGGCATCGCCCACGCCGTGCTGCTGGCCAACCACGGGGCGGTCGCGGTGGGGCCGGATCTTCCCACGGCGCTGGAGCGGGCGCGCCTCGTGGAGTGGCTCGGCCGCGTCTACCTGGAGGTGCTGAGGACGGGCTCGCCCCACGTCCTCACGCCGGACGAGATGGCGGCCGCGGGCGATCGGTTTCAAGACTATCGGCCGTCGCGGATGTAGACCGCTCGCGCCTGCCAGCTCAGTCCGTCCTACGACGAACCCGGTGCCGACGGGTTCCCGGCTTCTCCCACGGTGGCCTCCATCATGGGGGAAAAGGCGTACCATGCCGCCACGGCGCCCATCCCGAGGGCTGCGGCCCACAGTGCGGGCCGAAAGCCCGCGGCCACGGCCAGCGCGCCTCCGAGCGGGGCCGCGAACACCACCACGGCCCGATTGCTGGCGCGCATCGTGGCGTTGGTGCGCCCCTGCAGGGCCCGTGGGGTGATGGATTGCCGGTAGGCTGATTCCAACGGGCCCTCCAGGCCCATTGCGAAGCCATAAACCAGTTCAGCGGCGGCCGCCAGGCCAAAGGCAGCCAGGGTCGTGCCGTGCGAGGCCGAGGGTGCCAGCGCCAGCAGCGCGATGCTGGGGAGATACAGGGCGCGGGCCCGCCCGATCACCCGGCCCGCACCCCAGCGAGCCGCGGATCGTGAGGACAGCGCGATGCCAGCCAACGATCCGATGCCCGCGGCAGCCAGCACGAATCCGACGGCCACCGGTGACAGCTTCAGCCCCAACAGCAGGAACGGGATCAGCAGCGTGGTGGTGACGGCATGAAACATGAACCAGAGATTGGTGTTCAGCGCGAGCGACCGCAGGCGGCGATGGCCATAAACCCAGCGGAGGCCGTCGCGCACCTCCTGCCGGACCCCCGCGGCCGTGCGAGGGTTTGCCGCCGGCGCCGGCGAGAGGCCAGCATTCAGCGCGCCACTGACCAGGTGGGCCACCGCGTCCATGGCGATCGCCAGCGGGGTGCCCACGACCGCGATGATCGCCCCGGCCAGGGCCGGTCCGACCGACTGGGCCGCCGCCCCCGTCTGCTCCAACCGCACGTTGGCGGACAGCAAATCCTCGGGGGGCACCAGATCCGGCAGAATGGCCTGGGCCGCGGCCTCGTGGAACAGCGAGCCTCCGCCTGCCACCAGGGCCAGCGCCCAAAGGCCGGGGATGGTGAGCCGGTCAAGCCCGGCCAGCACCGCCATGGCTGCGAGCACCGCCATTACCAGGACATCGGTCCAGACCAGCACCGACCGCCGCGGCAGGCGGTCGACGGCGGTGCCGGCCACCAGACCCAGCAGTAAGTAGGGGAGCCAGCGGGCCGCAGTCAAGAGGCCCACATCGAACGCGCTCCCGTGCAGGGAAACCACCAGCAGAACCTGGACGGCCAGCAGGCGAATGTAGGCCCCGAGGCTCAGGGCGCCGTCGGACCCCCAAAACCGGAGGTAGTCGCGGCCGCCCGGCATCCGTGCCACGGAGGGTCACCCCCTCTCAAGCCCTTTTGCCCTTCGTCGTCGCCGAGGTGGTGCCGGGTACGGCCACCGTGGGTCCTGCGATGCCTGCATTCCCTACATTCTTGTCGAAGCGCGGACATGGCCCCAGCACGGGTCAGCTCGTGAGTGAGTTGGGCGGCTGGCGGCGGCGACTAACATCGTCCCGCGATCACGGTCCCGGGGGGTGAAGCCGTAGCTCGGCGGTTCTGACCCTTGGTCTGGGTGGGGACCCAGCGTGGATGAGCCAGCGCCAGAGCGGCGCGTTGTCCTACTCGCGGCGCCAGTGTTACACTCCCGCTAGATCTGGTGTCCTGGGTACGGCGACGGGCCGGCCCCGGGCGAACAGGGGAGGTCCTCTCGGGTGCACCATCGACCGCGTCGCGGTTCAAAGTGGTTGCCTTGATGGGTGGCCGTCGTTTGGGGTTGGGCGTGGCATTGGGAGCTGCCCTGGCCACCGTGCTGGCCCTGACCGGACAGCTGGCTCCCAACCAACCTGCCGCTTTTGCCACTCAAGGGGCTTCGGTGGTTTCCACCCGAGCACCTGACCGCGTTGTGATTCAGCGGGTCATCCTCTACCCGGCCACCATCGCGCAGCATCCGAACCTGTGGCACAACGCTGAGCCGCTCGCTCGGGTCAACGCGACCCCCGGAGTGGCTGCCAGCCTATATACCGCCGCCCGGCAGATCCTGGCGACCGGGGCGGCGGCCGAGTCCGCCTACCTTAAAGCCCACGGCACATCGCCGGCGTATTCGTGTCCTGCCGGGATGGCCGCGATCCAGCTGACGTTTTTCAGCGCCGGCCGCCAGCTGGCTGTTGTGAAGCTTCTTCAATGGGGGTGCGACGGTGAAACCGTACGCGCAGCGGGACAGCCACGCCAGGCGGTGGGTCCCCTCGGAATTGGCCGGCCGTTTGTGCGTTTCCTGCACGCAATCGCGGCAGCCGCCCACATCCCTTACGCCAACCTCCTGCCCCGATGGGCCAGCCTGCCGTCGAGCGCGCCATAACGTCTGACGGCACCGAGGCGGACAGCGAATACGACGGGCGGACCAGGACGCTGCCGCGGCGTCGACCTGCGGCGACAGCGCGGACGATGGCGTAGTCCTGGCCCCATCCTCCACCTTCTCTCTACGTAGGCTAGCCGAACTAAAGCGCAGCGGCGCTCGGCTGCTTGCGCGTCACGGCACCCGGCGAGGGGCACGGGAGGGTCCTCGTTTGCGAATGGATGTGATAGACCGGATACGACACGACACGGCGCGTGGGGAGGCGGCGGCGATGGCCACAGCGACCAGGGTGGCGGTGGTGGGCGGGGGCTACGCAGGGCTGGCGGCCTTGCCGGGGCTGCTGCAGATTTCAGGCGGGGAGGTGCACCTCTGGGACCCCAGTGATGGGCAGCAGCTGCTGCCGGAACTCCCGTCCGCGTTGGTCGGCGATGACGCCGTGGAGCGCCATGTGCTGCCGTTTGCCAAGCTGCTGGCGGGGACCGGGGTGGTGCACCACCCGCATGCCGTGGTCGAGGTCAAGTCCAGCGCCCGTCTCTTGGTCGATGACACTGGCCACCAGGCAGCATTCGACTGGGTGATCGTCGCCGTGGGCACCGACACGGCCTGGCCGCCCGTGCCCGGACTGCGCCGCCACGCATGGCCATTTCACAGCGCCGCCGATGCCCAGCGCCTGAAGCGCGCGCTCGCGGCCGCACCGCGCGGGCGGGTGCTGGTGGGCGGCGGTGGCCTCACCGGCGTGGAGCTGGCCGGTGCGCTCAGCGAGCGCTGGCCGGTGACGTTGGTGGAAGCGGCGGACCGCCTCTTGCCAAGCTTGGGGCCGGGGTTGGCCCGCTACGGCCGAGAGCGCCTGACGCGGGCCGGCGTGCACGTGCGGACGGGGCGCCCCATTGCCCGCGTCGACGCGGGCACCGTGACACTGGACGGCGGCCCGTCTGTTCCCTGGGACGTGTTCATCTGGGCTGGCGGCCTCGCCGCCCCCGCCACGCCGATGATCGAGGGGGCGCAACATGACAACCAGGGTTATGCGGTGGCCGATCCCTGGGGCCAGGTGGCCCCGCACGTCTACGTGGCGGGGGACGCCTGGCTTCACCGCGACGGAGCCCGGATTGGACCACAGACGGCGCAGGCGGCCACGGCCGACGGTCAGTTTGTGGCCGAGGCGATTCGGCGGAGCGCGGCGGGCGAGAGACCCAGCTCCGCCCACACGCCCAACAACTGCGGGATGCTGGTGTCGCTCGACCCGCACCGCGGCGTGGGCTGGGTGGTGGACGAAGGACTGCCGGTGTGGGGCTATGGCGCCCGCCTGATGAAGGATGTGGTGTTTCGCCAGTACCGCCACAGGGTGGCCGCACGGCTGGGCACCCTGCGCCGACCGTAGTCGATGCGGGTCACGACTCGGCGGTGGGCCCCGAGGGTCGGGAGACGGACGGATGCCCGCGAATCCAAAAGCGCCACGGATACGCCTGGGCCTCGCCGGCGTAGGGAATGTTGCGTCGGGGCCCCGCGGCGATGGCCGCGCCCGGCCACGGGTCCCGGTAGTGTGCGAGGTACATGGGCGGCAGCCACAGCGGGAGCCCATTTGCTGCCATCGTGATGCCCAGTGCCTGCGTGAGCTTGCCAGGGCCGCTGCCGATGGCGGATTCGGCGCCCACCCCGCGGCGCCGCGTCATCAAGGGGAGGTTCTCCACCGGTGCGACGGCGCGCACCAGCACCGCCTCCGGCGCGCCCACGGGGCCCGCCACCACGTCAAAGCATACGTAGCGCCCATAAATTTGGTACAGGTACGCGTGTCCGGGGGGACCAAACATCACTTCCGTGCGGCGCGTGCGGCGGTTGCCAAAGGAGTGGGCCGCCTGATCCATGGGTCCCCGGTACGCCTCCGTTTCGACGATCATGCCCGCCGCCAGGCCGTCCGCCGTGTCATGCACCAGCAGCTGGCCCAGCAGGCGGCGGGCCATGCCAACCGTGTCCTGGTTGGCAAACCACCGAGGGTCGATCGGGGGCGGCGTTGTCACGAGCGACCTCCTCTGGGTTGACGCTGCTGCCAGTATGCCAAAGGGCGGACGCCATCACGAAGGCGCCTGCCGTGGGTATCCACTAAGCGGGTCGGCGCGGACGGAAAAGCAGGCGCGGCGAGTGGGCGGCGCTGGACCGGCGTGTTATGGTCGAAGGGTCAAATCGGCAAATGGTTCACCGGGGGAACCGGTGAACGGTTGATGCCTCACCAAGCGGCCATGAAGTGTCCAGTCTCTGGGGACCACAGAGGTTGCCGAGGGCGTCACTCGAAACGGATGGTGCCCATTTCTGGCCAAGGGGTCGCTGGGACCGGATCGGGACAGCGGATCGCAGGAGGTGCTTATCGGAGGCAGCGAGAGGGTGTTGAAAGGGAGGGCGTTCCATGTCTACTGATCCCACCGGAACCTCGTCGAAAAAGCTCGTGCCAGCGATCTCCACGGTGCAGGCCGTGGCCTTTGCCCTGGCCGCCACGTCACCCACCGCCTCGGTTTTTCTCACGTACGGGTCTGCCTGGGCCACCGCCGGCACCGGACTTGTCATCGGGTTTCTCATCGGGGCGGTCATCGCGTACGCGATTGCGCTCAGCTACGCCGAAGGGGCGAGCGCGTATCGGTACACGACGGGTGGCGACTATTCCATCGTGGCGCAGGCGCTGGGGCCTCGGGTGGGCAGCATCTACACGTCGCTGTTCACGTTCAAGGGCATTGTCATTCCGGCGGTGCTGAGCCTGGCGACGGCCGCTTATATTCAGGCGGTCATTCCGGGACTGGCGGTGGTGCCCACCGCGGTCGTGGTGCTGCTGGTCATCCTGTTTCTATCGTTCGAGGGCATCAAAGTGTCCAGCACCGTCGCCATGGTGATGGTGGCCATCGAGTCGGTGGTGCTGCTGGGATTCATGGTGGTGGCGGCCACGCATCTCCGTCAGCCCGTCGGCATCCTGATCCACCCCGTCAGGCCGTCGGGGCCGAGCCTGCTGCCGGCCGTGGGAGCCGGCATCCTCGCATCCGTGGTGTCGGCCCTGTTTGCCTTCAACGGGTGGGAAGCGAGTTTGTACGTCAGCGAAGAGACCAAAACCAATCCGCGCGGCATCGGCCGCACCGTCGTGGTCAACATCAGCCTCATCATCGGACTGGAGGTGCTGGCGGTGGTGTTGGCGACGCTGGCTCTGCCGCGGCTCAGCCTGTCCACCAGCACCGTGATTCCGCTGGCGGTGGTGGTGCGGTCGGCCATGGGCGCCTTTGGCGCGACCGCCCTGCTGATTGGCGTGGTGATCGCGCAGTTCGACTCCGCGCTGGCATCCACCGTGGTCTACGGCCGGATTTACTACGCCATCGCCCGAGACGGGCACTGGCCGGGCGCCTTGAACCGCTTCTTCTTGCGGCTCAATCGGTTCGGTGTGCCCTACGGCGCCTTCGTGGTGTTGGGCGTCATCAACGTCGTGATCTGCCTCGCCACGTCTCTGACCAACTTGGTGATTTTTACCGGGGCGCTCCTGATGGTGCTGTACCTGGGCGTGGCGGCCTCCAGTTTCATCACGCGACGGCGGGACCACCCGGCGTTTCGGATGCCGTGGTGGCCGGTGCCGCCGCTGGTCGCCATCGTGGGCATCGTGGCGGTGTTCACGCAGCAAACCCTGACGGCGGTGTCGGTGGTGGCAGCGATGGTGGTGGTGGGCCTGGTGTGGGGGTTGTGGCATCGCCAGCCGCCACCGAGCCCCGAGGAAGTCCTGGGCGAGTCGGGGTGACGCGCGCCCGCGCCCCCTTCGTCTCTAAGAACGAAGGGGGCGACCGACTCGCCGGAGGGGAGGCCGCGGTCCGCGGGAACGGGAGGGGGTGGCCCACTGTTCCGCCAGGCCAGCCGGCGGCCCTCGCGGAAAAGTTGTGGGAGCCGTCGCCAGGCGCTTGCGAGCCGATATCGAATCGCATATGATCTCAGACACCATCGCCGATGTGATCGCGAAGATTTCAGGGGCCGCTGGCGACCGCCCTAAAGGAGCGAATCATGGCGCGACACCGAGTTCCGGACCTGGCCGCGGTGCTGGGTACCCTGACCGCAGAATCCTTGTCCCTGGTGGCTACGTCCGACGAGCACGGGCACCCCAACGTGGCGGCCGTGTCGTGGCTCCGGGGTGCACCGCCCGACCATCTCGACCTCCTGGTGGGGTGGCGCTCGCGCTTGGTGAAAAACATTCAGCGTGTCCCCACCGTCACGGTCGTGGTGTTTCAGGAGTCGGTGATGACGCTTCAGGGGCGGGCCCATGTGGAGGAGCGGCTGGCCCACGGCCTGCCCATTCCCCTCAGCCTGGTGCGAGTCGAGGTGGAGGCGGTGTACGACAGCATGTTCACCGGAGGCCAGCTCATCTCGAGCCCCCATTACGTCAAAGACTACCCCGCCAAGCTGCGGCACCTGGATGCGCAGGTAGCGGTGTATCTTGCCGAGCATCAGGCGGCGGCGGCCACGGCGGTTGGCGCCGACGGCCACGCATGATAACCAAGGCCAACCGGCCCCCCAAGCAGGAAAGTGTGTATCGGGAGATTCGCGCACGCATCCAGCGCGGCATGTACGGACCCGGGTACCGGCTGGTGATTGACCAACTGGCCCGGGACTTCTCCGTGAGCGCCATTCCCGTGCGGGAAGCGGTGCGGCGGCTTGAGGCGGAGCGCCTAGTGGCGCATACGCCACACGTGGGATTTCAGGTGGTGGCGCAAGATCCGCGCGCGACGGCCGACACCGTTGAGCTGTTGGCGGTGCTGGAGGGCTATGCCGCTCGGGTGGCCACCCCGGGGCACACCCCCGAGACGCTCGGGGGGCTCCGCACGCTGCTGCGGGCGATGACCGCCCGCGTCGAGGCGGGGGATCCGCTGGGCTATGGGGTGCTGGACCGTCAGTTTCACGAGGCGCTGGTGGCTCCGGGCACCAACAGCTACGTGAAGCACCTCATCGCCGACGGCCGGGATCGGCTGGAGACGCTGGAAGGGTCACTGTTCACGCGGGTTCCCGAGCGGATGCGAAGCTCGCTGCAGGAGCACTACCAGCTGGTGGAGAGCCTGGCGGAGCATGGCCCGCCGCCGATGTTTGAGCAGATGGTGCGGGCCCACGTCCTGGGCACGCTGGCGGCGCTGGGATTTTGGCAGGAGGGATCGGCGGCCCGGGTGCCGGCGGCCCACTAAAGCAGGGAGGCAGCTCATGAATCAGACGCCCCAGGAACGGCTCCGAGGGTCGATTGTGCCGCTGGTGACCCCGTTTGACGATGCGAACCAGATTGACGTGGCCGCCATCGAGCGGCTGGTGGATTGGCAGCTGGCGGCCGGCACGCACGGCATCTCGGTCGGTGGAACGACCGGGGAGCCGTCGGCGCTGACGGCGGCCGAACGCGAGCAGTTGTTTCGGGTGACGATGGCGGCCGTCGCCGGCCGGGCGCCGGTGGTGCTGGGCAGCGGATCCAACAACATTGAGGAGACGCTGGCGCTGACCGCCGTTGCCGCCCAGCTGGGGGCGGATGCGGCCCTGGTGATTGTGCCGTACTACAACAAGCCCAGCCAGGAAGGGCTCTTTCAGCACTTCCGCACCGTGGCATCTTCGGTGCCCAACCTGGCGATAATCGTGTACAACATTCCCGGCCGCACGGCGGCCAACATGGAGCCCGCGACGCTAAAGCGCCTGCGCGCGCTGTGCCCCAACGTCATCGGCGTGAAAGAGGCCAATCGGGACTTCGAGCAGGTGTCGGCGGTCCTGGCCACGGTGGGACGTGACTTTCTTGTCTACAGCGGCATCGAGGCGCTGTGCTACCCCATGCTGGCCGTGGGCGGCGCGGGACACATTTCGGCTACGGCCAACATTCTGCCCGGGCCCGTGGCAGACCTGTATAACCTGGTGGCCGAGAACCACTATGCAGAGGCGCGGGACCTGCACTTTCGCTTGCTGGAGTTGAACCAGGCGCTGTTCTGGGAAACCAACCCCGCTCCCGTGAAAGCGGCCATGGGGATGATGGGCCTGATTCGCCCCGCGGTCCGTCTGCCGCTGGTGTCTATCAGTGAGGCGCATCGCGCTGGTTTGGAGAAGATTCTGCGGGCGTATGGCATCCCCATCCCCGATGCGGTCACGGATTTGGCAAGCAGGGAGGGAGAGTCGTGAAGACCGCACGCATTGTGGTGGACGGCGACGTCCGCCGCGTGACCTATCTTGAGGGGGAGCTGTTGGATGAGCGGGGACGGCGCCATCACCCCGACCGCGCGGTGTTTCTGCCGCCCGTGGCGCCTCAGGTGGTGGTGGGCTTGGCGCTCAACTATGCGGACCATGCGGCCGAGCTCAAACTGGCCCAGCCGGAGGCCCCGGCGCTGTTCATCAAGCCCAACTCGTGCCTGATTGGCCACGGGCTGCCGGTGGTGTACCCGACCGGGGCTCAGTACTGCCACTACGAGGCCGAGCTGGCGGTGGTGATTGACCGCACCTGCCGGCGCGTCACGGAAGAGCGGGCGCTGGACTACGTCAAGGGCTTCACCGTCGCCAACGACTTCACGTGCCGCGACTTTGTGACCAACATGTTTCGGCCGCCGGTCAAAGCCAAGGGGTTTGACAGCTTTGGGCCGCTGGGCCCGTATCTGGTGACCATCGATGAAGTGCGTGACCCAGATCGGATGCGCGTGCGCAGTTGGATAAACGGGGAGCTGAAGCAGGATGGCAATACCGCCGACCTGGTGCACAGCATCTCGGGCATCATCCACTACGTGTCTCAGTTCATGACCCTGCGGGCGGACGACGTGATTCTGACCGGCACCCCGCCGGGCATCAGTCCGGTGCACCCCGGCGACGAGATGGTGTGCGAGGTGGACGGCGTCGGCCGCTTGGTCAACCGCGTGGTGGGGGAACTCGCATGAACCACGTCGTCTCCCCGCTGCTGCAGCACTTTATTGGTGGCACCTGGCAGGACAGTGTTTCCGGGGACACCTTTGCCGACGTCAACCCCGCCACCGGTGCGGTCATCACGCACGTGGCGGCCGGGGACGCCCGAGACGTGGCCCGGGCCGTGGCCGCCGCCGCGGAGGCGTTTCACGAAGGGCCTTGGGCCCGGCGCGGAGGCGCCTACCGGGCACCGTTTTTGGAGCGCATCGCCCAGTTGATGCGGGCGCACGCGGAGGAACTCTCTTGGCTGGAAACCCTGGACACCGGCATCCCGATTCGCCAAACCCGCGGCCAGATTGCCCGGGCGGCGGAGAATTTTCGGTTCTTCGCCGCCCGGGCTCGGGAGATGACGGGGGCCACCTACCCGGTGCCCGGCTTTCTGAACTACAGCCTGCGGCAGCCGGTCGGGGTCGCGGGGCTCATCACGCCGTGGAACACCCCCCTCATGCTGGAAAGCTGGAAGCTCGCGCCATGCCTCGCCGCCGGCGATCCCCTCGTGTTAAAGCCGGCCGAGTGGTCGCCGCTTACAGCGGATCGCCTGGCGCACCTGATCGCGGAGGCCGAGCTGCCGGTTGGCGTGTTCAACCTCGTCCACGGCTACGGCGAAACCGCTGGCGCAAGCTTGGTGGCCCACCCGGGCGTGCGCCTGATTTCTTTTACCGGTGAAACCAGCACCGGGCGAACGATCATGCAAAATGGGGCCAATACGTTAAAGCGCTTCTCCATGGAACTGGGTGGCAAGTCGCCGGTGCTGGTGTTTGACGACGCGGATCTGGAGCGCGCCTTGGACGCCGCGCTGTTTGGCATGTTCACGCTGAACGGCGAGCGCTGTACAGCAGGCTCGCGCCTTTTGGTGCAGGACACGGTGGCGGACCGGCTGGTGCCGGAGCTGGTGCGGCGGGTGGGACGGATTCGGGTGGGCGATCCGTTCGACGAGACCACGGATCTGGGACCTCTCATTCACCCAGAGCACTGGGAGCGGGTGATGAGCTACGTGGCGCTGGCACCCCAAGAGGGAGCCCGCGTCGCGGTGGGGGGCCGCCGGCCCCCCCACCTGCCTGCAGGCAGCTACCTGGAGGCCACGGTGCTGACCGGCGTCACGCCGGGGATGCGGGTGGCGCGCGAGGAGATTTTCGGACCGGTACTGGCGGTGATGACCTTTACCGACGAGGCCGAGGCGGTCGCTCTGGCGAACGAGGTGGACTATGGTTTGGCGGCCTACGTGTGGACGAGCGATGTGACACGCGCGCACCGCGTGGCCGAAGCACTGGAAGCCGGCATGGTGTGGGTGAACTCGCCGAACGTGCGGGATCTCCGGACGCCGTTTGGCGGCAGCAAGATGAGCGGGATGGGCCGGGAAGGCGGCGAGTGGTCGTTTGACTTCTACACGGAGTGGAAGTCGGTGCAGGTGGCGCTCAACCCGGCGGACATTCCGCGCCTGGGCCTGTAGCGGAGAGCGGATCGGACTGGCGGAATCGCTTATCTGGGAAAGGACGTGACTTGGTGGGTGTTCGGACCGGGGCGCAGTATTTGCATGACGTGAACCAGTCGCCGCGGGAGCTTTGGATCGACGGACGGCGCATCACGGGGGCGGTGGCGGAGGATGCGGCGTTTCGGCGCCTCGCGGGCAGCATCGCCGGCCTGTATGACCTGCAGCACCAGCCGGGCCTCCAAGAGGAGATGACGTATCAGTCGCCCTCTAGCGGCGACCGGGTGGGTTTGAGCTTTCTCACGCCCCGTACTAAAGATGATTTGGCGCGGCGGCGCCGCATGATGCAGCACTGGGCCAACTTCTCCGGGGGCATTATGGGACGCACGCCCGACTACCTGAACTCGGACTTGATGGCTCTGGCGTCCGCATCGGGATTCTTCGACCAAAACGACCCACGCTTCGGGGAGAACGTGCGGCGCTACTACGAATATGTGCGGGAGAACGACCTGTGCCTCACGCACACCCTGATTAATCCGCAGAGCAACCGCGCCGTGGGCCCTTCGCAGCAGAGCGACCCGTACATCGCGGCGCGCATTCTCGAGAAGACCAGCGCGGGGGTGGTTGTCCGCGGGGCGCGCATGCTGGCCACCCTGCCGCTGGCCGATGAGATTCTGGTGTTCCCCTCGACGGTGATTCGGGCGACCGACGAAGACAAGCCGTACGCCTACGCGTTCAGCCTACCGTGTGCCACGCCCGGACTCCGGTTCATCTGCCGCGAAAGCTTCGACTATGGCCGGCCGGAATTCGACCACCCGCTGGCGTCGCGCTTTGAAGAGATGGATGCCATGGTGGTGTTTGACGACGTGCTGGTGCCGTGGGATCGAGTGTTTTTGCTGGAGAACGGGGAGTTGTGCAACCGGCTGTACTCGGACACCGACGCCACGGTCCACATGACGCACCAGGTGGTGGTGAAAAACATCGCCAAGGCCGAGTTTGTTCTGGGCGTGGCCAGTACCATCGTGGACATGATTGGCATCGAACAGTTTCAGCACGTCCAGGAGAAGATCGCCGAGATGATCATCGCGGTCGAAACCCAGAAGGCCTTTATTCTGGCGTCCGAGGCCAACGCGCACGAGAACCCGTATGGTGTGATGACGCCCGACTGGACGCCCTTGAACATCGCCCGCAACACGTTTCCCAAAATCTATCCGCGGCTGGTTGAGATCATTCAGCAGCTGGGCGCCAGCGGGCTCATGGCCATTCCCACCGAGCGGGACTTGAGCGAGCCCACGCTGCGCCGGGATATTGACCGGTTCTACCAGGCGCGCAACACCGACGCCGCCACCCGGATTCGGCTGTTTCGGCTGGCGTGGGACTTGGCGCTTTCCAGCTTCGCCGGTCGGCAGGTGCTGTACGAGCGGTTCTTCTTTGGCGATCCGGTGCGCATGGCCGGTGCGCTGTACTTCTCGTACGACAAACAGCCCATGAAGAACCGGGTGGCCGAGTTCCTGGAACGGACGCCGATTCCCTCGCCCGAATAGGCTCAGCACCCACGTGGATACCCAGCGAAGGAGGCAGGCACGAATGGCACAGGCGGCGGTGAACATTCTGCGGACCAGCCATGTCGAGTACCGGGTCACGGATCTGGATCGGGCCCGGCACTTCTACTGCGACCTCATTGGCTTCGTCGAAACCGCCCGGGATGATCAGCACCTGTATCTCCGGGGGCTGGAGGACCGCATGCACCACTCGCTGGTGCTGACCCGGGCCGAGAGTCCGAGCGTGGTGCATGCCGCCTTCCGGGTGGCGGCCGAGTCCGACCTGGACGCGGCGGAGGCGTTTGCGACGCATCACCACCTGTGGCACGAGTGGACCACCCCCGGTACGGAGGCGGGCATGGGCCGCACCTTGCGCATCATGGACCCGTTTGGCTTCCCCATTGAGCTGGTGCACCAGGTGGAGCCGGCCGAGTGGCAGCTGCAGACGTACACGGCGTACAAGGGGGCGGCCGTCATGCGGCTCGACCATGTGAACTTTGTCACGCCGCATGTTGATCGCGCCGCGCGCTGGTACATGGAGGAGCTGAGCTTTCAAAACTCGGAGTGCACCGTGAGCCGGGATCCCGAGACTGGAGACGAGCGCCTGTGGGGAGCCTGGCTGCGCCGCAAGCAAACGTCGCACGACTTGGCCATCTCGAACGGGCGCGGACCACGCATCCACCATGCGGCGTTCATTGCGCACAGCACCGAGACACTGCTGCACGCGGCCGACGTGCTGGCGTCCACCGGCCATTTTGAGAACCTGGAGCGTGGCCCCGGCCGCCACGGCACCACCAACGCGTTTTTTCTCTATGTGCGCGACCCCGATGGCAATCGCTTCGAGCTGTTTACCGGCGACTATCTGGTGGCCGACCCCGACTGGCCCACGGTCACGTGGGATCTGAACGACCCCCGGCGGGCCACGTTCTGGGGTGCCGAGGCGCCCTCACGGTGGTTCAACGAAGCGATGGGGGCTTGTTCGTGGGAAACGGGCGAACCCGGGCCACTGGAGGAGCCCACCCTGCCGGACCGGCCGGCCAGCCGCGCCCGTTGACGGCCCGCTCGCGTGGGGACGGCCAAGCGCGTCACCCGTGGGGCGGGCATCTCGTCCCGGCTCGTCTCACTGCCATATAATGAGACGAAGAAATGAGACGCAGAATCGGACGAGGATGCGAGGTGATCCGATGCACGAAGAGATTCTGTTCGATGGGATGACTGCCGTGGCGGAGGCCCTCTCCCGCTGGCCGGCCCTGGCTGCCTTTTACCTGGCGGGCGGCACCGCGCTCGCGCTGCATCTTGGACACCGGCAGTCGCGCGACCTGGACTTGTTCACTCGGCAGCCGATGGCGGTGCTGCCGCCGTTGCCAGGGATGGACGAGGCGCTCGGGTCCTATCACCGGGTCGAATGGGAGCTCAATACTCGAGAGCAGATTTCGTGGCGGTTGGATGGCGTGTCCGTCACCCTGCTGGCTTATCCGTTTGCGCACCGGTTTCCCTTGCACGCGTGGCGGGGACTGTCTGTAGCCGATGCGCGCGATGTGGCTGTACAAAAGGCATATACGCTGGGACGCCGTGCCCAGGCCCGTGACTACCTGGATCTGCATGCCGCGCTGACCGGCGGCGTCCTCTCACTCGATGACGTGCTCCAGTGGGGCCCCGCGACGTACGGGGACGCGTTTTCCCCCCGGCTCTTTCTACAGCAGCTCACCTACACGCGCGATGTGATGGACCTTGACAGCGCGCTGGCGCTACTGGCGACCCCGAGGCCTTTCGCGACCATCGCCCGCGAGTTGGCGGTCCAGGTTCAGGCTTGGGGCCGTGCGCATTGGAACCCTCCCGGGGCTCCGCGATGATGTTGCCCGACACGGTGCAACGCCTGTTCTACCGGTATCACGCGGACCGGTTGGACACGGAGCGGCACGCCAGCGTCATCATTTCCACCGTCCTGTCCGATGGGGCGCTGGCAGACTGGGACTGGCTCTTTGGCGTGTATGGTTGGGCCGCCCTCGGCGACTGGATCGCGACGCCGAGCCATGCCATGGAGCTTCCCCCGTCGTTGGAACGCCTTTGGACCCTGATTTTACTGGGGCAGCCGCACGAGACGCCGCGTTGGCTGGGCGGGAATGCCCGCCGTGTGGTTCCGCCGAGCGCACTCCCCGAGTGGTTTCCCCGCGAGCTCTGACGCCAGTCGTCGGCGCTGCCTCGGGGAGAGGCGCCCCACCGTGGTTGGGACGTGATGTGTGGGCATCATCCCGGCCCCGCGTCTGTGCCCAGTGCATCACCTCGTTTCCGGCCCACCTGTCATCGGTCGGGGTGTACCACCGCGGCCACGACGGCTCATGGAGACCGTCAGGACGCCTCGCTTGGGCGCCGCCCCTCTGCGACGCGGCGGCCCACTCGGACCGCAAAACAGTGGCCGTACGGCCGTGAGCCCGCGCGGGGGCGTTGGTGTACTGATCGTGCCAGGGCGTTCTGGCAAGATGCGCGAGCCAGGACGCGGGAGGAGGGACATCATGGCGTTGAACTACGAGCTTTCGCCGCATCTGGTGGCATGGGAGCTGACGCGGGCGTGCCAGTTGCATTGCCGACACTGCCGCGCCCGGGCCTTGCGTCACCGCAACCCCGACGAGCTCACCCTCGAGGAGGTGGAGGGCGTCCTGGACGCCATGAGCACATTTGACCCGCTCCCGCGCATCATCTTCACGGGCGGCGACCCGCTGGAGCGGGATGATTTGAGCGCCATCATCGCAGCCGCCGTGCACCGTGGGCACGCGGTGGCGCTGGCTCCGTCCGTCACGCCGCGCCTCACCCGCCCGGTGCTGGCGGAGTGGGCGGCGCGGGGCGTGGGCGCGGTGTCGCTGAGCCTGGACGGCGCCACCCCCGCGATTCACGATGGGTTTCGTGGGGTGCCGGGCACGCACACGCGGACGCTGGAGATGGCACGGGGGGTGGTGGAGGCGGGCATGCATCTGCAGATCAACACCACCGTGTCCGCGTATACCGCGGCGGACCTGGTTCCCCTGGGGACGCTTGTGCCGACGCTGGGTGTCTCCAGCTGGGAGCTGTTTTTCATTATCCCGACGGGGCGGGCCGCGGCCACGGCCTGGCGGGGAGAGGACCAGGACACCGTCCTCGGTTGGCTTGCGCGGTACCGAGCGGAGGTCGCCTTTCGGGTAACCGCCGTTGGAGCTCCCCAGTTTGCCCGTTACAGCGATCCCGAACTTCGGCCGGGGCGTCCTCCGGTGATGCGTGAGGCCCGCGGCATGATGTTCATCGATCACGTCGGGGACGTGTACCCGAGCGGATACCTGCCCCTGTCCGCCGGCAACGTGCGCAACCGGCCGGCCCCGGCGCTGTACCGCGAGAGTGGGTTGTTTCGCGGTTTGCGGGACAACGACCGACTGGCGGGGCGGTGCGGTCACTGCGCTTGGACGTCCGTATGCGGCGGGTCGCGCGCGCGCGCCTACGCGGTGAGCGGCGATGCTTGGGCCGAAGATCCCAACTGCTTGCTTCCGGTCTGAGGGCGGGCGATCGTTCCCGACCCGGGCGTCCCTCCTGCAAGGATTCCGTCCGCGGATACCGAACCAGGGTCGCGGGGGGGGGGGATGTTCATTGCGTCAATTTCCGAGACTCGACCGGTATCTGTCGGTCCGCATGGCCCATGACGCGCATCCGGGCGATGACGGCCGCATCGTCTATGTGAGCAACGTGCTGGGGCGGCGTCCCCGTGGGTGTGGGACGGGTTCGCGCTCGGTCCGGATCCGCTGCAGTTGGACGAAGTCCGCACCTCCAGCCTCAGGCCATCTCCCACAACGCCCTGGGTGGTGCTGAGGCAGGACGCCTCCGGGACCGAGCGGCACCAGTTGGTTGCGGTGCACTTGGACACACGCGAGCGCCATACATAACTTCGGGGCGTTCTTTCCCGATGGGGAGCACTTCACGGTGGCGCCCAACCGCTTAAACGGGCGGGACTTTGAGCTTTATGCGGGCTATCTGGACGGTCGTGCCTTGGCTCCCGTCCTGATCGACCATCCCCCAAACGCCGGGGCATGTGGTCGGCGCCGGCCGTCTCGCGGTGGTGGGCCGTGCACGGTGGCCCCGAGTCGCAGGCGCGGCCGGTCTTTAGTGCGCTTGCAGTACTGGCTGTCAGTCGGGGTTGCCGTGTTGGCGCCCAATGTGCGCGGCAGCACCGGCTGCGGCCGGCGCCATGAACCTCTGGACGATGGGGCGCTGCGCGCCGACGCCATCCGGGACCTGGACGCGTCGCGCATCGTCGTGTTCGGAGGGTCCTACGGCGGATACATGGTGCGATCCACCGCCTTATTTGCGAAGAGCTGGTGACGGGCGATATCCAAGACGCGTCGCGCCACCAGTATCACGCGGTCATTGACCGTTCGCTCTCCGAAGAGGGTCGAAGGATCGTTTTCGGCTGCACAGAAATCGGCCGGCTGGCTCATCCCCAGGAAGTCGCCGTGCCCGTCTTTGACACGACGGTCCTCTACGCCGAGGCTGCCGTGGCGGAAACCCTGGCTCCTAGCACGCCTTTGGCTTCGAGACTCCGCCCGGTTCTTGTCCAGAAACTTGTTGACGGCAAACACTTTTGGAGTTAAGTATTTGTGATGTGTGGGATTTGGGCAAGGAGGCGGACGATGAAGCGGTGGGCTGCGTGGCTGGCGTCTACACGGCGGGTGTGGTGGATTTGGGCGGTGGTGTGGCTGCTCCTCACGGTGGTGGTGGTGAAGACC
Organism: Bacillota bacterium; assembly: GCA_021846565.1. Lineage (GTDB taxonomy): Bacteria > Bacillota > Sulfobacillia > Sulfobacillales > JAIMBI01 > JAJZWV01. The sequence goes on from JAJZWS010000003.1 coordinate 47,281, forward strand.
CTGCCGAGCCTCACGAAGGTGGCCTCGGCGCAGTCCACATCGTTTTTGCCGGCCAGTGCCGAGCCCAGCGTGGCGCAGCATTACCTGGACCGCATCAAGTCCTCGAGCGGGGGCCGCACCGTCGAGGTGGTGCTGCACCGCAGCGCCGGCCCGCTCACCGCCCGGGAGCGGAGCGTGTTCGCCACGCGTCTCGGACGGGTGCACCTGGGCCACGCGGTAGGCCCAGCACCGGCCCGGGGGGCGTCGCCCTTTCTGGCGCCCAACGGGCGGACGGATTTTGCCGTCGTGAAAGTGCCGGGATCCGTGGGCGTGGCGACGGCGGTGCACCGCATCGATCAGACGGTGGGGGTGGTGGGTCCCGGCACGCGGGTGGCCGTCACCGGCTCCAGCGTCATCGCCCAGGCCGTGAGCCAGTCTGACCTGTCGGGGTTGAACCGCATGCTGGTGGTGACGCTCATCGTGGTCGTGGCCATCATGCTGTTTGTGTTCCGCAGTCCCGTCGCGCCGCTGGTGTCGATGGCCACTATTGGGACGGCCTTTGCCATCACGTCCGGACTGGTGGCTTGGTGGGGGCAGCACGGCCTGCCAGTGTCCACGTATACCCAGACATTTCTGATCGCCATCATGTTTGGCGCGGGGACGGACTACGGGATTCTTCTGATGTCCCGCTTCCGCGAGGAGCTTCAACGCACCAGTGATGTGGCTGGCGCCATGGCCGCCACCATGGAGGCCGTGGGACCGACGGCCCTGGTGGCGGCCGCCACTCTCATGCTGGCGTTTGCCGCAGTGGGTCTGGCGCACTTCACCCTCTACCGCACCGCCGTCGGTGTGGCGGTGGGGGTGCTGGTCATCGGGGTGGCGCTGCTGACCGTGGTGCCTGCGCTGTTGATGGGGCTGGGCCCGCGGGTGTTCTGGCCCTTAAAGCCGGTGGTGGGGGGAGAAGTGTCGGGTGGCGGCACCTGGGCGCGGCTGGCGGACATCGTCACCCGCCAGCCCTGGTGGGCCGTGATTCCGGGGCTGGCGCTGGCCGTGCTGGCGTTTTTGGGCAGTGGGCCGCTCTCGTTCAACGAGATTCAGCAGCTGCCGCAGAACCAGCCATCGGTCCAAGCGTTTACGTGGATCGAGCAGGGGTTTGGGGGTGGGGAGGTGCTGCCCTTGAACGTGGTCATCCACGACCCGCCCACCGTGCCTCATGGTTTTCGCAGTGTCCAGGGCCTCGAGACCCTGGCGCGGGTGACGAGCGCCCTGGGCCGGCAGCCGGGCATCAAGGCGGTCGAGGGGCCGCTTTCCCCGCTCGGGACGCCGCTCACCGCGCTGGAGGTGTCCACCCAGGCACGTTCGGCGGCGGCCGGCGTGGCCAAGATGAACACCGCGCTTACGCAACTGGCGGCGGGGTTAAGCCGCGGCGCTCAAGAGGGAGCGGCCTTTGAAGCGGGCCTGCCCAAGCTGACCGGCGGATTGGGCCAGCTCCAGGTGAGCACCGAGCTGTTGGCGTCGGGCCTCGGCAAGGCCGAGTCAGCCACGGTGGCGCTGAATCAGGGGAGCTTGTCGCTGTACCAGGGGTTGGAGAAGTACCAGGCGGCTTTGAGCACGCTGTCGAGCGACGCCACGCAGCTGACGACGGCGGCGGGCCAAGTCCAGCAGGGGCTCGCCGCGGGGGCCGGCGGGGCGGCCCAGCTGGGCCAGGGAGCCTCCGGCTTGTCGGCGGCCACGGGTCAGATGGCCCAGGCGGCCACTGAGCTCAATCAGGGGCTCGCCGCGGCGTCGACGCGGCAAGCTTCCCTGACGCGCGATGCCCAGGCGTTGGCACAAAAAGACCCGGCCCTGTCGCAAAACACCACGTACCAAGCGCTTGTGCAGGGGCTGTCCGCGGAAGGTTCGGCGCTCGCGGGGCTCCAGAGCGCGGCGGCGTCCTTGGAGCAGGGACTCACCGCAGCGGGCGCCAAGAGCCAGGCGCTGTCCAATGCGCTCGGGTCCCTGGCCCAGAGCGTGGCGGCGCTCAATAACGGCACCGCGACCCTGGCGCACGGCCTGGGGAGCCTGGCGGGGGGCCTGGGGCAGCTGACCCAACAGACGGCCGGGCTCGTGAGTGGGGCCCACGGCTTGAGTGGTGGGCTTACGCAACTGTCCGGCGGCACGGCCTCACTGGCCAGCGGGGCGTCACAGATTGGGAAGGGCCTCGGCACCGTCACGGCGGGGTTGTCGAGCGGCAGTGGCCAGGCGGGCCAGCTGGTGTCGGGCCTTACCAAAGCCAGTCAGGGCACCCAACAGATCGCCGTGCACGTCAAGCAGCTGGGAACGCTGTTTCTCACGCCGCTGGCGTCTCAGACGGGCACCACGCCGCTCATCACGTCGGCGCTGTTGTCCAATCCCCAGTACCAACCGGTGCTGAAGGCGTACGTGTCCCCAGGCGGACACGTGGCGACGCTCACGGTGGTGCTGAGCCAAAACCCGTATGACGCCACGGCCATGAGCCAGCTCGGACCCATCCGGGCCGCCATCCAGAACGCGCTGCGCGGTACGCCGTTTCATGGGAGCCAGGTGTTACTCGGCGGCAGCACCAGCCAATCGGTCGCCCTAAAAAACCTTTCCGGCCAGGACTTTGGCCAGACGGCGCTGTTGGTGCTGGTGGTGATCGGCATCATGCTGCTGATTCTGCTGCGGTCGCTGTTGGCGCCGGTGCTGCTGCTGGGGCTGGTGAGCCTGAACTACTTTGCCACCACGCGGGTGGCCGCCTGGGTGGCCACCGGGTGGCTGCATCAGAGCGGGCTGGCGTGGACGGTGCCGTTTTTCAGCTTCCTGCTGCTGGTGGCGCTGGGCGTTGACTATATTATTTTCTACATGGCGCGGTTCCGCGAGGAGGAGGCGCGGGGCATTCGACCGGCGCTGGTGCGCACCGCGCGCCTGGCCGCCCCCGTCGTCTTTTCGGCCGCGCTCATCATGGCAGGCACGTTTGGCAGCATGGCCGCCTCGGGTGCCGTCGACCTGATGGAAATCGGCATCACGGTGGTGATTGGCCTGGCGCTGGACATGGTGCTCATCATGGGCATCACGGCACCGGCGGCCGTCCGGATCCTGGGTCCGGTGCTGCACTGGCCGTTTCCGTCGCGCACGCCCGTGCCGGCAGTGGCCGACGCCTGAGGGCCGTCGGCCCGGATGTGAAAAAACCCCCGCGATGCGAAGACGCGTCCCGGGGGGGTTCATTGAGGTCGTCGCACACTACCCGATGATGTGGCCAAACAGCTGGCCGGCCAAAATGCCCAGCACAATGCCAATCACCGCGACCAGCACAAACTGCAGGCCGCTTTTCCACCACACCCCCTTGGCCACGTTGGCCTTGACGGCCCCCAGGACAAACGCTGCCAGCAGCGCGAAGCCAATCGCCCACCGCATCGCGAGCGGGGGGATGTGGATGAACAGGAACGGCAACACCGGGGCCAAAGAGCCCGCGATGACCGCCAGTGCCATGATGCCGGCGGAGGTCCAGGGGCTGTCCAATCCTTCAACGATGATGCCCAGTTCTTCCTTCATCATGAAGTCCACCCAGTGATGCTTGTCCTGCATCAGTCGACGGGTGAACTGCTCCGCCTCGTCGTGCGGGAAACCCTTCTGGCGCAGGATCCCTTCCACTTCACGGCGCTCCTCATCGGGCACCTCGTCCACCTCGCGCATCTCGCGCTCCCACTCGCTCTGGAAGTACTCGTTCTGAGCCTGAGTGCTGAGATACGCGCCCAGCGCCATGGACACGGTGGCAGCTGTCGTCGCGGCCAGGGCCGCCAGAATCACGGCCTTGGACGACAAGCCTGAGGACGCCACGGCCACCACAAGCACAGTGACCGACACAAGACCGTCGTTGACCCCAAAAACGATTTCACGAATGGAACGGGCGCCCGGGCTGTGGACTCCCTCTTCCTTGATCCCACTGCTGGCTGCTTCGGACGCCATCTCATCACCTCCGGCGCGGTTCGCTTGCTAACGGCTCCCCGCGCCCGCCTTATGTGCGCACTTACATGTTAGCAGACCCTGTCGCGGCGAGCGTCGCGGCCACACCGTCCACCAGGCGATCCACCTCGTCCTCGGCAATCACCAGCGGCGGCGCCAGAATCACGATGTTGTCGGCATCAGGCCCCACGTCGGTGGTGCGGCCCACGAGTAGACCCCGGGCCCGCAGGTCCGCCACCACGCGGCGCGTGAGCGCCGCCGCGGACGCAGGCTCTCCGCTCGCCGTCCCCAGCTCAATGCCCACCAACAGGCCGCGTCCCCGGATGTCCCTCACGGACGGATGCCCCGCGAGCGCCTGGGCGAGCTCCTGCAGCAGCCGGGCGCCACGCGCCCGGCTTTGCTCCGGCAAGCCTTCGCGGGCCAGCACGTCCAAGTTCGCGAGCGCCACCGCCGTCGCCACGGGGTGGCCACCGTAGGTGTTGATGTGCCGAAAATGGTCTCCGGCCCCGGTGGGGGGCAGGGTGCCGGGAAACGTGCCCTCGATCGTGTGGAACAACTCGTCGGCAAAGGCTGCCGCCCCAATCGGCTGGTAGCCGCTGGCGAGCCCCTTGGCCATCGTGACCACGTCGGGCGATACTGCGGGCCCCCGCTCCTGATGGCCAAACCAGGCGCCCACCCGGCCAAATCCCGTCACCACCTCATCGACCATGAGCTTGACGTCATATTTGCGGCAGATGGCCGCCACGCGCGCCAGGTAGTCGTCCGGAGGCACCAGCACCCCGCCCCCGGCGGTGATGGGTTCCACGATGACGGCGGCGACGGTCTCCGGACCTTCGTGCTGGATGCGGCGATCAAAATCGTCGGCACAGCGCAAATCACACGCGGGATACGTCAACTGAAACGGGCAACGATGGCAGTAGGGCGCCGCCACCTGGCCAAAGCCGGTGGGCAGGGGTCCATAGTCCTGACGCCGGGCGGCTTGTCCACCGGCCGCCAGTGTGGCCAGGGTGCTTCCGTGATACGCGCGGTCCCGCCCCAAAATCTTAAAGCGCTCGGGCTGTCCTCGCCGCCGCCAGTACTGGCGAACCACTTTGAACGCCACCTCGTTGGCTTCCGACCCTGAGTTGGTAAAAAATACGCGCGGCGTGCCGGGTAGGAGCTCAGCCAGCCGGCGGGCGAGGCGGATGGCCGGCGGATGCGACTGGGTCAGCGGAAAAAACGGCAGCCGCGCCATCTGGTCCGATGCGGCCGCGACCAGTTCCTGGCGGCCATACCCGACATTCACACACCACAGGCCACCGGTGGCATCCAAGTACGGCCGGCCCGACGCGTCGATGACGGTGGCACCGTGCCCCTCCACCAGCATCAACGGGCCCGCATCCGCCCAGAGCGCACCGTGGGCGGTGAGGGGATGCCACAGGTGTTCCTGGTCCCAACCGCGCAACGGATCGGCGGTAAGCGACTCCAGCATGTTGCCACTCCTGTCTCGGGGCCATGGGCACACGAACTCTCCGGCTCGCGTGGGATGGCCCGATTATCGAGGGGCGGCCGCGACCCGTCAAGGGCCCGGGTCATGTAGCAGGCGCTCGGCCGGCCTTGCGCTGCCGGGTGCCGCGGCGGGGGAGTGGTCTCTCGATCCCACCCCGCCCGTGGTCCGTGGCGTGACCCTGGCCATCCGACAGCACATGGGCCTCGGTGCGAGCCATCCCACGTCATGTGCCCAGGACAGGAGCCTAGTCTACAGGATGGTCGAGGAGACCCAAGACGTCGTCCAGACTGTCCGCGACCACCAACCGGAGGGCCATGGCTTCCAGCTGATGGGCGGGCACGCCGCCAGGTGGGACCGAACGGCACGGGAGATGGACCCAAAGCGCTGGGTCAGTTGGGTTTCCTACAGACGACGCTGGCCTTCTTCGCGGTCTTCTTCGCGGCCGCGGTCCTCGGCTTCTCGGGTCAACTCGCGCAGCAAGGGACTCCTTGTCAAAACCTCCTCCACGTATTTTATGTGGGCGGCGGACACAAAACGGGGAGCTGCCCAACACTGTCCAACGAGAGAGCGCCGGGGGTAGCGACATGGCTCCGTCGCCTGCCAAAAGGGTTTGCCAAAGTGAAGGACACCCGATCCAGGATCCCAGACGGTCGGGCTCCCAACGCCTGGGACACATGGTGCTCGGAGATGCCTGCCGATTGGATACATGGGTCGACGCCTGTCCGACCGGCCCCTCTGTGGCATGGGGGTTGTGGGTGGACACGTCTGCGGCTTACGCGGGAAAGGGTCCCAGGTGAGCGAGACCCGTCGCGGCATCCCAAAGCGGAGTGACCAGGAACGTGGCTGTGCGCGTGGCCAGGAGCCCGCCGGCCAGGGGGCGAGCTGCGGGTTGCGCCAGCATCGCCGTGGGGACGCCCTCGATGAGGGACGGGTCGCCGTGAAAGTGGGCGGCGACCTGGCGGCCCCAGTCGGCCCGCGTAATGTAGTCGGGACCGGCCACATGCCAGACGCCGACGGCACCGGCGGCCCACAGACGCTGGGTGGCGTCGGCCAGATTGGCCGCGGACGTGGGATTGCCCCACTGGTCGTTGGGCAGGCGCACCGACCGCCCGGCAGCGAGCGCCTGGGTGAGCCGCTCAATGAATCCCTGGCCGCGCGCCGCCCGACCGTAAACCCATGTGGTGCGCACCACGAGCGCGCGGTCCGGCAGCTCCGACGCCAGCAGGACCTCGATCGCGAGCTTGTCCCGGCCATACACCGACAGCGGATGCGGATCCGCGTCCTCGGTGTAGGGGCCGGCTGCGCCGTCAAACACATAGTCGCTGGAGAAAAAAACGAGGCGCGCACCGTGGTCCCGGACCCAAGCCGCTACGGCCGTCGGGCCCGCCACGTTCACGCGGTGGCTGGCCTCGGGGTCAACCTCGCAGCCGTCCACATGGGTGTAGGCACCCGCCAGCCAGACGGTGTCGGGTTGGACCTGGTTCAGCACGTCGGAAACCCCGCGCGTGTCGGCTAGGTCCAGCCGCACGTCGGAGTGGGTGCTGTGGCCGGTGCCCACCACCGACGCACCGGAACCTGTTAGGGCGGCCCGCAGGTGCGAACCCACCTGACCCGTCGCGCCCACCACCAGATGGCGAGGGTTCACGAGAGCCGCTCGCCGTACTGCGCCCTGTAGTAGGCTCGATAAGCCCCGGATTTGATGCGCTCCCACCAGTCCCGGTGCTCGCGGTACCAGGCCACCGTGGCCGCCAGTCCCTCGTCCAGCGGGATGAAGGGGGTAAAGCCCAGCTCGTCCTGGATGCGGCGGGTGTCGAGCGCGTACCGGCGGTCGTGCGCCGGGCGGTCGGTAACGTGCACCAGACGATCCCGGCCCACGTCCAAGAGCGCCATCAGCTGCTGTGCCAGCGCCAGGTTGTCGCGCTCCGCGTGCGCGCCCACGTTGTACACGCGGCCAGCGCGTCCCCGCTGCAGCACCACCCCGAGCGCGCGGCAGTGGTCGTGCACATGGATCCAGTCGCGCACCTGACGCCCGTCCCCATAGAGCGGGAGGGCCTCCCCGTCCAGCGCGTTGGTGATGAACAAGGGAACCAGCTTTTCTGGAAACTGGTACGGGCCGTAGTTGTTGCCGCACCGCGTGATGACCGCGTCCAATCCATGGGTGGCGGCGGCCGCCAGCACCAGCAGATCCGCCCCGGCCTTGCTGGCCGCGTAGGGACTGGTGGGGTGAAGGGGATGTTCTTCGGTGAACGGCGCATCGCCCGGCGCGAGGCTCCCGTACACCTCGTCCGTGGACACGTGCAGCAGACGGGGCACGCCGGCCGCCCGCACGGCGTCCAGCACCACCTGGGTGCCAACGACGTTGGTGCTGGCAAACGCCTGGGCCCCCGAGATGCTGCGATCCACGTGGGACTCGGCGGCAAAGTGCACGACCGCATCCACCTGGCTGTCCAGCACGCCCCGGACGTCGTCGGGCCGGGTGACATCGCCCACCACCAGCCGGTGACGGGCGGGGTCCAGCCCTGCGAGGTTCTCGGCGTTGCCCGCGTACGTAAGGGCGTCCAGCGTCACCACCGAGGTCCCGGGGTCGCTGTCCAGAACCCAGCGGACAAAGTTGGACCCGATGAACCCCGCCCCACCCGTCACCACAATGCGCATGCGTGTCGCCGCCCTTCTGTCGCTCGCCCCCGGCGCGGCCTCGCCGCACGGGGGACCCGATCCCTCACCGCTCTCACCGCTCTCACCGAGGATGGGTGGTCCAGTCAAACCCGATGGTCGGGTCGTCCCACGCGAGCCGCAGTTCGTCGGGGTCATCCGCCCGATACGACGCGGTGGTGAAGTACAGGATCTGTGCAGGTGTGGCCCCCAGCACCCGATAGCCATGGGCCACCCCCTTGGGAATCACCAACAGCGCTGGATGGTGCTCGCCCAGGTAAAACACGTTGGTGACGCCCCGGGTGGGTGACTCGGGCCGCAGGTCGTGCAGCACCGCCTGGGCCTCGCCGACCGGGAAGAACCACAGGTCGTCCTGCCGCTGGTGATAATGAAACGCCTTGATGACACCGGGATACGACAGGGAGAGGGAGGCTTGTCCAAACCGTGACAAGAGCCCCTCGTCATCGCGCAGCACTTCCTCAAAAAATCCGCGGTCGTCGGGATGGCGCACCAAGGGCTTTAACACCACCCCCGCGATGCGTCGAACAGGCTCACGGGTCGGTTCGCCCACTACAACACCTCCACCAAGCAATGATCCCCCGTAACCAGGGTGAGGGCGTGCGGTGCCGTGCGGCGCCGCGTGACGCGGGTGCCCTGACCCAGGAGGCTGCCGTCGATACGGCCGGGGACGTCGTCCAGCACCGCGTCGGCCAGCACAATGCTGTTTTCAATCTCCGTGTGGCGCACGCGCACACCCGATCCCAGACTGGTGAACGGTCCAATGAACGAATCCTCGACCACGGTGCCCGGCCCCAGTACCACGGGCCCGCGCAGGGTAGACCGCCGCACCACCACCCCGTCGGACAGGACGACGCGGCCCGACACCTGGCTCTCGTCGTCCACCTGCGCGCCGGCGGCGCGCTGGGGCGATAAGTCTTCCAGCACTAGGCGATTGGCTTCCAGTAAATCTTCGGGCTTGCCCGTGTCTTTCCACCACCCCTGCACGCGCTCGGCGTGCACGCTGCGGCCGCGATCCAACAGCTGCTGCAGAGCGTCCGTGATTTCGAGCTCACCGCGCGCCGAGGGTGTGAGCCCATGCACCACGTCAAAAATCACGGGGCGAAACAGGTAGACGCCCACCAGCGCCCAGTTCGAGGGGGGGACGGCGGGCTTTTCCACCAGCCGAACCACGCCACCCGTCCGATCGTCCACCACCGCGACGCCAAAGTGCTCGGGGTGGGGTACGGCCGTGAGGAGAATCCCCGCATCCCAGTCCGCTTCGCGAAAACGGCGGGCAAAGTCGGACACGCCGCCCTTCAGCAGGTTGTCGCCCAGGTACATGAGAAACGGATGTCCGTCCAAAAACGGCGCGGAAACAGCCACGGCGTGGGCCAAGCCCAGCGGTGCGGCCTGCGGGATGTAGGTGATGCGGCAGCCGAACTGACTGCCGCGGCCCACGGCCGCTTCGATCTCGCGCGCCGTGTCGCCCACCACCACGCCCACCTCGGTGATGCCGGCCGCCACCAGCGCCTCGATGGCGTAAAACAGGATGGGTCGGTTGGCCACGGGCAGGAGCTGCTTGGAGCGGGTGTACGTCAGCGGCCTGAGCCGGGACCCGGTTCCCCCGGCCAGCACCAGCCCCCGGAGCGTGTCTCCCATCGCGTAGAGTCCCCTCTCTGCGCAGCACGACGCCATCGGGCTGCTTCTCGCGTCTCAGTGTGACATCGGCCGCAGTTCCGGTAAAGCGGGAGAACTTGTCGAACGAGGGGGGCGAATCGTTGGCCGGGACGGCGTGCGGGCCCGAGCCCGACGGCCGGGCGCTTCACGAGGACGGACGAGCGACTGACGCCCAGCCGGCCGGCCAAGCGGTCCAGCTGGGTGGACGCCGTCGGTCAGAACCCACACCTCAGGCCGCCGGCCACACATAGCTGTCGAGCCGAGGGGGAAGAAAAACTTGGCGCCGAGGGCGCCGGCCTTGTGAGCGGGCCTCACCCGCATTGCGGTGCGGTTGAGTGCACCGCAAGTGAGGCCCAGGCCCGCCGTCCTCTGGAGGGCATGGTCCCGACGCCTTGGTGCGGGCTCGGCCGGCGACGCGCCAACCGGCAGACCCCTGGTCAAGGGTGGTGGTTCGTTGGCACGGCAGCGCGGGCGAAACACCCTGCCGCACTGTGTGGCTCGGGGGTGGCGCCAGTTGACAGCCATCGCCCCATCGCATACCATGCGTAACGCTAAAAGTTTGCGAGGTGAACCTTTGTGGGTGTGGGCGATGGGCAGCGAGACAAGATTCTGGCCGATGTGGAAGCGCTGTTGTTGCAGATTGGGCGGATGGCGGGCAGCGTTCACCACGGCCCGGCCGCGGCCTCGGGCTTCACGCCGACGCAGTTCATGATGCTGGTGTGGCTGGCCAAGCGCCCCGCCGCCGCGCCGATGAGCGATTTGGCCGAGGCCATGGGGATCAGCATGGCAGGCGCCACCGGGGTGGTGGACCGTCTGGTGCATGCGGGCGCCGTGTGCCGCGAGCGCAACGACGACGACCGCCGACAGGTGCTGGTGGAGCTCACGGACCAGGGGCGGGAGCGCATTGAATGGGCGCGCCACCAAGGCTTTCTGCGTTTCCGCCGCCTCACGGAACGCATTCCCATTGCCGACCTGGAGGCCCTGACGCGCATTCTTACCGTGATTTTGGACAGCGTGCGCCACGAGCCGGATGGCACGCCCATGGGCGCCGACAGCGACCCCGCCTGAGGGCTGGATTCGAACGGGAGGAGGTGCCGCTTGCGTCGTCATGGGTTGGGACGGATGGCATGGCTGGGGGTGGTGGAAGCCCTGGTCGCCGGCGGGGTGGGACTCTGGCTCCGGCACGCCCTGCCCAGTGCGGATCGCATTTGGACCTGGGGGCTCTGGGGAGCCGGCTTCGTGGTGCTGGTGCTGTCGCTGGCCCTCGCCGCCGGAGGCCGCCGGGAGCTTCCGGCCGTGGTGGACCCTGACCCGGGGGGGCCGGCGCTGCCGGTGGTGCCGCCGCTCGCAGTCGCGGCATATCCTCCAGAGCTTGCAGGCATGTGGCGCGACGTGATTCAGGCGCATCTGGACGTGGGAGTGCTGCGCGCGGCGGTGAGCCAAGCGGCGGCCGCCCGCGCGATCCTGGATGGCGGCAGCGCCGGCAGCGCGGTCGCTCTCTTTGAAGCCCACCTCCTGCGCGAGGGGTATCGGAAGTGGGCGTTGGGTCAGGATCCGCTGCCAGACCTGGAGCCCTATCGGGAGGTCGTGGATCTCGAGACCGCAGTACAGCGCCGGGAGGCGCTGGCGGCCGAGCGCGAGCGGCTGGCGGCCGAGTGGGCGTCGTGGCACCGAGACCGGGAGGCGGATGCCAGGGGAGCGGCGGAGCGGCTGCCGGGTGCGGAGACTCGCGAGCAGCAACTGGCGGCGCTGCTGCGGAGGGCCGAGGAGTTGGCACTCTGGTCGCGCGGATACGAGGCGCTGGTGGCAGCCCGGGCCGGTCCGGATCGCCGGAGGGAGGACGACTGACGTGCGGCAGGCATGGGGCGTCGGCATCATTACGGCAGCCAGCGTGGGAGCGCTCGCGGCCACGGCGCTTTGGTTCCAGTACCAGCAGCAGCATTTTGTGAGTTCGAGCTATGCGTTTGTGACCGCGCCCAGCACGTGGGTGCGGGCGGCGACCTGGGAGCGGGTGCTGACCGTGGACGTGGCCACCGGCGTCCCGGTTCGCCGGGGCACGGTCCTCATGACCGTCGCGACGGCCGCCGGACGGCACCTGACGGTATTGGCGCCGGTGGCCGGACGGGTCGGGTCAGTGGTGGCGGCCCGGGGCTCCGAGGTGGCGGCCGCGGGTCCCCTGGTGGCGCTGGTAGCCACGCGGCGGGCCTCCGTGGAAGTGGAACTGCCCGAAAGTCAAACGCGGCGGGTGCGCCCAGGTGAGGCGGTCACGCTCACGCTGGCCGCGTACCCCGGGCGCACCTTTCACGGCCGCGTGGCGCGGATGGGGCGCGCCACACTGGCCGCCGCCACCCCCGCACTGGCCGTGGGGGGATTTGCGCCCGCGACCCAGTGGGTGCCGGTGTGGGTCACGCTGCCGCCCCCACCCTTGGGCGTGGGCTACATTGCCGGGGAGTCGGCCTCGGCCCAAATCCACGTGTGACGGGACGGCATGATGGATGCCGGAGAGGGAGGTGATGGCATGGCGGAGGCCCGAGCGGCCGGACCGGCGGTGGGGTCGAGCGTACCGTCGAAGGGATGGGGCGTCGCTCTGTTCGTGGTGGTGATAGGCGCCTTCATGAGCATTTTGGACAGCTCCATCGTCAACATTGCCATTCCTACGATTGAGAATGTCTTCAATGTGAACACGCAAGGCGCCGAGTGGGTGGTGACAATTTACATCCTGGCGCTGGGCGTGGTGGTGCCCATCTCCAGCTGGCTCGGCGACAAGTACGGATTAAAACAGATTTACGTGTTTTCCCTGATCGTCTTCACGACTGGGTCGGCTCTGTGCGGCGCGTCGTGGAGCGTCGGAGTGCTGTCCGGCTTTCGCGTGCTGCAGGCGCTGGGGGGCGGGCTCATCATGCCCACCACCATGTCGCTGGTGTACCGCATGGTGCCGCGGGATCGGATTGGGACAGCGATGGGGTTCTGGGGGCTGGCGCTCATCATGGCGCCCGCCATCGGGCCGACGCTGGGCGGCTACCTGGTGCAGTACGTGGACTGGCGCCTCATTTTCTACGTCAACGTGCCCATCGGCATTGTGGGGGTGCTGCTGGCGCTCCGATATCTGCCGAACATTCCCGGCCACCCGGTGGGCCGGCTGGACTGGGCTGGCATGGTGACGGCGGCCGCCGGGCTGTTTGGCCTGCTGCTGGCCCTGTCGGAGGGCCAGACCTGGGGCTGGACGTCCGAGGGCATCCTGATGCTCCTGATTGGCTCTGCGGGCGTGCTGGTGCTGTTTGTGTACCTGCAGATGACGGGGCGCGAGCCGCTCTTGGACCTGCGGGTGTTTCGGTACGGCTCGTATGCGCTCACCAACATCCTGTCCATGGTGGTGATGGTGGGGATGTACGCCGGGGTGTTTTACGTGCCGCTGTTCCTGCAAACCGTGTCCGGGTACGGCGCCATGCAGACCGGGCTCATCATGATGCCGGCGGCGTTGGTGACGGCCATCTTCATGCCGCTGGCGGGCCGCATCTACGACCTGGTGGGGGCCCGCTGGCCGGTGTTCATTGGGCTCTTGTTCATGGGCTATGGCACATATGTGTTTCACAGTTTGTCCACGGCCACGCCGACGCTGGTGGTGGCCGAGTGGCTGATGATTCGCAGCGTCGGCATGGGGCTTTCCATGATGCCACTGACGACGGCGGGTATGTCGGCCGTGCCCAATCCCAAGATTGGCGCAGCGTCGTCGGTCAACAACATCCTGCAGCGCGTGTCCGGGGCGTTTGGGCTCGCCGCGCTGACCGGCGTGCTGCAGGACCAAACCAGTGCGTTCACCAGCACGCTGTCGGCGGCGTACAGCCCGGGTACCGCTGGCGCCGCCCTCATGACGGGCATGGGGCACGTCATCCAGGCCGCCGGCCTGACGGCGCCCGGCGCCCAGCTGGTGGACGCCTACCTGATCACGGGCGAGATTGCCCGCGACGCGTTTGTGCTGGCCATTGACAACGTATTTGTGCTCACGGCCGCCCTCACCCTGGCGGGGGCGGTGGTGGCCCTGTTCGTCAAGACGTATCGCACAGGAGGCGCCCGCGACGCCAAACCGGTCATGGAATGACGCCAGTGGCGGCAAGGGTGGAGATGGGGCAGGTTGTCCGGGCACGCAACGACTGCCCGCGCAACTGCAGAGAAGTGAGGGAAACGAGATGAAAGCAAGCCGACTCATCCTGGTCAATGTGCTGGTCCTGGGGGGCCTCGCGATTGTGGCGGCCCTGGTGTTTTACTACTACAGCACCCAGAGCCATTACGTGAGTTCGCAGGATGCGAGCATTTCGGCCACCACCGTGCCCGTGGTGGCCAGCAGTGCGGGTGCCCTAACGACGTTTTCGGTGCAGGTGGGCCAGCACGTGAAAGCGGGGCAGGTCATCGCCACCGAGACGGTGGCCGCGTCCAGCACGGCCACGGCCAACAAGGTGGATCCCCCGTCGGCCGGTCACGGCGCCACGTCCACGAGCCCGGCCACGACCACCGTGCCAATCACGGCGCCGGTGGCGGGCGACGTCGCCACCACCAACGTAGCGGCGGGGCAGGACGTGGGGGCGGGCACACCGCTGCTGACCCTGGTGCAACTCCAAACCGCGTATGTAACCGCCAACATCCCGGAAACCAGCATTCGGCACATCCGGGTAGGCGAGTCCGTGGACGTCACCGTGAATGCCATTCCTGGGGTCACATTTCACGGAACGGTGACGGCGGTGGCCCCGGCCACGCAGTCGTTCTTCTCGCTCATCCCGGCCTCAGCCACCGCAGGAACCTATGTGCAAACGGTGCAGCGCATCCCCGTCAACATCCGCCTGCATCCGATGGGCTACACCCTCCTACCCGGTGAAAGCTGCTCGGTGCGCGTGCACACGTAGTGGGCTCAGAAGCTCCGCCGCGGCCGGCGGCACCTCTTGGGGTCTCGCGCTGCTGAGTCACGGGCTACGGCGATGGCGGCGGAAACACGAACGTGCCGCTCACCCCGTTCAGGGTGAGCGTGGTCGCTTGGGGACTGGCAAACGTTCCCACCACAGAGTAGGTGGCCGTTCCGGCCGCGCTCACAGCCAGGGGGAAGGTGGCGGGAATCCCCGTTACTGAAACGGAGCCGTCGGCGCCCGTAAGTGTGAAATCTCCGAGCACAGACTGAGCGGTCCATGTGGCGGTATCCGTTCCCGCGCCATTGGGAATGCCCGTGACGGAAATGTCCACCGTCGTTGGGTTTATCCGCGTGGCCTTCACCACCAGGATGCGCACCGCCGGCGGCAGGCTCTGGACGACTTGCGCTTGGGACGCCACCAGCCAGACGGTGGCCGAGGACGCGGCCGGCGGGATGGTCACGGTGGTGATGGGGACGCCGCCGCCGGCCGGCTCCCACTCGGCCGTTCCGGAGAGCCCCGAGAGGCTGGGCAGCTGGAAGATGCCGGGTGACGTGCCCAGAATGGGAATGGGGTTGCCGCCCGCGTCCACGTTGACGATGGTTACCGCCACCGGCTGGTTGGCCGCGAGGTCAATGGGGTTGGTGGGGGAGATTTTGCCCCCCAGGTACTCGACGGAGGAGCCGGGGCCGGCGGCCACGGACCAGCTCGCGACCGGGCTTTCCACCGCGCCGGCCGCATCGGCGGGTGCCGTGGGAGTTTTGGCATACACCACCACCCGATACGTGCCGGCCGACGGCATCGCGACGGTGTCGGTGCTGGCGCTGCCGTAGGCGCCGCCCGTCCACGTGCCCGCGGGACTCTCTATCCAAAACTGGTACTGAGCGTTCGGCAGGTTGGTGGCGGTGGCCGTGACAGTGGCGTTCTGGCCTTTCACAAAGGGACCGGACGGCGTAGAGACGGCGACGGTGCTGTCCACGTACAGCGCCGCCGGCGTGGTGGTGGCGGCCTGGCTCCAGTCGCCCGCCGCCACCTCGGCGGCGGTCATCACGTCCACCGCCACCACATAGCCTCCGGCCTGGGCGGGCGTGAGTGTGAAGGTAGACCGGGTGCTGTAGTTCTGAGCGTCCGTCCATTGACCCTGGGGATTCTCCACCCAAAACTGATAGAGCGCCGGCGCCGGCAGGTTGGCGGCCTCGGCCATGAACGTCACGGCGCCGCCGATGGGCGCCGTGTGGGCCGAGGACGACAGCGTGACCGAGAGGCCCGGGGCGGCCAGGGCCGGGGTGGCGGGCAAGGCCGCCAGCGCCGCCGCGGACAGGAGGCCCAGGGGCCAGACCCTCTGCTCCCAAGTGCGTGTTCGCGACACGACAGATTCCTCCTCGGAGAGACTTCGGAGATGTCCCCCGGGCGCGCCTCCCCATGTTTGCTCCCAGTATAGGGCGTGCTGGAAAAACCCCCAAGCCTATGTGCGGATTGGATGGCTCCGACCCCGGGTCCGCTATTGGGCGGGCAGGCTCTCGTCGGAGCAAGGCGTGGGAGATGTCGAGCGGAGCACCGTGGCCGCGGAGGCCGCGGGGATGGGGACCGCGCGTTCGACAAACACGCGGTGCCACATGAGATAGGTGAGCACGGTCCACAGTTTTCTATCCTCGGTGGGAAAGCGCCGCGGGCCGGCTAAAAGGCTTCGCACGGGGTCCCGCCGCAGCAGGGTGTCGGTGGACGAGGCCACCAGATCTTCCGCCAGCGGCCGCAGGTCTTGTGTAAGCCACTGCCGGAGCGGGACCGGGAAGCCAAGCTTGGGCTGATGCGTGATTTCGTCGGGCAGCAGATCGGACACCGCGTCGCGCAGCGCGCGCTTGAAGGCACCCCCCGCCAGCTCCAGGCTCGCGGGAATGTTGCGGGCCACATCCCACACCACCCGGTCGAGATACGGCACGCGTTGCTCGAGAGAATGGGCCATGGACATTTTATCGGCCTTCTGCAGGATGTCCCCCGCCAGCCAGAAGTGCAGATCCACGGCCTGCATGCGGGTGGGGCCGGGAAGATGGAGCGTGTCCTCGTATACACCGGCGGTGAGCGACCACGACGGCGGCACCGGGCGCTCGAGAGCGCCGTCGGCCAACAGGCTCGCCTTCTCGGCCTCCCGAAAAATACGGGCGTTGCCCAAAAACCGCTGTGTTAAAGGCGTGGTGCCCCGCTGAATCAGGCTTTTGCCCCGTATGCCGTCCGGCAGGCGGTTCGCCAGCGCAGAGAGTCCGCGCGCCACGACGGGCGGAATGCGGTCGAACGCCTCCAGCGACAGCGGTTCCTGGTAGATGGCGTATCCGCAGAACAGTTCGTCCGCCCCTTCGCCGGACAGGACCACCTTGACGTGCCGGCGGGCCTCGTCCGCTAGGAAGTAGAGGGCGGGGGCACTGGGATCGGCCACCGGGTCGCCCTGCGCCCGCACGATGTCTTCCCAGCGGTCCGCGTAGTCCCGGGCGGTGACGTACAGCTCGTGGTGCCGACTGCCCAGCGCCTGGGCCGTGCGCCGCGCCCGCGGCAGTTCGTCCCGCTCGGGGGTGGCGCCCGCAAACCCGATGGAAAAGCTGTCAACCTCCTGGTGCTTCTTCATGAGCGCCACGACCGCACTCGAGTCGATGCCCCCCGATAGATACGCACCGACCGGCACATCGCTCACCAGATGCGCGGCCACCGATTCTTCGAGCGCCGCGCGGACGGCCGCGGCGGCGCGCTCGCGCGTCCAGTCCTCGTCGGGCGCGAACGTGAGCTCGGCGTAGCGGTCCTCCGCCCGGGCGCCGCGGCGCCAGCTCTGGGAGGCGCCGGGTTTTACCTGACGGATGCCCTGCCATAGCGTGGCCGGCCCGGGGACGTACTGGAACGTGAGATAGTGCCACAGCGACACCGGGTCCACGCGGGCAGGGACGCCGGCGGCCACCAGCGCATCCGCCTGGGACGCGAACCAAAAGCCCTCGCGGGTTTCGGCTACGTAAAGCGGCTTGATGCCAAACGGGTCGCGGGCCACGTGCAGCGTGTCGGAGCGCCCGTCGTAAATAGCCAGCGCAAACATGCCGCGCAGTGTGCGCAGCAAGCCATCCAGGCCCAGCTCCTCATAAAGATGCGGGATGACTTCGGCGTCGCAGTGGCCATAAAGCTTATGGCCCGAGACCACCACGCGCTGCTTCAGCTCCGCGTAGTTGTACAACTCGCCGTTCATCACGGACCACACCTGGCCGTCCTCGCTGACCATCGGCTGCTGGCCGCCCTCGAGGTCGCGAATCGCCAGGCGCCGAAACGCAAGGCCGACGCCGGGGCCCACCTTTTGGCCGGCTCCGTCGGGACCCCGATGAATCATCGTGGCCTGCATCGCGTCCAACATGGCCGGGATGGCCCGCTGACGCGACTCGGCGGGGTCCACGCTCATATAGCCCGCAATGCCGCACACAAAACGTGCCCCCTCGTTGCTTGGTTGCCGACTCTAGCCGATGGTGCCGCCCTCGCTAGGGTCGCCCGCGCGGCTAAGAGCCCGAGCGGCGACAAATAAGGGAAGTCTAACACATGGGTCCAGCCGGGTGGCTACCGGCTCGCCGCCACCTGGGCGATGGCGGCGCGCGCACGCGCCAGGTCGTCCTCGTTGTTGAAATACGCGACCGAGAAGCGCACGCCGTCCAGGTGGGGCCGCAGCACCCGACGGCCCACCACCCCGGCCGCCAGCAGCTGCTGGTACACGCGGTCGCCCGCCAGGCCGTCCACCGAGACGGTGACGATGCCGCCCAAGGGCTCGGGCGAGCGCACCGTCACGCCGGGCACTGCGGCCAGCGTGCCGCGCAGGAGGCCGGCCAGCTCCCGTTGCCGGGCGCAAGGGTCGCTGGGCAGGCCGGCACGGTACGCCACCACGTCGCCCCACGCCACCCACGCGGGCCAGTTGCGCGTGCCGTACTCGAAGCGGCGCCCGTCCGTCGGCCGGGTTTCCGTCCAAGCCGCGGGATACCCGCTCGACCAGCCGGCACCGTCCCCGGTGTAGGTGAGCGCAATGCGGGCTGCCGCGTCGGGGGCGAGGTACAGTCCCCCCGACCCCGCCGGCGCGCCCATCCACTTGTGCCCGTTGAACGGATAGAAATCCATGCCCCACGCGTCGAGGGCCAAAGGCATCTGGCCCGGCGTCTGCGCGCCGTCCAGCATCACCAGCACCCCGCGACGGTGTGCCGCGTCCGTGAGCGCCCGGGCGTCAAAAACTGCACCGGTTTCACACGACATGTGCGAAAGCGCCAAGAGCGTCGTGGGGGCCTGGTCCATTGCCGCGGCGAGCCGCGCCACGAGCTCCGGTCCCCCCTGGCCAAACGGCACCACGTCCACCGTGATGCCCCGCTGGGCCAGCTGGGTCAGCGGCCCCACGAGTGCGCCATGCTCTTCGTCCGTCGTGATGATGCGGGCGTCGCTGGGCAGACGCAGGCCCACCAGCACCACGTTGATGGCATCGGTGACGTTGCCAAACAGCGACAGGCTTTCGGGGCCGCAGCCAAACTCGGTGGCCAGGGTGGCCCGGGCGGTTTCCACACGGTTTCGCCACCCGATGTACCCGTCGGGCGAGCCGGGACCACCGGCGTTCCACTGCCGCATGGCCGCGAGATACCGCTCCATCACGGGGGTAGCGACCGGCCCCAGCGTGCCGGTGTTCAGAAATACGCGTGCGTCGGTGCAGGGAAAGTCGCGGCGCACCACGGCCCAGTGGTCCAGCGTCAACACCTCATTTAAGATTTCGCCTAATCGAACAAGATCTGGAACCGGCTACACGGCCGGCGGCCGTGTCACCTGCTTGCCCGCGGGGGCACGCGTGCGCTTGAGCCCTTCGTCCATATGGCCAAACAGACGGCCATACAAAAGGGCGTAGCTCAACTGCAGGCCCGCGCCCAGGAAAAACGGCAGCGTCAGGTTGCCGTCTTCCATCAGGTAACCGGCCACCGTGGGTCCCACCGAGGCAGGCATGCGCATGGAGGCCATGTTGTAGCTGGCCGCCACCCCCCGCCGCTCATCGCGCGTGAGGCTCTGCGACACGGCCTGCCGAGCTCCCACGGACCCGCGGTTCATCAGGGAGCGGGTGAAGTAAAACACGGATGCCCAGACAAAATTGCCCATCAGCGCCATGGCCACCAGCATGGCGACGCCCACCAGCCGGATGGACACGACGGATCGGACCGGGCCCAGTCGCTCGGCCATCGCGCCCGTGGCCAGGTTGGAAAAACCCGTGGCCACAAACGACACCGCCATCAGGCCGCCGATGGCGGCAGGGCCTACGCCGAAGCGCACGGCGAACCAGTAGGACACCAATGGGCCGGTGAGGCCCACCGCGAAGCCGTTTAACGCGTTGGTGGCCGACAGGCGCAAGAGCGCCCGGTTCTCCTCATGCGTGAGGGCGCTCGCGTTTGCCTGGGCGGCCGCGGTCACGTGCGTCGGGCGCTCGTAGTCTTCCTTCAGCGGCGACAGCATGAACAAGTTGACGGCGGACCCCAAAAACACGAGCGCGAACAACGGTCGGAAGGCAGCCGCCCCCGAGAGCCAGGGGTGAAAAAGCCCCACCATCCCCGCCATGGCTGCCCCGAGGCCCATACCCACGAATCCGATGGCGGCGTTCTGACTGAAGAGGCGGCTCCGCAAGGTCGCGGGCACCGTCCGAGTCAGCCAGGCCTGCTCCGCCGGCCCGAAGGGGCCTGCGCCGCCATTTTGACCGCGTCCGAAGCTGCCCACCATCGCCGCTGCCACAATGATCCAGGAACTGGTGATAAAGGTCACGGCGAGGGCGGACGCCACGGTGATCGATTCATAAATCAAAATGAAGGATTTGCGGCCGTACCGGTCGGACAGGTAGCCCACGCCCAGCCCCAGCCCGGCACCCACCAAGCCGGACGCGGTGAGCAACAGCCCGATGCTGCCGGCCGTCCAGTGCAGCGCCCGCAGGTACAGGGCAAAGTTCACCACGAGCATGCCCTGGCCCAAGCTCCGGAGGCCGCGCGCATACATCAGCCGACGCGCCGCCGGAACGTAGGCCAAGAAGGTGCGCACCGTTAGCCCTTCAGCGCCAGCGGGGGAGTGGCCTCGTGACGACGTCGGCGGCACTGCTTGGGGGGCGCCATCCGTTCCAGCACGACCAGCCATGCGGCCAACTCGGCCGACGGCAGGGCTTCGGCCAGCGTGGCCAAGCGGGCCACGTGAGCCGTGAACGCCTCCTGCACCGCCTGGCGGCCACTCGGGGTCAGCGACGCCGCCACCTGGCGCAGGTCGTCGGTGGCCCGGGTGCGCGACACGAACCCCGCCAGCTCCAGTTTGTCCAGCATGCGGGTCGCCCCGGCCGTGGAAATGTCCAACCGTTCCGCCAGCGCCCCCACCAGCACCGGTCCATCCAACAGACGTCGCAGCATGGCCCATTGGGAATGGGTCAGAGGGCCCCACTCTCGCCCCAGCCGCCGCGTCAGTCGATCGAGGCTTTCGGCCATGCGCCGCAACAGCGCATCCCGGTCCACGACCAAGGGGCGGTTGGCCAGCAGCGGGGGCTCTCCCGCGCCACCGTCCTCGCTCCACTCCGCCCAGGCATTCTCCATGTCGGCCATGTGCATTCCCCCTTCTGGCTACGGACGGACCGCATACCCGTTAACCGGCTTGCCGTTAACCAGATTAACGATGACAGTTTAGCACACGCGGCGCGTGGCTACGCCACCCAATGTGCTGTGGCGAACAGGGAAATCAGGACGGCGCCTGCGGCGCCGGCCAGCCAGAGGTAGGCGTAAATGGCGCGGGGGCGGCGGCAGAACCAGTCGCCGAGCCCCATGAACAGCGGCCAGGCCGCCAGCATGAGGCGCGGAAAGGACATGAGCGGCACCCCGGCCGACGGGTCAAACACCGGCAGCAGCAAGATGCCCAGAGCGTAGAGCCAGTAAGGCGCCGGCAGGCGCCGAATGGCCAGCACCATCAGCAAAACGGCCGCCACGAGAAACACCAGGTTCCACACGTTAGAGAGACTGTCGACGGGCTGATGCGTGTTGAAAAGATGCCGAAACGAGAGGACGAGCGGGAGATAATGCAGAAACTGGATGACGGCCTGGGCGCCCGTGAACCAGGGGGCATGCAGGGCCCGGCCCCAGTAGCCCTGCACGGACTGGAACTGCAGTGCATTGTGCAGCCGCCACTGTAGGAGGCCCATGTACGCCAAGACCCCGGAGGGTACCAGTCCGAGCGTGAGCCAACGGGCCCAGGGCTCCCGGCGGGACCAGAGGTAATACAGCAGCGGGATGCCCAAAAACAGGGCGTCGACGCTGGCGAAGCCCGCCACCCCGGCCAAGACCCCCGCCCAGCCATAGCGGTGCTGGCGGGCGCAGCGAAAGCTGGCCACGGTTAAAAGCAGCACCAGCGCTTCGGGATAAAGGGCATTGTAGTAAAACGCCGTCGGAAAGAACGCCAGCGCCAAGACCGCGCCCCACGCGGCGCCGCTCGACAGCTCGGCCTCGGCCAGGCGGTACAGCAGCACAGCGCCCGCGGTGTAACAGGCCACAGAAAACAGGAGGCCCAACAGCACGGAGTCGCCCAACAAGCGCAGCAGGTAGGGATACAGCGGGAAAAATGCCGCCGCCAGCGGTCGGCCCGCGTATCCCAGGTGCGCGATGGACAAGTACCAGTACCCGTCCCAGTGGGCCCACGGGCCCACGAGCGTCTGAAACCAAAAATTGCCGGCGGGCGGCTGATACCCCGCCACCTCCTGCAGCCAGGCGTGTGGGAGGTACAAAAACGCCAGCCCGCCCACTTCCAGGGCCAAAAGACGCGCCAATAGCGCGGCCCCCACCACCATGAGGGTGGTGCGGGTGGTGGCGTGCGTCCACACCGTGGACCACCCTGCCGACGAGGGGGCGGTCGCCCGGCTCATCGGGCCACGCTCCGGAGATGCTTCCAGGGCACGACCCGGAGCGAGTCGCTGCGAATATAGGTGCCCAGCAGAAACAGCTGCTCGAGCGACAGGTTGGTTTTCGCCCCGGATTCCACCCGCTGGGCAGAGGCGGCATTGCGCGGCCCGAGCTGCGGCAGCTCGGTGAGCAGGTCCTGAAAGAGGGCCGCCTGGCCCCGCTGCACGGTGCTACCGGTGGGCCAGCCCAGGCGCTGGAGTGCCACGTCCGGCGAAATCGTGCGGGGCCAGCCGCGGACGCTGGTGGCCAGCGCCTGCAACAGGTCGGCCACCGCCGGTTCCTGCACCACCAGATAGCCGGACAGACGAACGTGGGCGGCCCGGCCCACATCGCGGGCCAGCGTGGTCGGTGGCAGCGTGCCGGCGGCCAGCCACAGAGGATCGTGAGGGGCGGCCGCGAGGGACCCGGGGACGGGCACCACGTTCCACGTGCTGCCGTTGCCGTGAATGACCACGACAAATCCGGCGAATCCGGGTTCGCCTGCCGGCGGCGCCAGTGCCACCAGCACCGACCGCGGGCTGCTGGTCAACCCATTCACGCCACGGTTGGGGTGCAGGAGCGCGCTGACGAGCAACACCGCACCCACCAGCGCCAGCGCGCCGCCCCACCACAGGAGGCGCGGTGCCGGCCGGCGCTCGGTCGGCTGCCTTTGGTACAGCACCCGCTCACGTTCCTCCCTGGACGCGGGTCCACGGGCCGCAACCTGAGGATCCTGGCCCCGCCGCAGCCCGTCCCAGACCGGCGCGACGCGTCGCACCGGCCAATGCACCGGGGACCGGACGCATCTTGGTGGGGCAGAGCGCCCTCGATTCAGTCATAGAACCTATATTGAAGGGTCTGTCCGCGTGCCTGTCAAATCTGGCACTGGGATATATGGAAGAATGAGCCTCTGGCGTCGTGGAGCTAGCATGCCGCGCCGTCCGCTTTCAATACGGGATGGGCGCGGAGTGGCCCAGCCCGAGCCGTTCCGGGTGCGTGTACACGGAGAGTCGCCCGCCGCGGACGAAGGCGACGACCGTGACGTGGAGGGCATCGGCTATCTGCAGGCCCAGCGTTGTCGGGGCGGCGTGGGACACCACGAGCGCCGCACCCAGCCGCGCTGCTTTGACCACCACCTCGGCGGACACGCGGCCCGAAAACACGATGGCGAGCGCCCCCGGCTTCGGGGCGTCGTGCAGGAGGCACCAGCCGGCCACCTTGTCCAGCGCGTTGTGGCGGCCCACGTCGCTGCGCACCACCAAAAATCCCCGATCCACGCCATCACGGAGAGCGTCATCGTCCAGGAGGTCGTCATCGGTAAGCGGCGCGAGCGCCACGGTGTGGAGCCCCCCGGTGTCTTGGAAAGCCCGGGCGGACCCGTCGAGAGCGTCCACCCAGGCAGGCAACCGCTCTAAGCGCCGGAGCCCCGGGCCGGTAGGCACCGGTGGCACGTCGGTGTCGGACGCAAACACCAGCCCGGGGTGGCCACGGCCACAGCACGCCGACAGCGTCCGCCGCCCCACCAACAGCGCGTCGCGTGCAGCGGGCGTGAGAGCCGGGCAGCGGATCCAGGCGCGTCCGTCCTCGGCGTCCCACACCACCCGCGATACATCGTCGGGATGCCGGACCACGCCTTCTGCGGCCAGAAAGCCCAGCACCAGCTCATCCAGGTGGCTGGGCGTCGCCAGCAGCGTGACCCATTCGCGGCCATTCAGCATCAGGGTGAGGGGCGCCTCAAGGGCCACCCGGTCCTCGATCCGGTGTTGCTGCCCGTCCATCACACGAATGAGGGGCGTCGCTTGGCTGTCACCATCCGGCAGACGGGGGTCCGCCGGTGCCGTGGGCCGATTCGTCACGACCCGCCTCCTCTCGCCACCACCCGGGCTGCGTCGAGGGACCCGAGAAACGGCCCGCGTGTTGGATTGCCTCTGTGTATTGACCCTATTATAGCGGTAGACCGATGGCGGGGTCGCCCGCACAACACAATGGGGGGCGGCAGGCCGTGTGGAGAGCGCCGATGGACGACGCAGCGGGCGTGGTGCTGGCCGGAGGCCAGAGCCGCCGCATGGGGCGGCCCAAGGCCGCCTTGGCCGCAAACGACTT
The DNA here is from genome assembly GCA_021846565.1 of Bacillota bacterium. GTDB lineage: Bacteria > Bacillota > Sulfobacillia > Sulfobacillales > JAIMBI01 > JAJZWV01. Next base: position 71,970 of record JAJZWS010000003.1, read on the forward strand.
CGAGGGGCGGACGCTGCTCTGCGATCGCGTGGCGCTGTTGGCGCAGGTGGTGGACCGAGTGTGGGTGTCGCTGCCGTTCGGCGCCACCGCAGCTCCCGACGCCATCATCGATGCGGTCCCCCATCCCGGCCCGCTGGCCGCCATTGACGCCGCGCTGGCCCGCCTGGAGTCGGCCGGCCGCCAGTGGCTGGTCGTGTTGGCGGTGGACATGCCCGGCGTGCCGCTGGCCCTGTTGTGGCGCCTCTACCGGGCGCAACGGGTGGCAGGCGTCGCGCTGGCGCAGCATCCCCAAGGACGCCTCGAGCCGCTGGTGTCGTGCTGGCACGTGGACGCACGGCCGGTGGTGTCCCGCTGCCTCGCCGAGGGCCAGCGCGCGGTGCGCGCGGCACTGGCCGCGCTGCCCACCACGCTGGTCCCGGTGGATCACGAGGACGCCGGTTGGCTGGTGAATCTCAACACCCCGGCGGATTGGGAGGCGTGGCGCCGTGGCCGAGTGTGAGCCGCGGTGGCTCCAGGTGGTGGGGTGGTCGAACACCGGAAAAACCACGCTGCTGACCCTGCTGGTCCAGACAGCACGCGCCGACGGCCAACGGGTGGCCGCCCTCAAGTGGTCGCACCATCCCGTGGGCAACGCAGAGAGCCCCACCGACGGCAAAGATGCCGAGCGGCTCTATGCGGCGGGGGCGCGCCCCGTGTTTCGCGTTGGCGCGGACGGCTGGGTGGAGCTTGGGAAGGAGCGCGCGCTGCACCAGACTGCCAGCGCCGCCCCGCGGTCTCCCATGGTGCCCGAAAGCCTTCGGAACCACTTGGGAACGCTTGCGGTGGACTGGGTGTTGGTGGAGGGGGGCCGGAGGCTGCCCACCCCCAAGATTGTCCTGGCGCCACGCGATGTTCCGGACGTGGCGCCGCCGGTGGTGCTGTGGCTGGGGCATCGGCCCGGCTCTGGGGAGAGGGCGGGAGCCCGCCCCTCAGCTCATTGGTCGCCGGGCGCGGCCTGCCGCCTGATCTGGGACGCTCGCCTGGACCTGTCGGCACCGCTGGAACGCATTCTGGAGCGGCCGCCATGAGGGGTGGTGCGGTCGCTTGTGTTGCAAATTGAGCATATCGTCGTTGCGTCGTGCGCATCGTGGACCGGAACCGGTGGGCTACAATCTCCGGAGGGGGCGGTGGGGCCAGTCGCGACCAACACGGGCTGAGTCGCCCCGGGGCTATGCGGATGCCTCCGTTGATGTCGACGATGCCGAGGGATCGCGGGCAGAGCAGAACATAACCGGAAGGGGATGATCCGATTGGGACGCGCTGACGACGCGAGAAGTCAGGAGTCGTTTGAGGGTCGCTCGCTGCAGATGTATCGGTTGGACCGGCTGGCGGCCAGCGGCCGGTTGCCCTGGACCATAAAAATTTTGCTGGAGGCGGCTGCGCGCAACGCCGACGGTCGAGTGATCACCGATGCCGACGTGGACCGGCTGGCCCACTGGCAGGCCAACAACCCCGGTGCCCAGGAGGTGCCGTTTCGCCCCGCCCGGGTGGTGCTGCAGGATTTGACGGGTGTACCCGCCATCGTCGATTTGGCGGCCATGCGGGACGCGGTGGCGGAGCGGGGCGGGGACCCCGAGGCCATCAATCCCCTCATTCCGGTGGACCTGGTCATTGACCACTCGGTTCAGGTGGACCAGTTTGGGACGGCCGGCGCCATGGCGGTCAACATGCGGCGGGAGCTGGAGCGCAACCAGGAGCGTTATCGCTTTCTCCGCTGGGCCCAGGGGTCGTTCCGGAACCTGCGCATCGTGCCGCCGGCCACCGGGATTGTGCACCAGGTGAACCTGGAGTACCTGGCGTCGGTGGTGGCGGTGGGCCTGGACCACCGCGGCCGCGAGACTGTGTACTTCGACAGCTTGGTGGGCACGGACTCGCACACCACCATGATCAATGGGCTGGGCGTCTTGGGCTGGGGCGTCGGCGGCATCGAGGCGGAGGCGGGCATGCTGGGCCAGCCGCTTTATTTTCTCATGCCGGAAGTTGTCGGATTCAAGCTCACCGGGGCGCTGCCCGCCGGCGTCACGGCCACCGATCTTGCGCTCACGGTCACCGAAAAGCTTCGCCGCTACGGCGTGGTGGGCAAGTTCGTCGAGTTTTTCGGCGCGGGCCTGTCCCATATGAGCCTGGCGGATCGGGCCACGGTCGCTAACATGGCGCCCGAATACGGCGCCACGGTGAGCTACTTTCCCCCCGACCAGGAAACCTTGAACTATCTGGCGCTCACGGCCCGGAGTGCCGAGCATGTGCGCCTGGTGGAGTGGTACTTGAAGGAGCAGGGGATGTTTCGCACGGACGACACCCCGGACCCCAGTTTTTCGGACGTGCTGGAGCTGGACCTGTCCACGCTGGAGCCGTCGCTGGCCGGGCCGAAGCGGCCGCAGGACCGGGTGGCCCTGTCGCGGATGCAGGACGCATTTCGGGAGTCCCTCGTCGCCCCCGTAGCGGATCGCGGGTTTGGCCTCGCGCCCACGGCGGTGGGGCGCCGGGTGGCGGTGGCCAACCCCGACGGGCCCGCCAGCATGCTGACGGACGGATCGGTGGTCATCGCCGCCATCACCAGCTGCACCAACACGTCCAACCCTTCGGTGATGCTGGCGGCGGGGCTGGTGGCCAAAAAGGCGGTGGAACGCGGCCTCACGGTGCCGCGCTACGTGAAAACCAGTCTCGCGCCCGGCTCCCGGGCGGTAGCCCGGTATCTGGAGGACAGCGGCCTCTCGGGCGCGCTGGACGCGCTCGGGTTCCAGGTGGTGGGCTTTGGCTGCACCACCTGCATCGGCAACAGCGGCCCGCTCCCCGATGCGGTGACGGAGGCGCTGGAGCAGGAAGACCTTACGGTGGCGTCGGTGCTGTCCGGCAACCGCAACTTCGAGGGCCGCATCCACCCGCTGGTGAAAGCCAACTATCTGGCGTCGCCGCCGCTGGTCGTCGCGTACGCGCTCGCGGGCACGGTCGACATCGACCTCGACCGCGATCCCCTAGGGCGGGACCCCGAGGGCGAGCCCGTATATCTCCGCGATCTCTGGCCCGCCCCGGCCGAGGTCAACCAACTGCTGGCGGAGGCCGTGAAGCCCGACTTGTTCCGGCGGGAGTACGAAGCAGTGTTCACCGCCAACGACGACTGGAACCGCATCGAGGTGCCGACGGGGGCGCAGTACGCCTGGGATCCGGACTCCACGTACATCAGAAGACCCCCGTTTTTCGCGGACTGGACGCCGGGCGTGCGCGAGGTGCCGCCGGTCACTGGTGCGCGCGCGCTTGCGGTGTTCGGGGACTCGGTGACCACGGACCACATCTCGCCGGCGGGCAGCATCGCCAAAAACAGCCCCGCGGCCCAGTACCTCGGGGAGCATGGGGTGGCACCGCGCGAATTCAACACGTATGGGGCCCGGCGGGGCAACCATGAGGTGATGATGCGCGGCACGTTTGCGAACATCCGGATTCGGAACCGCATGGTGCCGGACACCGAGGGCGGCTACACCCGGCACCTGCCGGACGGGGAGGTGCTGGCCATCTACGACGGCGCCATGCGCTACCAGGCGGAAAAAAGGCCGCTGGTGGTCCTGGCCGGCAAGGAGTACGGCACCGGCAGCTCCCGGGACTGGGCGGCCAAGGGGCCCATGCTGCAGGGCGTGCAGGTCGTGATTGCCGAAAGCTTCGAGCGCATCCACCGGTCGAACCTGGTGGGCATGGGCATCCTGCCGCTGCAGTTCGACCCCGGCGACACGGCCGAGAACCTCGGCCTCACCGGTGAGGAGCTTTATTCGGTGGCGCTCCCGGCCGAGCTCACGCCCATGGCCACCGTGGCAGTGACGGCATCCCCGGCCGAGGGCGATCCGATTCGCTTTCGCGCTACGCTCCGCCTGGACACCCCGGTGGACGTGGATTACTACCGGCACGGCGGCATCCTGCAGACCGTGCTCACGCATTTGGTGGACTGATCCCGACGCGATACCACTCTGGGTGGACTAGCGGCGCCATCGCTCGCGCCAGCGTGTCCACCCAGGAGGCTTCGCGCAAAACCAGCCCGCCTGTGAGCCACCCAATGGCGCCCATGCCTGTCTTGGCCTCATGAAGCCCCGTGATGTCGTCCACCACCGGTCCCAGTTCCTCACCCGCCCGCACGCGCTCCACGACCGCAGGAGGCAGCAGCACGGTGCCGCCGCGCGCATGCCAATTCCCGGAGGCCGCCACCACGGCGGCCACCCCCATGAGCCAGCCCCCGTCCTCTGTGAGCACCACCCCGCCTTCGAGCCCGACACCCCATCCCCCACCGAGGGTTCTCCGCGCCGCCTCGGCGCGGTTGAACGCCCCACGGGTGGTTTCCTCCCACCCGAGCGGCTGCTCGGGGACGCCCGAGGCGACGGCGACGGGTCGCACTGCCGCGTCAGGCGCCAGCGCCGCAAACACCTTGACGGCCGCGTTCACCTTGGTCGGGTTTACGGACCCCACCGCCACGACGCCGGGAGCCGCACCGGACCATCCGGCATGCCCAGCCCCTCCCAATTCCGCACGGTCCATCTCGATCATATCCCCGGGGTTGGACACCGGCGCCGAAATTCCTGCCAGCGCACTTGCTTTGGGTCGGAATCGCTCATCACGTGACGACTTCTAGATGGCACGGCAAGCACCTGCCCCCACTCAGCCGCAGGCTACACGACCGACGCATCACCCGGTCAGCGGTGCAGAGCCGCAATACGAGGGGAGGCTGGTGCTGCGAGCGAGTATACCGGGCTTGTGGCGTTGGATGTAAGTGCAGAGACCATCGCGGTCGTGGTGGCGGAGGCGGGCTGCAGGAAAAAATGGGCCCGATGGTGAATCCCAGCACCGGCACCCGACCGATAGTATCAGTGACGCGAACGCCGGTGACCCACGACCGGCTCCCGGTTGCTCGGAATGCGGTGGCGCTCGATGCCGCACAGTTGCTCACCATCACGCCGGCCACGGCCACCGCAACATCCGGCGGAAGTGCGACGTATACGGCCACGGCGGAGAATGTGTGTGGTGAGGCGCTGAACGCGAGCGACGTGATTTGGGCCAGCTTTCTGCCGGGGTCATCGGCCGCTTCGGCCACGGCCGACGGCAGCGCCGTGGCGAGCGCGCCGACGATGGAGGCACTCACCGCGTCGGGCACGGTGGCCATCACCGTGACGGCGCCCACTGCCGCTTCGCTGCCCAGCAGTCTGTCCGGCACCGTGGTGGTCCAAGATCTGCCGACCAATCCGGATCAAGTAAAGACAGCCCAGTTCAACGACTAGCGGTTCCTTGCGCTTTCTCGGATGCGGGATGTCGGTCGGCATCCCGCATCGCCCTGTTGGGCGTGTGCAGCATCCGGCAGATTCCGGGGTCGAAAGACCGCTCGTCTGGCCGAGCGCTATAATTATCCACGGGAGGTGTGGCCGTTGGAGTTTCAGGATCGGTGGGTCAAGCATCAGCGCGATGGGCAGGCGATGGATGCGTACTTGGTGGGGCCTCCACGGGTGTCCCACCCGCTGCCGGTGGTGCTGGTGATTCAGGAAATCTGGGGACCGGATGAACATATCCAGGACATGGCCCGTCGGTTTGCCGAGGCGGGGTACGTGGCGCTGGCGCCGGACCTGTACTCCCGCGGCGGACGGCCAGAGACGCTGTCGGCTGCCAGTATCGAGCGGTTGAAAACCTTTATGGACAGCCTGCCCCCCGGCAGCTGGCATGACCAGGACGTGTTGAAGGACCACATGATGAAGCGCCCCCCCGACGAGGCCCAGGCTCTTCAAGCCACGATGGGCGCACTGTTTGGCCCGCGCGACCTGGCCGGCATGGCCCAGGATCTGGTGTCGTGGATGGAGTACCTCCGCGATGCGCCCGAGACGCGCGGCATGCCGGTGGGCAGCATCGGGTACTGCATGGGCGGGGCACTCTCGTTCCAGCTGTCGACGATGGGGACGCGGCTGGCGACGGCGTTAGTCTACTACGGATCGGCACCCGACGAGGGTCAGCTCGCGGCGGTGTCCTGCCCGGTGTACGGCTTTTACGGCGGCCAGGATGCCCGCATTACCGACGCGGTGCCGGGGGTGGCGCAAACGCTCGCCGAGCTGGGCAAAACGTTCGACCACCATGTGTACCCGGACGCGCCCCATGCCTTCTTCAATGACTCGCGCAGCTCGTATCACGTGGACGCGGCCCGCGACGCGTGGGCTCGGTCGCTGGCGGCGCTTCAGCAGCACCTGTCCTGAAAGGATCCCGTGGGGAGGTGGGGGCGCTCGCCCCCGCCCTGCCGGCTTCCTACGACCGACCGCTCCCAGAAGGCAGCCGGACAGGCAGCGATGGGCCAGCCCGGTTCTCGCGTGACTTGTTCGGAACCGCCTGCGACGTTCCTGCGAAATCTCAACCGGTCCGGACCAACGTCGCAGTCTCAGGCCTCGGCCCGGGCCGCGCGTCGTGAACCGCCCCACAGCGCCGCACCGTCCGGGTCGGCTCGGGCCTTGCCGTCGTCTTGAGGTGGACGCGATGTCGAGTGCACTTTCACCGCGAGCCTGATAATCTGTCGGCGATGAGGAAAGGTGGTGGGGCCCGATGGCGGTGGCTTCGCATGCTCCGCAGGGGTATGACTGTCCGTTTTGCCGGATCGCGTCCGGAATCGAGGAACCTAGTCGCGGGACCAAGCAGCGCGACGTCGTCTACCGAAGTAGCCGCGTCACGGCGTTCATCGCAAACAAGTGGTGGCCAAACAACAAGGGTCATGTAATGATAATACCAAATGTTCACTTCGAAAATCTCTACGTTCTTCCAGACGAATATGCGGTAGACATTCACCGGGCGTCCCAAATCATGGCACGAGCTATGAAGGGAGCCTATGATTGCGAAGGAATTTCTACGCGACAGCACAACGAACCAGCGGGAAACCAGATTGTGTGGCATTACCATCTTCATGTATTTCCTCGTTATCATAATGACGATCTATATATGAGCACGGGATATTATACTGATCCGGAAGAGCGTGTGGAGTATGCTGATCGGTTGCGGCGTTGGATAGAAAAGCACGCAGCGGCAAAGGAGCTGTCGCGATTGTCGTGATGGGGACGAATCCCATCCCGTCACCGTGCCCCAAATCGGCCGTGGCCGCGCCCGCGGGTCAGGTGGTTCAAGGGGAAGCGCGGATGCGTGTGGGTGCGGGGCCGCGCAGTGCTGTTCCGCACTGCGGCGGCGGTTCCGGGACCGATGGTCGTCGACAACACGCCTTTTTCGCGCAGTAGGTTGAATACCCTAACCCGTATGTGTATTGTGAGGCGGTGGCCGCCCGATTGGGAGAGGCGGCGTATCGCAAGGAGTGTTCGCGATCCGACGGGTTCGGCCGGTTGCGCAAAACGCAAAGGGGGGCCTTATGTCGCTGGTCAGTCCTCATGGGCCGCAGAAGCAATTGTTGCCGCGCTTGGTTGCGGAACCCGAACGGGTGGAACGGCTGGAGTGGGCCGCGAGGCTGCCCCGCCTGCCGATGACCACGCGCGAGACGTCCGACCTTCTCATGCTCGGTATGGGCGCCTTCACACCGCTGACAGGTTTCATGGGCCGGGACGACTGGCTTTCGGTCTGCGACCGCTACGAGCTGGCGGACGGCGTGTTCTGGCCCATCCCCATCACGCTCTCGGTGTCCGCCGATGCGGCGGCATCGCTGAAGGCCCGGGACCAAGTGGCTCTGGTGGATGAGGATGCGCACACCGTTATGGCGGTGTTGACCGTGGGGGAGATTTACACGGTCGATAAGGAGCATGAAGCGCGGCAGGTTTTCAAGACGGCGGACGCTGCGCATCCCGGGGTGGCCAAGGTCCTCGCCCAAGGCGCCTACAACGTGTCCGGCTCGGTTGAGGTGTTGTCCGAGGGACCCTACCCGAGGCAGTATCCCGGCCTGTATCTTCGTCCGGCGGAGGCTCGCGCGCGGTTCCGGACCCTGGGGTGGAACACGGTGGCGGCCCTTCAGACGCGAAATCCCATGCACCGCTCTCATGAATACCTTGCCAAAGTGGCTATCGAGGTGGTGGATGGGGTCATCATTCATCAAGTATTGGGAAAATTGAAAGCTGGCGATATTCCTGCCGAAGTGCGCGTCCGCGCCATCGAAGCGCTTGTCGACCAGTACTTTGTTCCGGGAACGTGCATCCAGGCGGGATATCCTATGGAGATGCGCTACGCGGGCCCCCGCGAAGCGCTGTTGCATGCGCTCATTCGCCAGAACTTCGGGTGCAGCCACCTGCTGGTGGGTCGGGATCATGCGGGCGTGGGCGATTACTATGGCCCCTTTGATGCGCACCGCATCTTTGATGAAATTCCCCGCGGCTCCCTGGAAATCCAGGCGATGAAGATCGACTGGACGTTCTATTGCCGGAAATGCGACGGCATGGCGACAGGACGGACCTGCCCGCACCAACCAGACGATCGGGTGGTCATCAGCGGCACCAGGCTGCGTCGGATGCTGTCCGACGGCGAGGACGTGCCGGAACACTTCAGCCGCCCCGAAGTGTTGAGTATTCTCCGCCAGTACTATCAGTCGCAGGCGGCCGGCCCATGATCACGGTGCCCGCCTGCGGTCCAGCTTGGTTGTGGGAAAGGGTTGCCCCATGATTTCCATGCTGGGGACACGTTCCAAGCGCAAGGGAGGTAACAGCGTGCCGACATACGTTAACCCAGACAAGTGCGACGGATGCAAGGCCTTGGACCAGCCGGCCTGCCAGTATATTTGCCCGAACGATCTCATGACCCTGGACAAAGCCTTGGGCAAGGCGTTCAACCAAGAGCCGGATATGTGCTGGGAGTGCTACTCGTGTGTGAAAACCTGTCCGCAGTCTGCCATCGCGATGCGGGGGTACGCCGATGTGATGCCGATGGGGGCCAGCCTCACGCCGCTCCGGGGGACCGACAGCATCATGTGGACGGTCAAGTATCGCGACCAGCGCGTCAAGCGGTTCAAATACCCCATTCGATCCACGCCGTGGGGAAGCATTGAACCCTACGGCTCGTTGAAAACCCCCACCGCGGCCCAGCTCGGTGACTCCGGGCTCTGCGGTGAGGACGAGTGGCTCGGGGTCGAGCGGTTGCCGACGCCGGGTGTCTAGGAGGGCCTCCGGTGCTCAACGAGGGACGGGCAGGATGATAGAAAAGGGGGACAAAGATGAAAGAGCCCCAGGTGGAATACGTAGACACGGACGTTTTGATCATTGGCGGCGGCATGTCGGGGTGCGGAGCCGCTTACGAGGCCGCTTATTGGGCCCAGGCGCACAACTATCGCGTGGTGATGGTGGAGAAGGCGGCCATCGAGCGCAGCGGTGCGGTGGCCATGGGACTCTCAGCCATCAACTGCTATATGGGCATGAAGTGGGGCGAAAACACGCCCGAAGATTTCGTGCGGTACGTGCGCAATGACCTGATGGGCCTGTCCCGTGAGGATCTGGTCTACGACATCGCGCGTCACGTCGACGCAACCGTTCACATGTTTGAGAAGTGGGGCCTTCCGATCTTTAAGACCGAGGATGGGAAGTACAAGCGCGAGGGCCGCTGGCAGATTATGATTCACGGCGAGTCCTACAAGCCCATCGTCGCCGAAGCGGCCAAGACGGCCGTGGGTCCCGAGAACGTGTATGAGCGGATCTTCGTGTCCCATCTCCTGATGGATCGCGATCGGCAGCGCGTGGCGGGCGCGATTGGCTTCAGCGTCCGTGATCACAAAGTCTTTGTGTTTCGCGCGAAGGCGGTGATCGTCGGGGCGGGTGGAGCCACGATGGCATTCCGACCCCATGCGGTGGGCGAAGGGCTGGGCCGCATTTGGTATGCGCCGTGGAACACGGGATCGGCGTACTCGCTGATGATCCAAGCTGGCGCCAAGATGACGCAGATGGAGCACCGGCTCGTGGCGACGCGGTTCCGCGACGGGTACGGTCCGGTGGGAATGTGGTTTTTGCTGTTCAAGGGGCGGGTGAAGAACGCCTACGGCGAAAACTACGAACAAACGCAAGCCGCGGCCCTTCAGGATTTCCTGCCGTACGGCGACGCCCGACCAATTCCGACCCCCCTGCGGAACCATCAAATGCTGTTGGACAAGCAGCAGGGGCGAGGCCCCCACTACATGCGTACGGACGAGGCGCTGCAGGCGCTCACGGCGGGCCTCGACCCCAAGAAGGTGCGGGAGATCGAGAGCGATGGCTGGGAAGACTTCCTGGACATGACCATGTCCCAGGCGCTGCTGTGGGCGTCGCACAACATCGACCCCGCCAAGGAGCCCTCGGAGCTTATCATGACGGAGCCGTACCTGATGGGGTCGCATGCGTCGGGGACGGGCGCTTGGGTGAGCGGGCCCGAAGACGTGTCGCCGGCTGCATACCATTGGGGGTACAACCGCATGACCACGGTCAATGGCTTATTTGCGGCCGGCGATGGGGCTGGCGCCTCGGCGCACAAGTTTTCTTCCGGCTCCTACACCGAGGGGCGGTTGGCCGGCAAGGCGGCGGTCAAGTTCATCACGGACCACCCGGACGCGCCGTTGGTGATGGACGATGAGGTGGCTTCCATCGTCAGCGAACTGTTTCAGCCCTACCGGGTGTTTGAGGAGAACGCGAAGGCCACTACGCGGGAGGAAATCAATCCCAACTACGTGTTTCCGAAGCAGGCCCTGCTGCGCCTGCAGAAAATCATGGACGAGTACGCGGCGGGCCTTGGTTCTTCGTACATGACCAACGAACCCCTGTTGCAGCGGGGGCTCCATCTCATGAGCGTGTTCGAGGAAGATTTGAACAGCATGGCCGCGCGGGACATCCACGAGCTGCTGCGCTGCTGGGAGGTGCGGGACCGCGTGTGGTGTTCCGAGGCGCACATGCGCCACCTGCTGACCCGCAAGGAGACCCGCTGGCCCGGCTATTATTATCGGGGGGACTATCCTAAGCTTGACGACGAACACTGGAAGGTGTTTGTCAACTCGCGCTACAACCGCGATGCGAAGGAGTGGGAGCTCACCACCGAGCCCTACATTCCCTTGATCCCCTGACCAAGAGACGGGAGGTGTCTCGTTTGGCAACATTCGCGCCCCCCGCCTCGGGGTACGACAGCATTTTGGTCATTGGCGGCGGGATCGCCGGGATCACCGCCGCCCTGGAGGCGGCAGAGCTGGGCAGCGATGTGTTCCTGGTTGAGAAGATGCCGTACCTGGGAGGGCGGGTGGCGCAGCTGGCCCGCTATTTTCCCAAGCTGTGCCCGCCCACGTGTGGCATTGAGATCAACCTGCGCCGCCTGCGCGACAATCCGCGCGTGCACCTCTTGACCAACGCGGAGGTGGCGAGCATCGAGGGGGCGCCGGGGGCCTTTGACGTCGCGGTGACCGTTGAGCCGCGCTACGTGAACGATCGCTGCACGGCCTGCGGGGCGTGTGTGGATGTGTGTCCCGTGGAGCGGCCCAATGCGTTCAACTACGGGATGGACACCACCAAAGCGATTTACATCGGTCATGAGATGGCGTACCCGATGAAGTATGCGATTGATGAGCAAACGTGCCTGGGCGAAGAGTGTGGCCGTTGCGTGGCCGCGTGTCCGTACGATGCGATCGACTTGGCCATGAAGCCCCAGTCGGTTTCGCTCCAGGTGGGGGCCGTGGTGGTGGCGACGGGATGGAAGCCGTACGATGCGTCCGCGATTGTGAACCTGGCCTTTGGCCACTATCCCAACATCGTGACCAATGTGATGTTGGAGCGCATGGCAGCGGACACGGGGCCGACCGGGGGCAAGATCGCCAGGCCGTCCGATGGGCGCCCGGTCAATCGCGTGGCGTTCATTCAGTGTGCCGGTTCCCGCGACCGCCTGCATCTGTCCTACTGTTCGGGAATCTGCTGTCTCGGATCGCTCAAGCAAGCCACCTACATCCTGGACCGAAATCCGGAGGCCGAGGTTTACATCTACTACATCGACCTGCGCACCCCCGGCACCTATGAGCCCTTTGCGGATCGCGTGATGGCGCGCCCGCATGTCCATGCGGTAAAGGGGAAGGTGGCCGACATCCTGTGGGATGACGAGAGCGGCGACTTGTCGGTCGTCGCCGACGACATGGTCCAAGGCCACATGAGCCGCATTCCGGTGGACCTGGTCGTCTTGGCCACGGGCATGGAGCCCAGCCTTTCGGACCATCGCCCGGCGATGCCGGCGGTGTTGGACCACGACGGATTCGTTTTGGATACGGGGGAAGATCGCGGGGTCTATGCGGCAGGATGTGCGCGGGAGCCGATGGATGTGGCCACCGCCACGATGGATGCCACCGCGGCGGCGATGATGGCCGTTCGCTCGATCCGCAAGTCGACTGTGAGGTGAGCACAATGGGCAGCAAGACGGGCGTCTACATCTGCGAGGGCTGTGGCATCGGCGACTGCATGGATGTGGGGGCGCTCGCAACCGCCGCAGCGGAATTCGGCGCAGCGGCGGTGAAAACCGGCCGCGCGTTTTGCCTGGAGGACGCGGCCACGATCCGCCAGGACGTGGGGGAGCAGCAGTTGGACGGCGTGGTCATCGCGGCGTGTTCGCCCCGCGTCAACCGCGATCGGTTTCGCTTTGAGGTCGAAGGCGGGCCGCCGGTGCATGTGCAGCGCGTCAACATTCGCGAACAGGTGGCCTGGAGTCAGCCCGCGGGCGCTGAGCCCACGCAGCAGATGGCGGAAGATCTCCTGAAAATGGGCATGGCGGCGGAAAAGGCGGCTAAGTCCCCCCGCCCCTTTACTGAGGCTCATGAAGAGACCGTGCTGGTGGTGGGCGGCGGACCGGCGGGACTGTCCGCGGCGGTGAGTGCCGCCGACGCTGGCTATTTTGTGGTGCTGGTCGAAAAAGAGGCGGAGTTGGGCGGGTTTGCCCGGTTTCTTCACCGCCAGTATCCAACCTTGCCGCCCTATCAGGATCTGGAGCCGATTGCGCTGGAGCAGTGGATCGGGGAGCTGGCCGCCCATCCCCGCATCGAGGTGAGAACCCACGCGCGTCTCACGGGCATCGGTGGGCAGCCGGGGGCGTTTGTGGCGACCATCGAGAGCGGGGGAGAGCGGCAAGAGGTGACGGTGGGTTCCGTCGTGATGGCCACGGGGTTTCGCTTGGCGGGTCCCGACCAGCTGACCCGCTATGGCCTGGGGCGGCTGACCGACGTCGTAACCAGCTTGGACCTCGAGCACATGAGTGCGGAAGGCCGGATCCGGCGTCCGTCGAATCAGGAGGAACCCAAACGCGTGGCCATCGTCGCGTGCGACCGCAGCGCGGATCGGGATTACGCACCCTATGCCGGCAACGTCACGAGCATGGTGTCGCTGAAGCAGGCGCTTTACGTGCGGGCCGCCTATCCTGAGGCGCAGGTGTTTGTGGTGTACGAGGATATGCAGGCTCCGGGCCATCATGAGTTGTTCTATCGCCACCTCCAGGAGGACCCCGGCATTTTCTTCGTGCGCGGACAAGTCGAGACCGTTGAAGCGAGCGACAACGGTGCCGTGACGCTCATGGTTGGCGGGACGGTGCTGGGGAGCCCGGTGACGTTGGCGGTCGACTTGGTGGTGTTGGCCGCGGGGATGATCCCCACGGCCACAGCGGATGGCGAAGCGCCGCCTCTCGCGCTGCGGTACCTGCAGGGCGGAGATATACCGACGCGGCCCTTCGGATTTGCCGACTCCCACTTCCTGTGCTTTCCCTATGAGACGCGACGGACAGGCATCTACACCGCGGGGGTGGTGCACCGATCGCTGGATCTGCCTCAGAGTCGACGCGACGGCGCTGCCGCGGCTGCGAAGGCGGTGCAGGTGGTGGAGCAGGCGGCGCTAGGAGCGGCGGTGCATCCACGGGTGGGGGATTTGGGGTATCCCGAATTCTTTATGCAAAAGTGCACCGCCTGTGGCCGTTGCACGCAGGAATGCCCGTTCGGCGCCTTGGAGTTGGACGCCGCCCACCACCCGGTAATCAATCCCAACCGATGCCGGCGTTGCGGCATCTGCATGGGGGCCTGTCCCGTGCAGATCATCTCGTTCCCCGACTACTCGGTGCACGCCCTGAGCGAGATGGCCAAGCAGGTCAGCATGCCGGAAGACGATGAGGAACAGTTGAGAATCTTGGTTTTCGCCTGTGAGAACGACGCTTACCCGGCGTTGGACATGGTGGGCTTCAACCATCTGGCGTATCCCGCCACGATGCGGGTGGTTCCCGTGCGCTGTCTCGGCGCGGTCAACAGCGTCACCGTGTCCGATGCCATCGCCAACGGGTACGACGGCGTGGCGCTGTTGGGATGCAAGGCGGGGGACGACTACCAGTGCCACTTCATCCAGGGCAGCGAACTGTTGGGGAGGCGAATGACCAACGTGCGAGAAACGCTAGACCGCTTGGCGTTGGAGTCCGAGCGGGTTCAGGTGCTGGAAACCACCATCGCCGATGCCCATCGCCTGCCCGAGGTGCTTCAGCAGTTTGCGGACGGCATCGCCGCCGTCGGCCCGAATCCCATGAAGGGGTTTTAGGGGCGACTCGTCTGGGCGGATCCGTGCGGAGACGTGCGTAGAAGGGAGACATCGCATCGTGGGTCAAGAAGTCGCGGTCATGGAACTGGTTCCCGATCTGGGTTTTGTCAATCAGTTGGTGGAACGCGCTGGCGATTCCTTCAAGCGCTGTTACCAGTGCGGGACGTGTTCCGCTGTTTGTCCCTTTGCCACCGAGGACCTCGAGCTGCCTCGCAAGCAGATGCTGATGGCCCAGTGGGGGATGAAGTCGCAAATGATGGACGACCCCATCCTCTGGGTGTGCACCACGTGCGGAAATTGTGCCCGCCTGTGTCCCCGGGAGGTGGACATTCCCGGCACCATCACCGCGGTGCGCGAAGCGGTGCTCGTGGAGAGCGGCATCTCCCCCGAACTGGCCAAGGCGTTTGAGAACACGGTGGTTCGGGGCAACCCGCTGGGGAGCCCCGCACGTCGTCGTGCCGACTGGGCCAAGCAGGCGGGGGTGGAGGTGCCCATCCTGTCCACGCTGGACCGCCCGACGGACGTGCTGTTTTATGTCGAGTGCTATTGGTCATTTCACGAGCGCGGCCAGCAGGCGGCCCAAGCCATGGCGCGCACCCTGAATCGGCTGGGGGTGGACTGGGCAATTTTGGGCACGGAAGAGCGGTGCATCGCGGACTCCCAGCGCGCTGCGGGCGAATCGGGGCTGTTTGAAGAGGAGGCGGCCAAGAACATGGCCACCCTCGGCAAATACACCTTCAACCGCCTGGTCACCCCCGATCCCCACGCGTTCAACGCACTCAAAAACCAGTACCCCAAGTTGGGAGCCACATACCCGGTGCAGCACTACACGCAGTTTCTGGCTGAGCGACTTTCCGATCTGCCCTTGAAGCGGATTCCCGAACGCCTGGTAACGTTTCACGACCCATGCTACCTGGGCCGACACAACGGCGAGTACGAAGCGCCCCGCCGACTGCTGGAGGCGATTCCCGGCGTGCGGCTGACGGAAATGGCGCACTGCCGCGCGGAGGGATTCTGCTGCGGCGGCGGCGGCGGTGGAGTATGGAACAGCGGGTTTGTCGCTGAGCAGGTTGACGAGCGGTTGGCGGTGCGCCGGGTGCGTGAGGCCGTGGCGAGCCACGCCGAGGTGCTGGCCGTCTGTTGCCCCTTTGAGGTGTCGCTGTTTGAGGACGCCGTGAAGCTCACCGGCAATGAAGGAACGTTGGTGGTGCGGGACATCATCGAGTTGCTGGATGAATCGTTGGCGGGTGGGGAGGAGCGGCCCTAGAAACGTCCGGGGTAAATCGGCCGCGATGCATCCGCCCCCCGGGAAAGGCCGCCAGCAGGGGCGAAGCCGTCACGCACGGCCGGGGCGGGTGGTGTGGCCCGCGCGCCGCGCAGCGGGTGTCCGCGATCCGAAGCTTCCACGCGCGGGAACACGGCGGCCTGCCACGGGTCGGCACCGGACGACACGTATCTCGGGGCCGCGCCCTGCCCGTGGTATGGCTTTTACGGGGGTCGGGATTGCCGCATGCCCGATGGGCGGGGATGGCGGCCAAGCTCGCCGAGCTGGGCATGACGTTGGACCACCACGGTTGCGAGGCGCCGCCTGGCTTCTTCCACGCGTATCAGGTGGACTTGGTCCGCGATGTCGCTGACGGCGTTCCATCAGCATCGCGCAGGCAGGCGCCCCCGGTGTGGGGGCGCCTGCTCCATCGAGAAGCCGGGCGTTGGCGTCGTTAGCCCAGGACGTACACAGTCACGGGCTCGATGCCGAAGTTCGACACGATTTGTGGGTTTTGGTTCAGGAAGATGTCGATGCGGTTGCCCTTGATGGCGCCGCCCGTGTCCATCGCCCGGCCCAAAAACCCGCCGGTTGGCAGCACGCTGTCGGTGTAGCCCTTCACATAAACCCGCGACTTGAGCGGAATAACGGACGGGTCCACGGCAATCATGCCGGCCGCCAGGGGCTGGCCAAACGCGTCCACCGGGCCGTAGGGGTAGTTGTCTTTGAGGCTCGGGCCGTAGGCGGTGGCCCTCATGTGATACACCGCGATGACCGGGTAGCCGTCAATCGTTTTGGGGGTGCCGCTACTGGTCGTGCTGGCAGTGCCCGCCGTCCCTTGGTCTGATGATGGCGCCGTGGTCGGGCTGGACGAGGTACCGTCCTGGTCGGCAGACGCCCCGTCCTGGCTGGTCGGGGTGGTCGTGGTGGTGTTCACACTGGGAGACCCGGATCCGCCCGTCGGGGTGGAGGCGCCGCTTCCGTTCGGATCGTCCGCGTCGCCCGTGTGGGGCAGGTACGGGGTGAGCTGAAAGCCCGCCAAAATGTCCTGCCAGGTTTGCGTATTGGTCTGGCCCGTAACCGGTAGCCCGTTTTCGCGCTGGAACGCTTCCACGCCCGCCTGGGTCTGCGAGCCGAAATTGCCGGTCATGGGTCCCACGCTGGGGTAGCCCAAAAGCGCCAGGTCCGCCTGCAGCGTGTCCACCCAGTGTCCCTGGCTCCCAAGGCTGAGCGTCTGTCGCATCGCGGGGTGCTGGGCGGCCAGGGCGGCGGTGCTCGGGGTGGCGGCGTGGACCAGCGGTTGGGGGCCCCCCACCAAAGTGCCGGCGAGGCCGGCCGACAGCGCCAAAGATGCGGCCCACGCGTGCGTGCGTGTCTTTAGGTTCAACCGTTTCAACGGTGTCAAGCATATAACCTCCTCGCGAAGTGAGCCGCCGGAGTTAGCTGTCGGGTTCGGTGGCGCGAGTCGCCCCTACCGCTTGGTGCGGATTCACCCCGAAATTGGGTCCCCCGGTCGTGGTGAGGCACCACGATTTGGCCTAATCGGCACTGTAACGGGAGCGCTGGAATTTCGTCACGCCGTGTGTGGGCGCTTGTCCCGGGGTGACAGGCCGCCATAGCCACGACCGGTGCCCCGAGGCCACCGGCCGTAGGCGTGAGGCGCGGTGCCATAATATGGCACGCCGCAAGGCAATCTGCTGTTACGACACTGCGGAGGCGCGCACGCCCAATACGTACACGGTGACGGGCTCGATGCCGAACTGACTCACGGCAGCGCGGCCGTGGTTTAAGAAAATGTCGATGCGGTGGCCGACAATAGCGCCGCCCGTATCCATCGCGCGGCCGACGAAGCCCCCACTCGGGAGAACCCGGTCGTGGTAGCCCTGGACGTACAGCGTGCTGCGCAGCGGGATGACACTGGGGTCCACGGCCACCATGCCCGGCTGGAGCGGCTGCCCGTACGCGTCCACCGGTGCATACGGATAGTTGGCGGCGTCCGTGGGGCCATAAGCGGTGGCCACCACGTGCAAAACGCGCAGCACAGGGCGTCCGTCCATGCTTTTCACCGGTTGGATGCCCGTCGGGTGGGGGGAGACCACGGTGCGTGGCGCACGCGTCCACGTCGTCACCGGCGCCGCCATGAGCGCGCCGGGTTTGTGACCGTGGGCGATGGCGGACCCGGCGGCGGCCAAAGCGAGCGCCAGCGCCGCCGCCCCACGCTGGGCGCGCCGGGTGCTTTGCCGCACCCACGCCATCGATCGCTTCGCCACCTGACCGATCATCTTGTCCGCCTCCTTTCAGGAATCGCGCCCCGTGCGATGAATTTCGCGCATCAACGCGCGCACACTTTCTGCAGGTTAGCGACCAGGGCGAACGGCGTCACGTCGCGTGCGGCTTGGGCACTGCCTCTCACAGAGGGCCATCCGCCGGACGGGCACGGCGCACGCGTGCGCGCGGACGGGTAGAGGCTGCTTCCGGAATTGCACTCGACTGCCATGACGCCCGCCGTGCGTCCCACCAGCCGACGGGGATGGGTGGGCACCATCCCCTCGCGGCGCCGCGATTCATCGCCGACCTGATGGGCGTGATTCATGGTTGATGACCGGTGGCCCCGCGGCGCGGGGACTACGAGACACCTGTCGTGATGCGCATACGGCGCCTGTCCCCAAGCATCAGCAGCATAGGCAGGGCGGTGGTGGCGAGCGACACGAGAATCGTCAGGGCAACGGCGAGGGGAGCGATACCCGGCACGAAGGGCAACGCCAGCCACAGGAACGGCACGTGTAGGCCAAAGACTCCAAGCGCCCACCGCGTCCGAGTGTGCCCCATAAGATGCGGATCGCGGGTCGACACCACCAAAACCCACGGCGCGAGGTCCATGAGGTCCAGGAAGAGGGTCAACGGGAAAGCGGCCGCCAAGACCAGCGCTGCTCCCACGGCGGCCCACACCTTAAGGCGAGCCACAGGATCGCAGCCCCCGTCCAATCCGTCCCATGGCGGCGGGCAGGGCCCAAAGCGCGGTAGGGGTGCGCCATACTGTCAGGGCTTCCCGCCGCAGTCCGTCGAGCACGATGGCGGTCAGGGCCAAGGGTCCAGCCCCACCGCCCCCGGACGGGACCTGTCATCGTCATCGCCCCCCGGTTCACACGCCTCGCCTATTACAGCATTCGCGGACACCACCGGTGCAGCCGAAAACCGGCTGCCGACGCGGATTAC
>JAJZWS010000108.1 GCA_021846565.1 Bacillota bacterium
ACGGTATACTACCGCTGGAGGGAGGCGGCCAACCACCATGCATGGCCCAGCAGAGGCAAAAAATGTTCGTGTGATCGGGGTGCCCCTGGACTATGGCGCAGACCGCCGAGGGGTGGACATGGGGCCCAGCGCCATTCGGTATGCGGATTTGCATGAACGCTTGAAGCGCATCGGCCACACGGTCTCAGATGTGGGCAACATTCCCGTGCCAGTGCCCGAGAGCCGCGACCGCCAAGGCCATCATCTGAAATTTCTGCCAGAGATCGTCAAGGTCAACCGGGTGTTGGCGCGGGCTGTGGAACGGGCATTCCAAGAGGGGGACTTTCCCCTGGTCCTGGGCGGCGACCACTCGCTGGCCATGGGGAGCATCGCCGGCCTCTTGCGGGTCAAGCCAGAGACCGGGCTTTTGTGGGTGGACGCCCACGGGGACTTCAACACGGCCGACACCTCGCCGTCCGGCAACATTCACGGCATGCCGGCCTCAGCGGCCTGCGGACTCGGCCATCCCGATCTGCTGGCCGTGTTCAAGGGCCACTTCCTTGACCCGCACCGGGTGGCCTACATTGGCATCCGCACCCTAGACGCGGACGAAGAGCGCCTGATGCACCACGCGGGCGTCACGGTATTCAGCATGTACGAGCTGGACAAGTACGGGATGCGCGAGGTGGTGGCGCGGGCGTTGGAGGTGGTGGCCCACGGCACGGACGGCGCCCACGTGAGCTTTGACATTGACGCTATCGACCCGCTGTTTGCTCCGGGGTCGGGTACGCCCTATTCGGGCGGCCTGACGGAGCGCGAGGCGCACTTGCTGCTGGAGCTGGTGGCGGAGGCCGGGGTCATGACCTCGATGGACATGGTGGAGGTCAATCCTATCTTGGACGAGCACAACCGCACCGCCGCGCTGGCGGCCGACCTGATTGCGTCGGCCTTGGGCCAGCGCATTTTTTAAACCCGATGGTCGCACCCCAAGGGGGCGCGAGCGCAGGAAGCAGGAGGGATGCGATGGCAACCGGGGGAGCCGAGCAGTTGGTGACGTGGCGGCGGGATTTGCACCGTCTGGCTGAACTGGCGCACGAAGAAGTGGAGACCGCCCAGTACCTGGAGCAGCAGCTCCGAGCGTGGGGGCTTGACCCACGCCGGCCCACGCCCACGAGTGTCGTGGCGGACATGGAGGGAAGCGACGGTGCCGGGCCGCTGGTGGTGCTCCGGGCCGACATGGATGGGCTGCCGCTGACCGAAGACAGCGGCGAGCCGTTCAGTTCCACGCACCCGGGCATCATGCACGCGTGCGGGCATGACGGCCACATGGCCATCTTGCTGGGCACAGCCGAGAGGCTGTTGGCGCGGGATTTTGCCGGGACGGTGCGGCTTTTGTTCCAGCCCGCCGAGGAGCGGCCTCCCGGGGGGGCGGTGGAGCTCATCGCAGCCGGCGAGCTCCAGGGAGCCCGCGCCGTGCTGGGTCTGCACCTGCAGGCGGGGTGGCCCGTGGGTTGGGTGGGGTTGAAGCCCGGCCCCCTGATGGCATACTCGGACCGGTTTCACATTCGCATTCACGGACGGGGCGGCCATGGGTCTGAGCCGCAGAGCACCCAAGATGCGGTGGTCATTGCCGCCGAAACCGTGATGAGCCTGCAGACCATTGTAAGCCGTCGCGTGCCCCCGTCCGAGACGGTGGTCGTGACCTCGGGGACCATCACGGCCGGGCAAACGTTCAACATCATTGCGGAGACGGCCGAGATTACGGGGACGGTGCGCACGTTTGCGCGCGACCTTCAGGCGCAAGTGGAGGAGGAAATCCGGCGCCGGGCCACGCACATCGCAGCCATTTACGGTGCCGTCGCCGAGTGTGAGTACCTGCCGGGGTACCCCGCCGTCATCAACGATCCGGTGGTGGTGGAGGAGTGGGCGCGCCTGCTGGAAGATGTGGCCACCGTGGAGCAGCCGCCAGCCATGCCGCAGGGGGAAGACTTTGCCTACTACCTGCAAAAGGTGCCCGGGGCGTTCTTGTGGCTGGGGGCGGCGCCGGCGGGCGATGGGCACCCGCACCATTCGCCCCACTTTCGCATTCACGAAGACGCGCTGCCATTGGGCGTCACGGTCATGGAGCGGGGCGCCCGTCACTTCCTGGCCCACCCGCCCGCCCAGCGCACGCGGTAGCCGGCCCGCGAGCTGGGTACGAACCGAAGCACAGAGGCAGCCGCACGTTGCCTCTGTGTGCGTTACGGTGTGGGGGTGGGTGACAGCGTGAGGCGAAAGCTGGTTCCCGAGGCCGCCGTGGGCACCACTTCAATCCACGTCTGTCCGGGGTCGAAGCGGGCGGGCTGGCCGTTGGCCAGATAGAACCGGGTGGGCTGGCCCGGGCCCCCGTTGCGCCAGGTGCCGACGTAGTACCGGTTCCCCAAAAACATCTTGGCCACCCCCTGCCCATGGGTGTCGATAAGGATCCACCGGTCGTTGGGGTTGGGGTTCGGATCGCTGTTGTCCAGGTACTCCGTGGTGTACTGGAAAATAATGTTCTTGGCCACGACGGGCTGATGCGAGTTTTGCCCCATCACCTGGGTGTAGCCGGTTTGACTGCACGACACCGGGCACATCACCCAACGGGTGTAGCCCGCGTCGGCGCTGTTCCAGCGCCACTGCTCAATCGTGTTGCGCGTGTTCCACTGCATCGTGATCGTTTGGTACGGGGGCGCGCTGGCACCGGACGGCGTGGGGGATGCGAACGACCACTGCGGCGTCACCGGTGGATTGCCCCAGTGGCTTCGGGCGTAGGTCATCAGGTTCGCCATGTCGGAAAACAGGTTGTGTGGGGCGGGCAACGACGTGGTGCGATAGTAAAGCGACTGGGCGTTGGCCAGTCCATCCATGTTGTGGATCCCGTCGTTGATGATGGCCTGGTCGCCGAGCGTGGATCCGCCCGCATGCGCATACGCCGCGCCCCACGAATGCACCCAGCTGACGAAGTACGGCCGGGCTGACCGCACGGGGCCCACGGTCTGGGGGGCGTGGCCCCAGTACAGCAGCATGAAGCGCGTGTAGTAAAAGCTCTCCATGTACGCCTCGTACACCACGTCGGCCGAGGACAGGCCAAATTGTGGGCGCGCGTATTCGGAGTTCTCGATCATGAGAGCCACCAGGGGCCCATGCACCGGCGTCGCCAAGCCGGTCAGCGGGTCGCGAGCGCCGGAGTTCGTGGCGACGGGCGTCGACGCCGGGTGCGCGGTGTGATGGTGCTGATGAGGCGGCGGACTCGCGGTCGGCGCGGGACCGCCACAGGCGGCCAAGAGCGTAATTCCGGAGGCCAGCAACACGGGCCAGACGAAGCCGGTGCGCGCTGGGCCGCCGTGCAGGAAACCCAGGCCACCGGCCCCGCTGGTTCTTGACCGAAAAACCTTCATGCACCAGCGGCCAAGCCGCTCCCCCCTCGCAATGGTTCCTCGTGTTGCCGCACACTCCATGCGCCTCACCGAGTGAACGCCACTGGGAACCTCATGGTTACGCTGAGTGTAGCACGAGAGACCGGCGTGGGATCATAGCCGGCCAGCGGCCCTTTGTGTGCGCGGGGGGCTTGCGGACGCAGGCGACGTCCAGCGACCGCGGACCGGCCGTTCGAGGGATACCTCACGTGGGATTGCGCGCGGCCGAGAGTCCTTTTATTCTGGACCAACAAGCTTACGGGACAAGGTGGTGGCCGATGCAGCTGGCGGAGGTGTATCGGCGACTGGAGGCCGGATCGCATCGGCTGACGCCGCAGCGGCACCTGCTTTTGCGCACCCTGGCGGGTCATGGGGACACGCCCCTGTCTGCCGAGGAGCTTCAAGTGCGCGCGGAGGCGGAGCATCGTCTGCGGGTCGGACTGGCCACGGTGTACCGGACGCTTGACCTGCTGGTGTCCTTAAACGTCGTGGCGCGAGTAGAGGATCGTCGGGCCCAGGATACGTCGGCGCGATTTGTCTGGGCAGGGGACAACGGAGCGGGTCAGCCGAAGCGCGTGTGTGTGCGCTGTGGAGAAGTGGACCCCTTTCCGACGGACTGGACCGCAGGCGTGTGGCGGCGGCTCAAGGAGGAACAGGGCTTCGAAGCCGTGGACCAGGAGGTTCGCGTATACGGCGTGTGCCAACCGTGCCGGGGACGCAGAATGGGGCAGGAGGCGTGACATGATTCGTCTGTATCACTATCGCGGGTGAAGCACATGTGTGAAGGCGAAAGCGTGGCTTTCGCAGGCGTTGGCCGATCGGACGATGATCGTGTCTCCGGTGGAGGAACGGGATCTCATCCGCGAGCCCCTGTCGGCCCACGAGGTCGAGGACTTGGTGCGCCGGGCCGGCGGTCTCGAGGCCGTGCTGGCCACCCGTAGCCCCGCGTACCGGGCACGGGCGAGCGCCATCGCCGACGAGCCGGGCTGGCTTCAAGCGATGGTTGACGAGCCCCGGCTCATCCGACGGCCCATTTTGGAGACGGATCGGGGCATGGCGGTGGGCTTCTCAGAGGCGAATTGGCTTCGTCTGCTGGACTGACGGCGCCGCGGGCCCATGGACCGCCGGCGTCAGTCCAGCTGTTGCTGAGCCCACCTCACCACGCATTCCATCGTTCCATCGTTCCATCGTTCCATCATGACCAGGGCATGATCGGCTTCGTCCTCATCGGTCACGAACCCTGGGTAGCGAGCATCCACGCCGTAAGCGGTCAGGACTTCCGCCGGCTCCGCGATGTCGGCCACAGGCAGACCCGTCCCCTGCAGTTGCGCCTAGAGGTATTCCAGGTCGTGTGAACGCGGCACCGTTAGGTGCTGACGCTCGAAACCGGCCTTGAGATATTTTTCGACAGCCTGCTGGGCATGAAAACAGTGGCGTTCCACCGGCTCGCGTCGGCTGCCAACTGTGCGACGGCACGGTCTTCCTCGGCAATCGCCAGCCACTCAGGAATGGCGGGCATCGTAAAGCACACGCCCTTCTTGCAGGATCTCTTTGGACAAGGGGAAGCCGTCGGCCAGTTCCCGGGGGGTTCTCACGATAAAGTCCATGGATTGGCCGGGAATGCGGCCCGCACGGCGCACCGCGAGATTTCGTGCACCATGCCTCATGGTCGTGGGCATGATCACGAGAAAGTCCCAGTCGCTGTCGTCTTGCGCTGTAACCCGCGCGCGCGACCCAAACAGGATCACCTGCTCGATGGGCAGGGCGCTGCGCAATCCGGCCACCACTTCGTCAGGAATGGACACGGGCCACACCCTTCCTGGAACCTGGCTGAGCATGGTTCAACGATGCGCCTCCCGAGGCACAAGTGCAAGGTGCGGAGACGGAGGTTGACCGCGTCATTCTGCGGCCGTGCCGCTGATTCCGGGTGGCGACGGACGCGTGGCGCGGGGTTTCCCACCAGCCGAGCAACGCCTCCACGCGGTCGGGGGTGATGTGGTCCAGGGTCACGCGTTCGGGCGGAAGGCCCTCCACCGTGTCGCAGAACGGCAACCACCGGGGGAAGAGGTCCCGGCAGCTACCCGTACCGCCCAGGGACTCGCGCCGTGCCGCGCCGGGAGGACGTGGCTCACGTACCGGCTCAGATGATAGGCAAAGTCGGTC
The DNA here is from genome assembly GCA_021846565.1 of Bacillota bacterium. Classification (GTDB taxonomy): domain Bacteria; phylum Bacillota; class Sulfobacillia; order Sulfobacillales; family JAIMBI01; genus JAJZWV01. Next base: position 5,580 of record JAJZWS010000108.1, read on the forward strand.
GGCTGGCGCCTCATTCCCACGCCACCTCCGACATGACCCCGCCACTCGGCACAGGCGTCCGCCGACGGATGGCACTCACCCGCATTCCGTGCTGAAACCGGTCTCGAATCTCCATGGCTTCACTCCTCCCCAGGGGCACATGCCCGGTTCCCTCTTTATGGGGGCGTTCGGCCTCGCCGGCTCGCTTCGCGATCCGGCCGGCCGGTTCCCCCTGGGGCGCGTGACCGGCCCTCCCGTCCCTCCAGGATATCCTTGATGCTGACCTGGGGAAATCTCGCCTGCTGATTTGGGGAAATGTCACGCCATTGGGGAGTGTCGGGCTGGCGCTTGCCGGGGCAGGCCGGTTCACCGACAGGCACTGGTCCGAA
>JAJZWS010000036.1 GCA_021846565.1 Bacillota bacterium
GTACGCCCAGCAGGCAGCCCGGCTCACGCGGGGGACGGTGCGGCCCCCTAGCACGATGGACCCCCACACCCACCGCCGCACCGTCACGGAGGTTCCCGCCCGGGAGACAGTCTCCCTCCTGACCCACCGGTCCCCCGAAGACGCGGGTCCGGCGGCGTTATGGCGCTGGCGCGCCCCCACTGGTCCACCGAGGCGATGCCTCCCATCGAAGAGGTGAGCTTTCACGCCGACGCGAGCACGATTCGCACCGGGCATGGGCCCGCCAACAGCACCACGCTGACCCGCTTGGCTTGGCCCTCCTCCGGCACCGTCACACGTGTCTGACGGTGCCGGAGGCCCAGCGCTACTGGGTGACCCATCCGCGCGAGTTAATCGCGCAGATCGCGTAGGCTCCCTCATCGGGTTGCTCCTCCGACCGGATCCCCCGGTCCGCCGCCGCCTGGCTGTCGTGCGGTCCCAGGGCCCCCGCGCCTCGTCGGCGCCTCGGTCCGAGGTCATGACAGCGTTCACACATCGAGGTGGCACCCCGACCCATGCTCCGTCCATCAACTATGGGTTAGCCTTGCCGCAACGCGTGGTCGGCGATCAAGCCAAGCGCCCAGGCGAAGAGACGACGCCTGCTTCGAGCGGCGTTGATGCCCCGTGGCGGACTTGCCGGCCGAGTGGGGCTTCACTGGCCGTGGTGTCGGTGAGAACGGGGCGCAGACAGACGGTGACGAAGCCCTTGCGGTCAGCTGACACCCGTGAACCACCGCCGGGGGCGGTGAGACTCAAGCCCCCGGCAGTGGACGAGCGTCACTCAGGCGCGGGTCCGGCGTCGATCAGGCGTCAAAGTACATCTGGAATTCCAGCGGATGCGGACGGAGTTGCAGGGGTTCCACCTCGAGGGTCCGCTTGGTCTCCACCCAGGTGGACAGCAGGTCCTCGGTGAACACGCCGCCGGCCAGCAGGAAGTCATGATCCTGCTCGAGGGCGGTGAGCGCATCGGCGAGGGAACCAGGGACACTGGCAATGCCTTCACGGTCGGCCGCCGACAGCTCGTAGATATTTTTGTCCACTGGCCCAAAGCCCAGGACCCGGGGGTCCAGCGACCGCCGCACGCCATCGATGCCGGCCATCATGATGGCCGAAAAGGCGAGGTAGGGATTGGCCGTGGGGTCGGGGGTGCGGAATTCCACGCGTTTGGCCGCTGGCGCCTTGGTGACCGGTATGCGGACGGCAGCCGACCGGTTTCCCAAGGAGTACACCAGGTTGACGGGCGCCTCGTAGCCCGGCACCAAGCGCTTGTAGCTGTTGGTGGTGGGATTGGTGAATGCCAGCAGCGCCGGCGCGTGTGCCAGGATGCCGGCCAGATAAGACAGGGCCAGGGCCGACAGGCCCCCATAGCCTTCGGCGTCATGAAACAGCGGCTCACCGGCGCGCCACAGCGACTGATGCACGTGCATCCCGCTGCCGTTGTCGCCATAAAGGGGCTTGGGCATAAACGTCGCGGTTTTGCCATGGCGGGCGGCGGTGTTTTTCACCGTGTACTTGTACAGCATGACGGTGTCCGCCTGGCGCTTTAAGGTCTGGTAGCGCAGGTCAATTTCCTGCTGGCCGGCGGTGGCCACCTCGTGGTGGTGCATCTCCACCCGAATCCCCTGGCGCAGCAGCCACTGGACGATCTCCGTTCGCACCGGGTAGGTGCTGTCCGTGGGGGGCAGCGGCGCATATCCCGCTTTGGGCCGCACCTCGTATCCCTGCCGGCGCCCCTCCCGACTACTCCACGACCCCTCGGCCGACTCCAGTTCGTAAAACGCTTCGTGCTGGCTGGTGCCATAACGGACGCCATCGAACAGAAAAAATTCCAGCTCGGGACCCCAGTAGGACAGGTCGGCGATGCCGCTCGCCTGCAGATACGCTTCCGCCCGCGCCGCCACGGAGCGCGGATCGCGCGTAAACGGGCGCAGCGTCGGTTCGGCCACGTCCCCGATGATCGCGAGCGTAGGTACTGGGGAAAACGGATCCATCACCGCGGTCTCGGGGTCGGGCAGGATGACCATGTCACTTTGGTCGATGGAGCGAAACCCGACTAGACTCGACCCGTCGAACGGCACGCCCTGCCGAAACACCTCGGCGTCCACTTCCGCGGCGGGCAGCGTGAAGTGGTGCCACCGCCCCAGCAGGTCCGTGATGCGCAGGTCCAGCATCTCGACCGCGTTTTTCTTCATCAGCGCCAGTACGTCTTGGGCGTTCAAGCGGACACTCCCTTTCAAATATATGACACGCTGGGCGGTACCGGGCCAGTATACCTGACGCGCCAGCGAAGTGCCACCCAAAAAGCTGACATCAATTCGTTGGATGGGATCAGTGTGTGTATGCGGAGGCAGGTTAAGCCGGACTGTCAAGGGCGGGTGTGGGCCACGACGTACAGATCGACGAAGTCCACGTGCGACAGCACGTAGTCAATCGGGTTCATCCGCATCCGCCCGCGCAGGCTTTTCGGGCGGATGGGCTGTCCGACGACCAGCTGAGTGACCCCAAGCTCGTGGGCCGTCTCCGCAATCGTCTGCCCCACCTGCTCGGCTTGGGCGGTGCGCGTGAAAAACCGGGCGTCCAAGCGGTCCGACAGCTCCTGGATGCGCCCAAGGTCGTCCCGGTGCTGCCAGGTGGACTCCGGCGCTTCGACCACGAGGACCCACAGTTCCCCCTGCAGGCGGTCGGCCAGGCGCCAGCCGCGGCGAATGAGCCGCTCCGCGTGTGGGCGCAGGTTGACGCAGACCAAGATTTTCTCGGGCGTGTCGCCGACGGGGTGGCGCAGGCGGAGGTCCACGTCATCCGCCACCTCCAGCAGCGCGAGCTCGCGCAGCGCAGCCAGGTTGGCGGTTTGAAAAAAATTGGCCAGCGCGCTTTCGACTTTGTCCCGGGCATAAATCTGGCCATCGACCAAACGCTGCTGCAGGGTTTCCGACGTGACGTCGATGAGCTTGATCTGGTGGGCGAGCTTCATGAACCAGTCGGGCACCCGCTCGCGCACTTTCACGCCCGTGATGTGAGCCACCTTGTCGTGCAGACTCTCCAGGTGCTGAATGTTGACCGCCGTGACCACGTCAATACCCTGTCCCAGCAGGTAGACGATGTCTTGATACCGCTTGTCCCGGGTACTGCCGGGGACGTTGGTGTGCGCCAACTCGTCGATCAGCACCATCTGCGGATGCCGCTGGACCACGGCTTCCACGTCCAGCTCCTCGTACGACCGCCCGCCAAACGCCATGCGCATGAGGGGAATGACCGGGAGATCCCCAATTTCCCGCCGGGTGGCTTCCCGCCCGTGGGTATCGATGAGGCCGGCGACGACGTCCACCCCGCGCTCGCGCCAGTCGTGGGCGTCTTGCAGCATGCGAAACGTCTTGCCGACGCCAGGCGCCGCGCCGACGTAAATCGTCAGGCGGCCGGGCAGGTGCGGCTGCTCAGGGCCCACCGCCGCGGGATCGGGGCTGACCACTTGGTCCTGCACTTTCCAACCGACAATCCGGAGGTCTGCGTAGGTGAGCTCGCGCAGCAGATGATGGACCGGCCGCGGGGTGAGCAGGGTGCTCCAGCCGCGGTCCCGCGCCGGCTGGCCAATCACAATCTGGGTGACGTTCAAGCGCTCGGCGGTGGACAGGATGACGGGGCCCAGCTTCCGGTCGTTCTGGGGCTCCAAAATCCACTCGGCTCCGTACTGGTCGGCCAGCGCATGCAACTGTTCCAAGCGCGCCCGGTCCCGTGGAGACTGCAGGTCCTCGGGCGTGCTCGCGACCGTCAGCGCGTACAGATCGGCCTTCATGCGGTGGGCCATGCGCTGCCCCCGCGCCAACAGCATGGCGGCACGCGACGGATGGCTCACGGACACCAGGATGACCTCGCGTGCCCCGACCGGCCCGGGAATGCGCCGCCGGGCGTAGGAGTGCTCCAGCCGTTCGTCCACGTCCTCCGCCACGGCGCGCAGAGCCAGCTCGCGCAGACCCGACAGGTTTTCGAGGCGAAAGAAGTTGTTCAGCGCATGCTGCACCTGGTTCACCGGGTACACATCACCGTCCAACAGCCGCTGGCGGAGCGTTTCCGGCGTGACGTCAATCACGGTCACCTCGCGGGCCCGTTTGACGAAGTCCGCAGGGATCACCTCGCGCACGGGGATCCCGGTAATCGCCTCGGCATCCCGATGGATTCCCTCCAGGTGGTGGACGTTCACGGCGGTCAGGACCGACAGGCCATGATTTAAGAGATATTCGACATCCTGATAGCGCTTGGAGAACAGGGAGCCCGGCGCGTTGGCATGAGCCAGTTCGTCAATCACCACGACGGCGGGTTGGCGCGCAACGAGCCCTTCCAAATCCACCTCGTAAAATTCTCGCCCTCCGACATAGATGGACTTGGGCGGGATGACGTCGAGTCCCACCAGTTGCTGCTCGGTATCGGGGCGGCCGTGGGTGTCGACGTACCCCACCACCACGTCGATGCCCGTCTGACGTAGGCGCAACGCTTCGCGCAACATGGTATAGGTTTTGCCCACGCCCGGTGCGGCGCCGATAAAAAGCTTCAATCCACCCGGGTCGCGCCCAAATTCGGGCACGTGGTCCGTCGACATGCCCCACCCCCTGGCGTACCCGGCGACCTTGAGCGCCCCGCCGCACAAAAAGTATAGCCCATGAGCCCAGCCGCCTTGCCCTGCGCTCGCGCTCGTTCCATCGCCGAGCAGTACACTGACAAGGCCCGGGATGCCAAGAGGGAGGAGGGACGACGTGGGCCACGAGCACGAGTCCGCGCACCGGGCCCGGTGGCTGGGCCTTATGCCGTGGGCGCTGGGCGTGTCGGTGGCGGTGGCGGGCGCAGTCTGGTGGCAGACGGCCAGCCGGGCGGCGGCCGCCAATGGCCTGGCGTATCTGCAGAGCCAGCAGGCGCTGGCGTTTTTTCGCGCGGGTGATGCCGCGCGAGCAAGGGGCCTGCTGGCGTCGGCGGCACGGGCACTGGGTCTCGCGGACCCCGTCCCGTCCACCCCGGCCGCCGCGCGGCGCATGGCCGCACTGGCGGTGGCGCATCTGGCCGCGGGCGCCCCATCGACCGGCGCGGTGGGGCTGGCCGTCGCGCTCGGCGCGCTCATCGCGCTGGGCGGGGTGGTGTGGCGGTACCAGCGGGCGCTGGAGCGGGAGCAGGCACGGCGGCGGGCCTGGGAGCGGCAGTGGGCGGACGAGGCCCGCCTGGCTGGCGCGGCGCTGTCCGACCCCGCCGGGATCAAGGTGGTGCTCGCCCAGGTTCTGGATGGTACGGTCACTGCACTGAACCTGGATGAGGCGCTGCTGCTGCGGTGGCAGCGGGAGCGACCGCTGGATGCGCTGGGCCTGTACGCCTTTTCGGGGCGAGCTCCCGGGCGCGAGTGGACCGCGGTTCCGGGGGCGTATCTGGCCGAGGGGTGTACCGGTGCCGGCCGGGCCTTGGTGACCGGGACGCCCTGGCACCGGGGCGGCGGGGCTTCGGCGCCGTTGTTGCCGGCGTACAACCCCCCGGGGGCGTTGGTCTACCCTATCGTGGTGGGCGGGTCCGTGTGGGGCCTCTTGGTGCTGGCGGGCAGGTCCGCGACGACCCCCGTGGTGGGTGGGGACCTGGTCGAGCGCGCGCGCCGTCAAGTGGAGACCCTGTTGACCCACCTGGCCACACGCGCGGCCAGCGATCGGGACCGGGCGTATCAGGAGGCGGCGCGTCTGCAGTCGGAGTTGTTAGGACACGTCTCGCATGAACTTCGCACGCCGATGGGGCTGATTCGGGGCTATGCCCGTACGCTGCTGCGCGAAGGCAACCGGCTGTCGGCCGAGGACCAGACCGAGTTCCTGACCGTCATCGCCGAAGAGACGGAACGGCTTGCGGGTTTGGTGGACCGGCTGTTGAAGATGGCGGCGCTGGAAGGGGGAGAGGCGGCGCCGGCTTTCAGGTCCGTGGACATGGCTCAGCTCGCGGCCGCCGCGGTGAACCGTCTGGCGCCGGCGGAGCGAGGGCGCGTGGAGATGCACATGGCACCGGCCCTCCAAGCCCACGGGGACCGTGAGGGCTTGCTGGAGGTGGTCAGCAACCTGGTGGACAACGCGATAAAGTATTCCTCGGGCGTCGTCGACGTGTCGGGCACGGTGCGGGACGGCATGCTGGTCTTGACGGTCCGGGACCGGGGTCCCGGGGTGTCCGAGGCCGAGTTGCCGCGTCTGTTTGACCGATTCTATCGGGGTCAGGCCGCGCGGCGGCAGCCCACCGTGCGCGGGACGGGCCTCGGTCTCGGGATTGCCCGACGAATTGTCGAGAACCATGAGGGGCGCATTACCGTGTCTAACGCCAGCGGAGGGGGGCTTGTGGTGGAGGTGCAGCTGCCAGTCATGGCGCAGCGTAATCTGGGGGTGAGCCGTTGAGTGGGTTCGGGGGGCGGGTGCTGGTGGTGGACGATGAGCCGAAGTACCGTCGGCTCATCGTGACCAACCTGCGACTGGCGGGTTATGACACCAACGAGGCGGGAGACGCGGCCAGTACGCTCAAGGTCCTGGCCGACGCCGAACCGGATTTGATCCTTTTGGATTTGCGACTCCCAGGCGTAGACGGCGTGCAGTTGTGCCAACGCATCCGCGAGCGGTCGTGGGTGCCCATCATCATGGTGACGGCCTTGGACGCGGAGCCCCAAATGGTGGCCGGCCTGGATGCGGGGGCGGACGACTACATTGCCAAGCCGTTCAGTCCCGAGGAACTGTTGGCTCGCATTCGCGCGGTGCTGCGTAGGCATCGGCAAGGCGTGCCCAGCGAACAGTTGACCTGCGGCGGCGTGGCGCTGGACAGCGATAGCCGCACGGTGACGGCGGACGGACGGGCGACGCGGCTCACGCCGACCGAGTGGCGCCTCCTGGCGGAGTTTATACGCCAGTGCGGCAAAGTGTTGACGCACGAGTACCTGCTCACCCGGGTGTGGGGGCCCGCCTACCAGTCGGACCACGAATATCTTCGCGTGTACGTGCGGCGGATCCGCCAGGCGATCGAGGCCGACCCGCGTCACCCGATGCGGCTGGTGACGCTGGCGGGCATTGGGTACGTATTGAAGCCCAGCGGCGCCCGGCCAGGTGGGGGTGGCGACGGCTCGCCAGCGCCGTGACGCGTGTTTATACGGTTTTTACACCGGGACGCTGGGCGTTCCGGATTTTTTTATGGGTCCGCTGGTAACCTACGCGGTGGCGTGGCGCGGACGACCGCGCGGCGTCAGCTCTAACGCCCAGGGAAGTTGAGGTGGCAAGGTGACCATTCCGGGCATTTTGGGAATTTTGCTCTTCACGGCAGCGGCGGTGGCCATTGCCAAGCCGGTTGGGCTGTACCTGTATGCCGTGTTCAATGACGGCCGCACCTGGCTCGACCCAGTGATGCGCCCGCTGGAGAAGCGCATCTACCGATGGACGGGCGTGAACCCCGGCCAGGAGATGCGCTGGACTCAGTACTTTCTCGCCATCCTGGCGTTCAACCTCGTGGGTTTCATTGTTCTTTATATCTTCTTGCGCATTCAGGCGGGCCTGCCGTTCAACCCGCAGCATCTGAAAGACGTGGGGCCGCACCTGTCCTTTAACACGGCAGTCAGCTTCATGACCAACACCAACTGGCAGGCTTACGGCGGCGAGTTCACCATGAGCTACGTGTCGCAGACCATGCTGGTGGTGCAGCAGGTGCTGTCGCCTATCACAGGATTGGCGCTGGTCGTGGCCTTCATCCGCGGGTTTACCCGTCACAGTGGAGAGACACTGGGCAACTTCTGGGTGGACATGGTGCGCGCCGTGTTGTGGATTATGCTGCCGGTGTCGCTCCTGAGCGCACTGGTGCTGGTGGCGCTTGGAACCCCGCAGAACTGGATGCCTTACGTGACGGCCCACACGTTGCAGGGGGGCACTCAGAGCATCGCGCAGGGACCCGTGGCCAGCATGACCGCGCCCATGCAGTTTGGCGACAACGGCGGCGGCTACTTCAACATGAACGCCGGCCAACCTTATGAGGCCGCCTCCGCCGCCTCTCTCATGTTTCAGTCGCTGTTGGGCGTGTCTATCCCCGTGGGCCTTACTTATTATTTCGGCAAGGCCGTGAAGGACACCCGTCAGGGGTGGGTCATTCTGGGGGCCATGGTGGCGATGTTTTTGGGGGGCACGTTTTTTGTCTACCACGCTGAGGCCGCCGGAAATCCTCTCATCCAGCGCCTGGGTTTGCACGGAGCCAACATGGAGGGCAAAGAGGTACGGTTTGGGCCCGGTTTGTCGTCCTTGTTCGAAAATCTCACTACATCTGTGTCGTGGGGATCCACGGCTGCGGCCAACGACAGCCTCATGCCCATCAGTGGCTTGGTTTTGCTGTTCAACATGATGAGCGGAGAGGTCATCATCGGGGCGTGGGGCGTGGGCCTTTTGGGCATGTTGGCGTTTGCCATCCTGGCGGTGTTTCTGGCCGGCCTCATGGTGGGTCGCACGCCAGAGTACCTAGGAAAAAAGATCCAGAGTTTCGAGGTAAAAATGTCCGTGCTGGCAATGATTGTGCCTACATTTATTATCCTCATATTTACCGCGTGGGCGGTAACCAGCAAGGGTGGTCAGGCCGGCATCTACAATCCGGGGCCGCATGGACTGGCTGAAGTGCTCTACGCCTACTCATCAGGGGTGGGCAACAACGGCTCGGCCTTTGGGGGTCTTGCGGCGGGAACGCCCTTTTACACCTGGACCGTAGGTCTGGCCATGCTGTTTGGGCGATTCGCCATGTACGTCCCGGCGCTGGCCATTGCGGGGTCGGTCGTGAAGAAGAAGACCGTGCCTCCGAGCGCGGGTACGTTTCCAACCAACGGATGGCTGTTTGGCGTGCTGCTCGTGGGGGTCGTCGTCATCGTGGGGGCGCTGGACGTGTTTCCAGCCCTGGCACTCGGACCACTCGCGGAGCACTTCGCACTGTGGTCGGGGCATGTGTTTGGGGGAGGGAGCTAAATGGCGGCGCAGATCGGGGTCGGGCGTCCGAAGCAAGCAAGCCTGGTAGGACCGTCCATCCGCGAGGCGTTTCGGAAACTGCGGCCGTCGTGGATGATGCACAACCCGGTCATGCTGGTTGTGGAAATTGGCAGCGGGCTCACGACGCTGGACGCCGTCCGATATTTGGTGGTTGGCAATGGCCGGGCATTTGACTTTGTGCTGCAGATTTCCGTATGGCTCTGGCTCACCGTGCTGTTCGCGAACTTCGCCGAAGCGATGGCCGAGGGCCGCGGCCAGGCGCAGGCCGCCGCCCTACGCGGCACCCGGACCGATACCCTGGCCAATCGCCTCGTAGACGGGAACACATCCGTTGTGTCCGCGACGGCTCTTCGCAAAGGGGATCGTGTGGTGGTATCGGCTGGAGAGGTGATTCCCAGCGATGGCACCGTTGTGGAGGGAGCCGCCGCCGTCGACGAAAGTGCCATCACGGGTGAGTCGGCGCCCGTCATTCGCGCCAGTGGGACGGACATGAGCGCGGTGACCGGTGGGACCCGGGTCATTTCAGACCGGATTGTGGTGGAGATTACGGCCAATCCGGGGGAAACGTTTTTAGACCGGATGATCACCCTTATTGAGAATGCTGTTCGTCAGAAGACGCCCAATGAGATCGCCTTGGCGATTTTGCTGGCGGGCCTTACGCTGATTTTCCTGGTCGTCGTGATCACGACGGAGCCGATGGCCGTTTACTCGGGCAAGGCCGTGTCGCTCACAATTCTCATTGCGCTGTTGGTATGCCTTGCCCCGACCACCATTGGCGGGCTCATGTCGGCCATCGGGATTGCAGGAATGAACCGCCTGCTGCAGCACAACGTGCTGGCGCTGTCGGGCCGTGCCATCGAGGCGGCGGGGGACGTCAACAGCATCCTGCTGGACAAAACCGGGACGCTCACGGTGGGCAACCGGATGGCGACCGAGTTCCTTGCGGTCGAGGGCGTGGAGGCAAACACCCTGGCAGAAGCCGCACTGCTGTCGTCGCTCGCCGATGAAACACCGGAGGGTCGGTCGGTCGTGAAGCTAGCGGGCGAGCAGTACCAGCTCAAGCGCGACCGCGGCACCATGCCCGGCGCCGAGTTCCAGGGCTTCACGGCCCAGACGCGCATGAGTGGGGTGGACGTCGACGGGCGCCAAATTCGGAAAGGCGCGCCTGATGCGGTGCGGAGCTACCTGGACGCGGCCAAGAAGCCCAACGGCGGCCGCCAGCTGGAGGACATGGTGACCGCCATCGGTCGGCAGGGGGGCACGCCGCTGGTCGTGGCCGACGACACCCACGGCGCGCTGGGCGTCATCCACCTGAAGGACGTGGTCAAGCCCGGCATCCGTCAGCGCTTGTCCGACCTCAAAAAGGCGGGCATTAAGACGGTGATGATCACCGGAGACAATCGGGTGACGGCCGAGACGATCGCACGTGAGGTGGGCGTGGATGAATTTTTGGCCGAGGCCACGCCCGAAAAGAAGCTGGAGTACATCAAGCGCGAGCAGAGTGAAGGCTTCTTGGTGGCCATGGTGGGGGATGGCACCAACGATGCGCCGGCCCTGGCGCAGGCCGACGTGGCCGTGGCGATGAACAGTGGGACCCAGGCGGCCCGTGAAGCCGGAAATATGGTGGACCTGGATTCGAACCCCACGAAGCTGTTGGACATCGTGGAAATCGGCAAACAGATCCTGATCACGCGCGGAGCGATGACAACCTTCTCCGTTGCCAACGACGTGGCGAAGTACTTCGCTATCATCCCCGCCATGTTCGTGCCGATCTTTCCGGGCTTGGAGGCGCTGAACATCATGCATCTGACCTCACCGGAGTCAGCGGTGCTGTCAGCCGTGATTTTCAATGCGATTATCATCCCGTTGCTGATTCCGCTGGCGCTCCGCGGCGTGAGCTACAAGCCGGTGAGTGCGGCCACGCTCTTGGCTAAAAACCTTCTGCTATATGGGTTCGGGGGCTTGGCACTGCCCTTTGTGGGCATCAAGCTGATTGACCTGGCGGTCACGGCGCTGCATCTGGTGGTGCTCCATGGTTAGGGCGGGACGGACCCGGAGGGAGGGACACGCATGATTCGCCATCTGTGGACGGGCACAAGGATGCTGCTCATCATGATCGCGCTGGTGCTGGTGTACCAAGTCGTGGTCACCGGACTCGCACAGGTCCTGTTGCCGTATCAGGCGAATGGCAGCCTGATTCGGCACAACGGGGTGGTGGTGGGCGCCGGGCCCATTGGCCAGGCGTTCACGACCAAGAAGTTCTTCTGGAGCCGGCCGTCGGCGGCCAGCTACAATGCGGCGGCGTCGGCGGCGTCCAACTTTGGGCCCACCAACCCCGCTCTCCTGAAGGAAGTCAAGACCAACCTGGCGGCGTTTCTGAAGGCCAATCCGGGTGTGAAACCGAGTCAGGTGCCGATCGACATGGTCACCAGCTCCGACAGCGGGCTCGACCCGGACATCACGGTGGCCTCCGCCATGATTCAGGTGCCGCGGGTGGCCGCGGCCAACGGGCTCTCCGCGTCGTCGGTCCGGGCCTTGGTGGTGTCGCAGGAAGTGGGTCGGTGGCTGGGGCTTTACGGCCTGCCGCACGTGAACGTCCTGCGGCTGAACCTGGCTCTGGTCAAGCTGGCCCACCAACAGGGATCGTGACGGGCGGACCTGCGTTATCATGGAGACACCTTGACGCGTCGGGGCTCAACAGGACCAAGACAGGGGGTCGGTCGCTATGCTGGATGTGCTGGGCATCTTGACCGTGGTGGCGTTTTTCTTTGGCTGCGAGGCGTACATCGGATATTGCGAACGGTTGCGTCGCGCCGAACAGGAAAACGGGGGTGGACGATGATCACCATGGTGATTGGCGGCATCATTGGCGTGCTGGTGTCTCTTTACCTGTTTTACGCGCTGCTGTATCCCGAACGCCTCTAGTGCCCGGCGCCGCGCTTGAGACGTGGGCCGTTGTCGCCGCCGTGTGGGCAGTGGCAGCGCGTCCTTTTGGGCGCTATTTGGTGCGAGTGGTGAATCGCGAGCCGATGCTGCTCGACCCCTGGCTTTCGGGGGTCGAGCATTGGTTTGTGGGGCGGATGGGGGGGGAGTCCCTCGAACCCTCTCCCGGCCTGTGGCGGTACGGCGCCAGCGCCTTAGCGGTGGCGCTGGGGTGCGGCTGGGCGGCGCGCCTGGCGGGGAGCGCCGTCGGGTCCGCGCCGACGGATGCCGCACTGGCGGTGGCGGCACTGTTGGGCGGGACGGCAGCGCAGTTGGCGGTGGTGCTGGTGGGCCTGGCCGCGCTGGGAGGACGTGCGCCCGGACGGATGGCCGTCGACTGGCTGCGTCTCGTCCTGCGCGTGCTGGTGCCGCTGGTCCTCGTGATGGATGTGGTCCTGACGGCGGCGGGCGTCGGCGAGCCGACTGCGCTTTGGGACGCCGGGCGCTTGGTGTCTGGCCACAGCGTGGCGGCGTCCAGCCTGGTGTTCTCGGGATCCGCCAACGTCCTAGCGGCGGCGTGCCTCGGACTGCTGCCCCTGGCCGTGTTTTACGCGGCCGGACCACTCACCGGGCGGCCCGCGCTGGGGCGGGCCCTGCCGCTGGTGCTGGTCATCTGGTTTGGCGTGGTCGGTGCCGCGGTGGAGTGGACCAGCGGGTCGAGCCTCGCGGGCGTCCCAGCGGCCTGGGGTGCTGCGGGCGCGGCCCTGCACGCGACGGCCGGCGCCGCCCTGGGTACCGGTCCCGGCCCGGTGCTGACGGGGGTGTGGCCCGTGACGCTGGCCACTGCGGGCCAATTGGCCCAGGTGATTGGGGGCCCGGCGGGCGTGGGCCTTCTCCCGCTGATGGGCCTCGCGATTCTCACGGCGGTGGTGGTCAACCTGATGCAGGGGCGTTCCCCGGTGTTTCTCGGTCGACGCGTGGGGCGGGGGGCCATCCTGGCCGGCGCCGTCCTGTACGGCACGCGACCAGTGCTGGTGTTGGGCACGCTCGCGGTGCTGGCCGTCGAGGGACCCCGTCTGGGGCCGCTCACAACACGGCTGGCCACCGTGACTGCGGCGGTGGCCAGCCCCCACTGGCCGTGGACGGGGGCCTTGGGGGTGGTGAGTCTCATCGCTACGTATCTCCCTTGGGCCGTGTGGTTGCGCTGGGCGGAGACTGGGCTGATGCGAGAACCGCCCCTGCGGTTCGGGGACGGGCTCGTAGGCGAATGCGCCTGGCTCGCCGCCTTGCTGACCGCGAGTGTCGCGATGACGGCATTGCTGTTTCTGCCGGTGCTGGCTTTGGCACCCGTGGTGGGGGTCGCGCCGTGATGGCGGGACGGCGGCGGGAGTTTTGGTCCCGCATTCATCCCGTGGTGGCGGTGCTGGCGGCCGGGACGGCGCTCGCCTGGGCCTGGGCCATCGCCGGCCCGCCCCCCGAACGCGCCTACGCGGCCGTCGTCGGCGGGTTGTCGCTCCTGACCGTGGTGGTGGCGCTGGGGACTGATGCCGTGGTGGACGGGCTGGGACGCAAAGCCGCGCACGCGCGGGTAGGCGAAGACCATACCCCCGCACGGGTGCTCAACCCGTCAGGGACGGTGCGTCCCGTGGCGGCCGACGCGCTCCGGCGGGGCCAGCGGGTGCGCATCGTCGCCGGCGAAACCATTCCCGGGGACGCGGTGGTGGTGGCGGGCGGTGGCACAGTGGACGAAAGCGCCATGACGGGGGAGTCCGCGCCGGTGTTGAAGGAACCCGGCGACCTCGTGACCGCGGGCACGACCCTGGTGATGGGGGAGCTGGAGGCCACGGTGCGGTCGGATCCGCAGGACTGGTATCCACGGCGCGTGGCCCGGGCGACGATGGATACGCGCCGCCCGGTGTCGGCGACCGAGCGGACCCTGTCGTGGTTCTTGGGCGTGTTCTCCGTGTTCATGCTGGTAGTGGCGCTTTCCCTCGCGCCCATCACGGCGCGCTGGCTGCCCGGCGTCGACAACCCGGCCGTGTGGTTGGGCTTGGCGCTGGCCCTGGTCCCCACCACGGCCGGGACGCTCCTGCCCGCCATCGGGATGGCGGAGCGACGCCACCTGGCGCGCCTCGGGGTGGTGCCCCGCGGCGTCCGGGCCTTAGAGCGCGCCGGCGACGTGGACACGGTGGTGGTGGACAAGACGGGAACCATCACGGAGGGACATCGCACGGCCACCGACCTGATGGCACTGCCCGGCACCGCGCCGGAGAGACTGGCGTGGTGCGCGTATCTGGCGTCCGCTCAGGATCGCACGCCCGAGGGCCGCGCGGTGGCGGCCTTTGCCGCCGCCCGGCTGGCCGGCGCCCTGCCCGAGGTGGTGGGGATGCCGGTGCCGTTCTCGGCCCGCACACGACTTTCCGGGGTGGACCTGCCGGATGGCCGTCAGATTCGCAAGGGAGCCATCTCGTCGATTCGGCTGCTGACCGGCAGGGGACTGGCACCGCTGGAAGAACTGGCCGATGCGGTTGCGTGGAGTGGATCGACGCCGCTGGCGGTGGTGTTGGACGGAGAGCCCTTGGGGATTGTGCGGCTGGACGACCGGGTACACCGCGCCGCCCCGGAGTGGATGGCCGAGTTTCGCGCGCTGGGACTCCATACGGTGCTGGTGACCGGAGACCACCCGCTCACGGCCGCGGTGATTGCGAACGCGTTGTCGGTGGATGAATTTCGGGCAGAAGCCACGCCCGAGGACAAGCGAGCGCTCATTGCCGAACTGCAGGGCCAAGGGCGGGTGGTGGCCATGACGGGGGACGGCGTGAACGATGCGCCGGCGTTGGCCCAGGCAGACGTGGGCCTGGCGCTGGCCTCCGGCGCGCCCAGTGCCCAGGACAGCGCCAATCTGGTCGACCTGGACTCGGAGGCGGGCAAGCTGGCGGCCATCGTCCGCATCGGGCGCGAGCTGGCCCTTACCCGGGGAGCGCTCATCACGTTTTCGGTGGCGACGGACCTGGCCAAGTACTTCGTGGTGGTGCCTGGCCTGTTGGCAAGCCTTGGCCTGGGGCTGCTGCCGGGGTTTGTCGGCCTCGGTCTGGGGAGCCCGGGGCGAACGGTGCTGGCGGCGCTGGTGTTCAATCTATTGTCCATTGTTGCGCTGCTGCCAGTTGCGGTGCGACGCACGCGTCGACCCGCCGCCCCCTGGCCGCGACAGTTGTTGGTGTGGGGGGGAGCCGGCCTGGTGTCGGCGCTGGTGGGCATCGTGGCCATCGGGGCGGGTCTGGGCTGGATGGCCCGGGTGTTCGGGTGAGCGTGCTCCGCGCGGCCGTCGGCGGGCTCGCCGGGCTGCTGCTGGCCACAGCGGTGGTCACAAGCCTGTCCCTGGCCTCATCTGTGGTCGTCAGTCGGATCGCACCCCCTGTGCGGGTCGGGGCACCGCCAGCCACGCCGTCGGGTCGCTTCTGGGAGAGACCCATCCTGGAGAACCTGCGGCCAGGGGCGGTGGCCCAGGCGGCGGGGCGGCGCGCGCGTGAGCTCGCCCGGGCGATGCCCAGCCAGCGAGGAGCCCCGCCCGCCTCACTCGTGACGCCGGTGGGGCAGGTGGCGGACCCCAACATCGCTCTGGGCGCGGCGCTGTTTCAGGTGCCGCGCGTGGCGCGGGCCACCGGGCTCAGCCCCTCGTATCTGCGCGGCTTGGTGGGACTCGCCAGTGCCCGCGGCCTGTTCAACCTGGGAGGTCCGCCCTACGTCAATGTGCCATGGCTGAATCGTCACGTCGCCGCCGCGCTGTCTCGGGATCGCTGACGGGGCCGTGCCCAACCTGCCGCGTTGCTGCCGCGGGATGGGGAGGAGGGTGGCCAGCCCCGCCTGGCGAGGCCGCTGGCCTTTGGGCGAGCCACCAGAGCAGCCGGACAGGCCAAGGGAGTCAGTGGCTCCGAAAGGCTTCGGCCAGCCACCACGAGGGCTCCCCGCGGGTGACTTTGGCGTCGATGACCATGGGACGGTCTCGGGGGCCAGCCAGCCAATCGGCGACGGCAGCCAGGTCGTCTGGCTGGCGGATGGTTGCGCCGACACACCCGAAGCCGATGCCCAATTGGGCGATGTCGGCGGCCGGGAACGTGACGTGGTCGAGGGGATGGCCTGCCGGGCCGAAGTGATGCACCTCCGCGCCGTACGCCTCGTCGTTGTACACCACCACCAGCAGGTCCAGGCCGAGACGGACCGCGGTCTCGAGATCGGCGATGCCCATCAGGGCGCCGCCGTCCCCGAGTGCGGCCACTGTCAGCCGATCCGGGCGGGCGACGGCGGCGCCGATGGCCGTCGCCAGCCCTAGGCCGACAGACTGGAATGCCTGGGTGAAGACGAAGCCCTCGGCATCGGGCACGTCGAGAAACATGGACGGATACCCCATGAAGTTCCCTGAATCCACCGCGACCGTCCGAGAAGCCGGCAGCAGCCGGTCCAGGGCAATGGACAGGGTGCGTGGATCTATGCGGCCGGCTTCGGCCCGCTCGTCATAGGGCACATCCCGCCAGTGGCCCTCCCGCGCGAGGCGGGCGGCGACAGCGTCAGTGCGATATCCGGTCACCGGCCCAACGCCACGGCGGTCCAGGTCCCTTAAGACCGCTCGGGCGGTCGCCGCGGTGTCGCCCACGATGCCCAGGTCAACCCGGTGGTATGCGCCAAGCGCGTCCGCGTCGCTGTCGACCTGGACGACCGTGGTGTCGCTGCCCACGAGCGTTCCGTGCCGCAGCGTCCACATGTTGAGCGCGCACCCCCAGCCCACCAGTAAATCCGCGTGGTGAATCAGCTCCGCCGCGACTGGCGTCGCGAAGCCGCCGCTGACGTCGAGACTGAAGGCCGAGTCCCGAAAGAGCCCGCGCGCAACGGCGGAGGTGGCCACGAGTGCCCCAACCCGTTCGGCCAACTCCACGAGCGCGGATTTCGCCCCCCGGGCTCCCCGGCCGGCGAGGAAGACGGGCGTGCGAGCCGCGAGGAGGGCATCGGTCAGCGCGGAGACCGACTTGGGCGCGGGCTCGGCGGGAGGTACGGGGTCGCGGGCGGGCAGTGTGAACGGCGTAGCCGATGCGGCCTGCACCTCGAGCGGCAAGCTCAGGATGACGGTTCGGCGCTCGCCGACGGCCGTGTGGTAGGCGCGAGCCAGGTCGGCAGCCGCCGTGGTGGCGGATCCGACGCGCACCAGGGTCGCGCCCACTGCGGTGGCTAGAGACGCGTCGTCCAGATAGAAGTTTGAACGGGGGCTGGTCGCGATCGGCGCCAGCACCAGCAACGGGGTGCGGCTCTTGGCCGCTTCCGTGATTCCGGTCAACGCGTTGGTCAGGCCCGGGCCCTGGTGGACCGACAGTACGCCCAGCGTACCGCTGACTCGCGCATACGCATCCGCCATCACCGCGGCGCCGCCTTCGTGCCGGGCAGCGACGAACCGGGCGCCGCCCGCGGTCAGGGCGTTGGTGACGTGGAAGTTCCCGCTGCCCACCAAACCAAATACGGTGCGAATCCCCGCTCGTGCCAGCGCGGCTCCGACCGCGCTGGCCACGGTGCTCATTTTTCTGCCAGCGCCAGCACCCGCGCCGGCGAGCCGGATCCGGTGACGATGGGCAGCGGCGCGGCGATGACCACCGCGCCGGTCACCGGAAGCCTGTTCAGGTTGCGGAGCTGGGTGAGGCCACACTTGCCGGCGCCCAGGACCGCTGCATGGCACGGGAATGCGGGCTCGAAGCCAAAAGCCTGGCCAGCGTCGGTACCGACGGTTTCCACCCCTACACCCAGCAGATCGGTCGCGGCCAGGTAGGTGGCGGCGGCCAGCGTCATGCCCGGCGTGTGCGAACCCTGGTCGTCGGCGTTGGCGTATCGCTCCGGGTCGTCGCCCCGGGCGGACCATCCCGTGCGGAACAAGAGCCAGCCGGCTTTCGGCAGGGGGCCGTACTGCTGCTGCCAGTCCTCCAAGTCCTGGACATCAAGCAGGTAGTCCGGGTTCGCCGTGGCCTCGGCGACCCGGTCGATGACGACGGCGGGGCCGATGAGCCGGTCCGGCGGGATCTGGGACACGTCCCCCCGGTCCCGGCCGGTGACCCAGTGGTTCGGCGCGTCTACGTGCGTGCCGGTGTGCTCGCCGGTGCTGAAGTTGTTCCAGTACCACGCGGGGCCGCGGTCGTCGTACCGGCTGATTTCTTCCAGCTGGAAGGGCCGCGTCTGACCCCATGCGGGCGGCAGTTGCAGGATGGGCGTCCTCGAATGCAACGGGGACGTGAGGTCTATAACCTCGATGGATCCGTTGATAATGCGCTCTGCGAGCGAAGCGAGGTCGTTCATGACGTGACATTAACGGGGCGGGCGCGCGCCGTCAATGAATTGCAGCTCTAACCCGCATCCCTACGGCCCCATGTTGGCTGGCCCAGCAGCAGCACCCCGGCAGGGACGCCTCGGGGCGTCATTCTTGGGCCGACCATCACGCCTTGCCTGGAGGCTTGTGATGGGTTGGTGCGGTAGGTGTGGTGGGGGTATCGAGGCGAGTTGGTCGGCCGTCCAAACCCACCGCCGGTAGGCTTGCACGTCGCCCTCGCGTTCTTGCGTTCGAATCGTCCTGGCAGCAGATCTGTCTGTCCACAGCCACCATGCCACAAAGGGGGCGCCGGGACGCAACCGTCTGGCCTATCCCGCACGGCTTCGGCGAACCGGAGCACCTCGCTGGCCCACGGATCCCCCGCCGGTGCACCGCCCCCAAAGAGCATTCGGAGGTGCGGCGCCGAGCACCTGGAGACGGTCGCATGGGTGGTGTACCCGCCGCCTGACCCACAAGGTTTGGCATAGAGCCGCTTGGTGTTGACAGCCCGGATAGGACAGGCTATGTTCTGACCAGAGACTCGCACCTTTAATCTGGTCCCGTGAGGCCAGGAAGGGAACGGGACCCGCCCAACCCTTCCTGCACGCTCAGAGTGCGGGGAAGGGGTTTTTTGTGGGAGAGCGGCGGCGGGAAATTATGGACAGCGAGGCGGTGCGCCGGGCGTGGCTGCGGGTGGCCCATGAAGTATGGGAACGACACCGCGACCTGGACGACGTGGTGCTGGTGGGCATCCGTCGGCGCGGCGAGCCGCTCGCCCGGCGGCTCGCGGCGGCTTTGGTCGCTATTGCCCCCGGCCAGGAGATCGCCGTCCCCGCGGTCGGCTTGGATATTGGTCCCTGGCGGGACGATGACCGGGACGTGAAACCGGGGCCGGCGGCCACGTTGGCCCCCATCGCGACGCGAGACCGCCGCGTGGTGCTGGTGGACGACGTGCTGTATACGGGGCGCAGCGTCCGGGCCGCCTTAGACGCCCTGGCTGAACATGGCCGCCCGCGGCAGGTTGAGTTGGCCGTGCTGGTTGACCGGGGCCACCGGGAACTGCCGGTCCGTGCAGACTACGTCGGCAAGAATGTGCCAACTGCCAGCCGGGAGCGGGTGGCGGTGCGCCTCGTTGAGGTCGACGGCGACGACGGTGTGGATCTGGTGTCGTCGGAGGAGACGGTATGACGGCGCTTTGGGTCCGGGGCGTCCGGGTGGTGGATCCGTTCGCGGGGACCGACACCGTGACGGATGTGTACGTCGACCGGGACGGCTGTTTCGCGGCCGCACCCGCGCGGGCCGCGTGCGAGGAAACGGTGGATGGGCGGGGCCTCTGGCTCGTGCCCCGGGTGGTGGACCTGCACGTGCACTTTCGCGAGCCCGGCCAGGAGCATAAAGAAGACATCGGGTCCGGATCCCGGGCTGCGGCGGCGGGGGGCGTGTCGGTGGTGGGCCTCATGCCCAACACGGCGCCCGTCATTGACGAGGGCCCGAAGATGGCGCGTGTGCTGGACCGGGTGACCCAAGTGGGGCTGGTTGCGGCCTGGGGCATCGGGGCGGTGAGCGTGGGGTCACGCGGCCAGGAAGCGGCCGACTGGGACGGCATGCGCCAGGCCGGGGCCCGGGCCTTCTCGGACGATGGCCACCCTGTAGCGTCGAGCCGTATGATGGCTGCGGTCCTTGCCTTCAGCGCCCACCATGGCACGCCGGTCATTCAACACCTCGAGGATCCCGAGTTGGCTCAGGGGGGCGTGGCCCACGACGGCGTGGTGGCCAACCGTCTGGGCCTCTCTGGCATGCCTGCGTCAGCGGAATCGGTCCTGGCCTGGCGGGACGTGGGGCTGTTGCGGGCATATGGCGGGCGCCTGCACTTCGCGCACTGCTCCGTGCCAGACACGCTGGCGGCGCTTGCCTGGGCGCGCGCCCAGGGAGCCCAGGCCACCGGCGAGGCGGCACCGCATCACTTGCTGCTGACCGATGCGGCGCTCACGGAATGGCACCCCACCGGCATGGCCAAGGTGAACCCGCCGCTCCGTCCGGCGGCCATGCGCGACGCCTTGCGCCAGGCAGTGGAGCGGGGCGTGGTGACCGTGGTCGCGTCAGACCACGCGCCGCATGCTCCGGATGAGAAGGCGCGCGCGTTTGATGCAGCACCGTTTGGTATCAGCGGGATCGAGACGCTGCTGGGGGTGCTGCTCACGGTGTTCCATCACGAGCGTCGGCTGACGCCGCTGGCGCTCATGCGGCTCGTGACCTGCGGTCCCCATGAGGTCGTGGGGGAATCCTACTTGGGCGTGGTGCCGGGCTCGCGTGCCGATTTCACGCTCATCGACCCCGGCGCGTCGTGGCGGGTGGACCCCACGCGGTTTCATTCGCGGGGCACCAACACGCCGCTCGCGGGCCAGGTCCTTTACGGCCGCGTGGTGGCCACGGTGCACCGGGGGCGCTTTACATTTCGGGAAGGTCAGGTGGTGTCGTGACGGCGGAGGGGCTGCTGGAGTTGGCCGACGGACGTCGGTTTGCTGGTCGATGGCTGGGGGATCCGCCACCCAGCCCGGTGGTGGGGGAGGTGGTGTTCAACACCGCGCTGACGGGGTATCAGGAGATTTGCACCGACCCTTCGTATGCGGGCCAGATCGTTGTGTTGACCTATCCCCTCATCGGGTCGTACGGGGCGGCGCCGGCCTGGCGGGAGTCGGCAGCGCCGGCGCTCCGTGGGCTGGTGGTGCACCAGGCCGAATCGGCCTCGCACGGAGACGCCGCCATGGAACTGGGGGAGTTTTTGGGCGCCCACGGCGTGCCGGTGCTCACCAACGTGGACACGCGGGCCCTGACGCGGTGCCTCCGTGACCGCGGCACCGAGGTGGGAGTGCTGCATGCGGGTGAAGGCCCGCTCTCGGATGCCGTTCGCGGCGAGGCGGTCCGGGAGTTCAATCTGGTGGGCATCGTCGACAGCGTAAGTACCCCGCGGGCCTATGTCGTCGACGGGGATGGCCCCACGGTGGCGGTGGTGGACTATGGGCTCAAGACCGGAATCCTGGACGAACTGTCGCGGCGGGGATTTCGAGTCGTGGTGCTGCCGGCCAGCGCGACGGCGGCGGACCTTCGCGCCGTGGCGGCCGACGGGGTGGTGCTGTCCAACGGGCCGGGCGATCCCCAGGACCTGGTGGGCCGACTGGACCTCGTGCGCCAGGCGGTCGCCCATCACCCGACCCTGGGCATCTGCCTGGGGCATCAGCTCGTGGCGCTGGCCGCGGGCGGCCATACGTTCCCGCTTAAATTTGGGCATCACGGCAGCAACCATCCGGTGCGCGACGAGAAGACGGGACAAGTTGACATCACCAGCCACAACCACGGCTATGCGGTAGATGGGCGGTCGCTGCCCCAGGGCTACCGCGTGCGGTTCACCAATCTGAATGACCACACCGTCGAGGGACTGGAGCTGGAGGGGTGCCCGGTGATCACGGTCCAGCACCATCCCGAGGCCGGGCCGGGACCCCACGACGCCGCCCGCGTCTTCGACGAGTTCGCCGCGCACGTGCACCACGTTCGCGAAGGGAGGACGGCGCCCCATGCCTAAGCGCGACGATTTGAAGCGGGTGGCCGTCATTGGCTCGGGGCCGATCATCATTGGACAGGCGGCCGAATTTGACTACGCAGGAACCCAGGCCTGCCACGCCCTCAAAGAAGAGGGGGTGGAGGTGGTGCTGGTCAACAGCAACCCCGCCACCATCATGACGGATCCGGGCGTCGCGGACCGGGTGTATCTGGAGCCCCTCACGGTGTCGTTTCTGGCCAACGTGTTGGCCCAGGAGCGCCCCGATGGCCTTTTGGCCACGCTCGGCGGACAGATGGGGCTCAACTTGGCGCGCGAGCTGGATCGCGCCGGGGTGCTGTCGGACCTGGGCGTAGAGCTTTTGGGGACCGGGCTCGCCGCCATCGAGCAGGCCGAGGATCGTGAGCAGTTTCGCCAGGCCATGATCCAGCTGGGACAACCCATCTGCGAGAGCCAGACCGTGGCGACGGTGGACGAGGCGCTGCACTTCGCCGAGAGGATCGGGTTTCCCGTCATCCTGCGGCCGGCGTATACGCTGGGCGGTACGGGGGGCGGGTTTGCGCATGATGCGGTGGAGCTGTTGCGAGCCACCGAACGCGCGCTGGATGCCAGCCCGATTCACCAGACGCTGGTGGAAGCCAGCATCGCAGGCTGGAAGGAAGTGGAATATGAGGTGATGCGCGACGCCCGCGGGACGGCGGTGGTGGTGTGCAACATGGAAAACCTCGACCCCGTGGGCGTGCACACGGGCGACTCGATCGTGGTGGCGCCCAGCCAGACGCTGTCGGACCGCGACTACCACCGACTCCGGCGGGCGGCCCTCGACATCGTGGCGGCGCTGGATGTGCGGGGGGGCTGCAACGTGCAGTTTGCCCTCAACCCCACCAGTGGCGAGTATCGGGTCATCGAGGTCAATCCCCGGGTGTCGCGCTCCAGCGCGCTGGCCTCCAAAGCGACCGGGTACCCCATTGCGCGGGTGGCCACCAAGATCGCCCTCGGGTATGCCCTGGAGGAAATCGTCAACCCGGTGACCGGGAAAACCACTGCCGCCTTTGAACCGGCGCTGGACTACGTCGTCGTGAAGATTCCCCGTTGGCCGTTTGACAAATTTCCGCGGGCCGACCGACGGCTGGGCACCCAGATGAAAGCCACCGGGGAGGTGATGGCGATTGACCGAACATTCCCCGGGGCCCTGCAAAAAGCCATTCGCTCCCTGGACGTCGGTCAGGACGGCGTCGTGGACGCCCACCTGGCGGACACGTCCGGGGACGAGCTCATCCGGGCAGTGAGCGCGCCCACCGATCGGCGGATTTTCGTCGCCGCCGAGCTGTTGCGGCGTGGTGAGACGGTCGAGGCCCTTTATGCGGCCACGGCGATCGACCGGTGGTTCCTGCGCCACCTCGCCGCGCTGGTGGCGGTGGAACAACACGTGGCGGAGCATCCGGAAGAATTGGCCGCGTCACTCCGGCGCCTGAAGCAGCTCGGGTTTTCGGACGCGCGGTTGGGCGCCCTCACGGGCCGCACCGCCCGAGACATTCGGGCGCTGCGGCGCGCGCACGGCATCCTGCCCACCTACAAGATGGTGGACACGTGCGCAGGCGAATTTGTGGCGGCGACCCCTTACTTCTACAGCTGCTACGAAGAGGAAAACGAGGCGGAGCCGCTGCCGGGAGACAAAGTGGTTGTGCTGGGCTCCGGACCCATTCGGATTGGGCAGGGCATCGAATTTGACTGCTCGAGCGTGGTGGCGCTCGAGGCTCTGCGCCGACGGGGCGTCGCCGCCATCATGGTCAACAGCAATCCTGAAACCGTGTCGACCGACTACAACGTGTCTGACCGGCTGTACTTCGAGCCCCTGACGTTGGAGGACGTCTTGAACGTAACCGACTTGGAGCGGCCCCGTGGGGTACTGGTGCAATTTGGGGGACAGACCGCCATCAATTTGGCCGCAGAGCTGGCCGACGCGGGTGTCCCCGTGCTGGGCACCCGCGTGGACGACCTAGACCGCGCGGAGGACCGCAACCGGTTTGACGCCCTGATGGCGGAGCTGGGACTGGAACGTCCACCGGGGGCCACGGCGACGACGGCGGCCGACGCGCTGGCGGCCGCCGACCGGATCGGGTACCCGGTCCTGGTGCGGCCCTCGTATGTGCTAGGCGGGCGCGCGATGCGCATCGTCGAGGGGCCGGAGGACATGCGGCGCTATCTCCTCGAGGAAGCGGCCATGACTCCCGACCGCCCCTTGCTGGTGGACCGATACCTGTCCGGCATGGAGCTGGAGGTCGACGCCGTGTCCGACGGAGACACGGTGGTGGTGCCAGCGATTTTGGAGCACGTGGAGCGTGCGGGGGTGCACTCCGGCGACTCGGTGGCTGTCCTGCCACCGCCCACGGCCAGCGCCGAGGTGCAGCGGGCGGTGGTGGCCGCCACCACCGCCTTGGCGAGAGGACTCAAGATCCGGGGGCACATCAACATCCAATTCGTCGCCCACCGGGGCACGGTGTACGTGTTGGAGGCGAATCCGCGGGCCAGTCGCACGGTGCCGTTCATCGCCAAGGCCACTGGGGCACCACTGGTGGACTGGGCCATCGCGGCGATGCTGGGGGAGCGGTTGGCTGACTTGAACGTACCGGGCGGTCTTATGACCCCGCCCGACGCCGTGGCGGTAAAGATGCCCGTGTTTTCGTTCGCCAAGCTGTCGGACGTCGACTCCGCGCTGGGCCCCGAGATGAAGTCCACCGGAGAAGTCATGGGCATCGATGCCAGTTATCCGGCCGCGCTGTACAAAGCGTTTCTGGCGGCCGGCTTTCGAGTGCGGGGGCAGGGAGTGGTGCTGGCCACCATTGCCGACCAGGACAAGGCCCAGGCGCTGCCGTTGCTGGCGGAGCTGCACCGGCTGGGCTATCGGCTGGCGGCCACCACCGGCACGCTCGCCCTGCTGTCGGCGCACGGGATTCCGGCGATGCCGGTACGCCGCCTGACAGAGGGGCGGCCCAATCTGGTGGACCAGATTCGCGGCGGCGCGTATGAATTGGTGGTGAACACCATCACTCACGGCGGGGCGGAGGAGTCCGAAGGCTTTTACATTCGGCGGACGGCGGTGGAGTCGGGCATCTGGTGCTTTACCTCGCTGGACACGTTCACCGCGGCCTTGGCCGGATTCCGGTCCAAGAGCCGATCACCGTTTGTGATTCGCGCGCTGCAGGATTGGCAGGAGGCCCGCCATGCCCCGGTATGAGCTGGAGGTGGTTGAGCGCCAAGAACCAAAGCCCGACCATGTGGAACTGCTGCTCGACGCGCCCAGCCTGGCGGCCGCCCTCACCCCGGGGCAGTTTGCCCACGTGTGGACGCCCGGACGCCTGCGCCGGCCCATCTCCTTTTCTCGCGCCACGCCCGACGGGCGCGTGGGGCTCTTGTTTCGAGTGGTGGGCTCGGGGACCAGGTGGCTTGCCGACCGCCGGGTGGGGGACCGGCTGGACGTGCTGGCGCCCTTGGGCCACGGCTTTCCCACGCCCGAGACGGGCCCGGTGCTGCTGGTTGGCGGCGGCGTGGGGATTCCGCCATTGTTTGTGGCGGCCCAGCGCTGGGCCGCCACCCATCCCCTCTCGGTGATCCTGGGCGCGCGGACCGCGGATGCGGTGGTGATGGTCGCCGACTTTCAGGCGCTGGGGCTGGAACCATCGATCTCGACCGACGACGGCTCGCTGGGCGAGTTGGGCCGGGTCACGAGCCCGCTCACGCGCTGGCTCGCCCGGAATGACGGGGGGCAGGTGCTGGCGTGCGGCCCCACCCCCATGCTGGCGGCGGTGGCGGAGCTCGTGGGGGACGGGCGGCCCTGCTGGCTCGCGTACGAGCAGCGCATGGGGTGCGGCGTAGGCGCGTGTCTCGCGTGTGTGGTGCCCGGAGTGGGTACCGACGGCCAGCCGGAGTGGCTGCGGGTGTGCCACGATGGCCCGGTGTTTTCCTCCCGGCGCCTTTGGTGGGCGAGAAGACCGGAGGAGGCGTAGCATGGATCTGGCGACGCGGGTCGGGGCGGTCCGGTTGGCCAATCCGGTGCTGGCCGCGTCCGGGACGTTCGGCTTTGGGCCTGAGTATGACGGGTTGGTGGATGTAGCGCAGTTGGGCGGCGTGGCCGTGAAAGGCATTGCGCCAGTGCCGTGGCGCGGCAATGTCCCTCCCCGGGTGTGGGAAACGCCCTCGGGCCTCTTGAATTCCATCGGCCTTCAAAACCCGGGAGTCGAACGATTCCTGGCCGAGGACTTGCCATACCTTCGGGATCGCGGAGCCACGGTGGTGGTGAACATCATTGGCCGCACCCGGGCCGAATACGCCGCCGTCGCCCGCCGCCTGGACGGAGAGCTGGGTGTCCACGCGTTGGAACTCAACATCTCCTGCCCCAACGTCAAAGAGGGGGGCATCCAGTTTGGCCATGACCCGGCCGAGGCCGCAGCGGTGACGCGCGCCGTGAAAGGCGCCACCACACTGCCGGTCTGGGTGAAGCTTTCTCCCAACACCCACGACCTGCCGGGCATGGCGCAGGCGGTGGCCGCGGCCGGCGCGGACGCCCTGTCCGCCATTAACACACTGGTGGGGATGGCGATCGACGTGGAGCACCGCCGTCCGGCGCTGGGCGGCGTCACGGGGGGCCTCTCCGGGCCGGCCATTCGCCCGATTGCCGTGCGGGCGGTGTGGGAAGTGTCGCAGGCGGTGGACATCCCGGTCGTGGGCATGGGGGGAATTGAGACCGCCACGGATGTGCTGGAGTTTCTCCTCGCGGGAGCCAGCGCGGTCATGGTGGGCACCGCCACCTTCAGTCAGCCGGGCGCCATGATCCGCATCATCCAGGAGATGCCGACCGTGCTGGCGCGGTACGGGTTTGACAGTGTTCGGGCAGCCATTGGGGCGGCGCACCCCGGGCGCTTGACCACGTGAGAGGCGATAGGTCACGGTGAAGGCAGAGATGAAGCAGAAAGTGCGGTGGACGATGGCGAGAGACGTGAATGGAGACAGCAAGGCCGGGGTCACCGTGTGGGTGGCGCTGGATGTTCCCACGCCGGAGGAAGCTGACGCGTGGATGACCCGACTCCATCCACACCATCACTTCAAGGTGGGTCTGGAGTTGTTTCTGGCCGCCGGACCCCGGGCGGTGGCGGCTTGGACGGCGCGCGGCGAGCACGTTTTCCTGGACCTGAAATTGCACGACATTCCCCATACGGTGGCCGGAGCCGTGCGGCAGGCGCGGCGGCTCGGGGTGGATCTGCTCACGGTGCACGCGGCGGGCGGGCCCGCGATGCTGGCGGCCGCTCAAGATGCTGCCGGCCCGGCGCTCACGCTGGCCGCCGTCACCGTGCTTACGAGCCTCAGTAACGAGGTGCTGACGGCCATGGGCGCGCCGCCGGCCCGTGCCTGGGTCGAGACGCTGGCGGCCATGGCCGCCGAGGCCGGGGTCGGGGCTGCGGTCACGTCGGGTGCGGAAGTCATGGTGCTCCATCGACGCTGGCCCACGCTCGCGCTGGTGGTCCCCGGCGTGAGGCCGGCCGGCACCCCGGTGGGCGACCAGGCCCGCGTGGTAAGCCCGGCCAACGCGGTGGCGGCGGGGGCGGCGCACTTGGTGGTGGGGCGGCCGGTCCTGACCGCCGGCGAGCCGCTGGCCGCGCTGGCGGCCATTAAGTCTGATGCCATGGGAGCGATGGCGCATGCGTGAGGCACCCCGGGACCTTCTCAGCGACCTGACCGCCACCGATGCACTGCTGTCTGGCCACTTCGCGCTGACCTCCGGCCGGCACAGCGACACCTTCTTGTTGCTGTCCCGGCTGGTTGCGCACCCCACGCGGCTGGTTCATTGGCTGGACAAACTAGTGCCAGCGGTCACGGCGGGGGAGGCCGAGGCGGTCGGAGGGCCTGCCCTGGGGGCGGTGGCCCTCGCGTGGGCGTTGGCCTATCGGGTGGGCCCGCCCTGCCTGGCGCTCTACGCCGAAAAGAGCGCCGACGGTTCCATGGCTGTCCGCCGCGGATTTGGACCGCTGGCGCGGCGGCGGGTGTTTCTGGTGGAAGATGCCATGAGCACGGGCGGGTCGCTCTTGAAAGCCCGAGAGGCTTTTGAGGCGGTCGGGAGCACGGTGGTGGGAGTGGGCGTGCTGGTGGACCGCCGTGCGCCCGACGCGAGCTTTCCGCTGCCGGTGACGTCGGCGCTGCGGCTGCCGATGGTGTCGTGGCTTCCGGAGGCCTGTCCGCTGTGCCAGGCCGGCTCCCTGCCCTTGGTCCACCCCAAACAGCTGGCCTAGGGTCAGCGGGGCGGGGCTTCCGCCAGCGGTTCGCGGCGGGCGCCCAGTCGGGTGAGCGCCTCGGGGTCGGGCGTGACGTAGAGCGTCTGCTCGCGGACATAAAGCACCTGGCCTGGCTGGCCGTGCGGCCGCTTCTTGACGAACTTGCGCGCGGTGTAGTCGACGGGAATGGACGAGCCCCGGCCCGCGCGGCTGTAAAACGCGGCCAGCACCGCCGCATCCGCGACGTCGGTCGCCGCGGGTCGGTTCTTGCCGCACCGCAAGAGGACGTGGGATCCCGGGTACTGCTTGACGTGGAACCACAGGTCGTCGGGGCGCGCGGCCTGGAAGGTCAGCGACTGATTCTCCGCCTCGGTGCGCCCCACCCAAATCTCAGTCCCGTCCTGACCGATAAACCGGCGATACGGCAGGCGGGGATCGTCATGGCGGGCTCCGAGCCCCCGCGCGGGCTGCGGATGGTGGCGGGCCAGCTCGGCCAGGCTGTCCGCGGCGGCGACCGCCTCGCGCAGCGTGGCCAGACGCTCCCGAACAGCGGTCCAGTGGGGCATGAGCCGGCGCTCGGCCGCATCGGCCGCCTTCGCTTTTTTGTACTGGTGGTAGGCATGCGCCGCCGCGTCCTGGTAGCCCAGATCCCCGTCGCGCCAGGGAATCTCCAAAGCGTCGCCGGTTACGGGATCCCCCACGGTGGCCGGCCGCTCCCCGTCATCCCAGCGAGGTCCGCCCGTCAGCAGCGCATCGCCGAGGCGCCGCCACCGCTCCGCGTCGTCTGCGGGCCGGTTGGCGGTCCGCGCCAGCTGGCGCTCCACCTGCTCCAGCTGGCGGTCCAAGGCGCCCAAAGCCGTCCGACGCGCATCCTCCAGGGCCTCATGCCGTTCGCGCGCCGCCCCCCACCGAGCCCAGGCGCGGCTCCAGTCGTCAACCGTCTGCCAGACCTCAGACAAGGGGAACACCCACACCTGATGGGTCCCGTCGGGTCCCGGACCTTCCCAAGGAGAAAAGTGGCCCGCGGCATACGCCCGGCACAGGTCCTCGAGGCTGGTCTTGCCGTTGGCGGCCAACCGCCGAGCCCACGGGGGCAGATCCTCCGTGCGCCCCGTCTCGCACGGGTTGGCCACCGGCGGGGGCGGCGTGTACGGCAGGCCCGGGTACAGCGTGCGTCCCGGCCGGCCGGGGGCGATTCGGCGGTAGGCGTCGCCCACGGTCCCATCGTCCGCGATCCACAGGATGTTTGTCAGATGGCCGGCTAGCTCGATGACCAGCGTGGCGGGTGCCGTGCGTCCCACCTCGTCGACGCGCTCCAGCCGCCAACGCCACACCCGCTCCCACGGTACCTGGTCGACGGCCTCGATGCGGCTGCCCAGAAGATGGTCCGCCCATGCCGAGGGCCGAGCCGGGCGAGGGACGGCAGCTTCGCGCAGAATCCGCCGATATGCTGGGGTCAGCACCACCAGCATGGTCGTCCGGACGCCGGACGCCCCCTCAACCGAGAGATACACGCGCGGCCCGTCCTGGCGAACGGCGAGCAGCCGTCCACCAGTCAGTACGGGCTCCCACTCGTGCGTCACGGCCCGCATGACCAACGCGTCAAAAGGCAAGCTGGCACCCCCCGGCTAGCGTAGCACGGGTCGGCCGGCCGTCGGCGCCACCACGGGAGGCGTCCGGCATCGGACGGACCGACTCGCGACGGGGCATGGCTTCGGGCGTCGGGTGGCCTCCGGGGGGGGGGGGATGTGGCTCGCCGGGCAGGGCTGGGGCTCGGGTCGGTTACCCGCACACGCCCGCGCACTGGGAGGGCTACCCGGCACGCAATTTTCGCACGGCCCCAAGTCCCTGGCGACGAGATGGCGTGACCGTCGTGTGGCGATCGTCCCCAGCCACTACCGACCCGCCCTGCGCCGGCCTGAAATTCGCGGGGGTTCCGTGGTGACCTGGCCGGGATGCCGACCACCCAGGGGGCGACCCTCGGGAATCCTCAAGGGAGGATTCGGGGTGGGCTTGGGGGCGGCCTGGTGCTTCGGATAGCCCAGCGCTCTCCCGCTCGCTCCCGCGTCGCCTGCGAGGTGTCCGCAAACCGCCCCTTCCGAGCCTGCGGGACGTCCTCGGG
>JAJZWS010000037.1 GCA_021846565.1 Bacillota bacterium
CGCCCTCCTCTCTCATCAATCTATTCTATCTATTTACCAGGGCGATCCGCGTTGGCAAGAGCTGCCTCGGCGGCCTCCTGCAACGCCGCCGTGCGGTAGGGCTTGGTCAGCACGGCGTCCGCGCCGGCCGCCAGCGCGGCGGCTCGGAGCTCCGACCGGGCATCCGCCGTGACCACCAGCACGCGCGGGCGCGGCGTCTGTCCCTCCAGGTGCTGCAGGACATCGAGGCCGGTGGCCGCGTTGAGATGCCAGTCCAACACCAACAGCGCCACCGATCCTGACTCCAGTTGCCGGACGGCCTCCGCCACGGATGCCGCCTCCACCACATCCCAGCCCGCGTCCTGCAACACGTCGTGGGCCAGCTCGCGGCTCATCGCATTGTCGTCCACCACCAGCACCTGGCGCACTTTAGGCATCCCGCTCCACCTCCGTCGGCTGACCGGCGGGCCCCTCGGCCAGGACCTGCGCCACCGCGGCGCGCAGCCGGTCGGCACGCACCGGCTTCACCAGCCAGCCAGCAACCGCCCCGGCCAGAGGCCGGTGGTCCGGATCAACGATGCTCATCACCAGCACGCGCGGGCGGGGGTTCAGGGACTCAATGGTTTGCAGCACCTCTTCGCCCGACTCCCCGTCGAGCAACAGGTCCAACAGGATAAGATGCGGCGGGGAGGCGGCGATGGCCTCCCGCGCCGCGTCCACCCCGCCCACCACCTGCACCTCGTAGCCCGCATCGCTCAGCACCTGCCAGCAGTATTCGCGCACCATCCGATCGTCGTCCACCACCAGCACGGCCACATCGGTCATCCGAGGCGCCCCCGTCGGCAACTCGCTGGCGCGAGCCGGGCCCGGGGGAACGGGGAACCAGACGGTGAACACACTGCCAACCCCCGGGGTGCTGTCCGCCCGGACACCCCCGCCCATGGCGGCGGTCAGTCGGCGCACCAGCGGCAAGCCGAGTCCGGTGCCCTCATAGGCCCGGTCGGTCCCGTGCGACACCTGGACAAATTCGTCAAACACCGTGGTCAGGTGCGCGGCGTCGATGCCAATGCCGGTATCCTCGACCACCACCTCCACCCGGTCATCGTGGCGTTGCGAAGAGATCTGCACCCTCCCACCGGCGGGAGTGAACTTGACGGCGTTGGACAGGAGGTTGAGCAACACCTGTCGGGCACGCAACTCGTCCGCCCACAGCGTCGCCTCCCCGTCCGCCTCATTCACCAGCGTGATGCCGCCAGCGGCCGCTTGCGGCCGCACCAGCAAGAGAGCAGCATCCACGACGCGCGCCAAGTTGACCGGCGTCAGGCGAATTTCCAGACGCGACGCATCCGCCTTGGCGATATCCAGGACGTCGTTAACAATTTGCAGCAGGTGCTGCCCACTTTCCAAGATGTTGGCTGCATACCGTTGGTATCGCTCGGGGAGTCCCGGGGCGGTGCTCTGCAGCATCAGGTCAGAGAACCCAATGATTGCGTTCAGCGGCGTGCGAAACTCATGGCTCATGCCGGACAGAAAGTCACTCTTCGCGGTGCTGGCCGCCTCCAGCGCGCGGTTGGCCTCCCGGAGCGTGTTCGCCACGGCGCGGTCGCGGGCCCACGCCCGTGCGTTCAGCACGCGGGACCCCGCGTAAGCCGCCAGCGCTTCCAGCATCAGCAGGTCGTCCTGAAGGAACAGCCCGTGCACGGGACTGTACAGGCGCAGCATCATGAGCGTGTCGGTTCCCGCGCGCACCGGCAGCACGATGACGCGCCGCACGGAGAGCCGGTCGTCATCCTGCGTCCACCAGGCCAGGCGGCGGTCGAGCTGGACAGCCTCCACCATCCCCGACTGCCACACCCGCTCCAACGCCTCGTCATCGGAGGTGGACTCTGTGGAGTCACGTTCCTGACGGGGAACCTGCCCCCAAGTGCCAGCGGAACTGAACCCCTCGCCCTCGGCCCCGCGGACCAACACCTCCCCCCCGACTGCGTCCACCACCAGCATGGCCAAAGACACCAGCCGCTCCACGATCGCGGGTTCTGCAGGATCTTCGCCGGACTGCTCGGCTTCGTAGTACCGATACAGGACCGGCATCTGCCAGGCATGCCGCAGCCAGAGGGGAGAGGCGCCCGCCAAAACGTACTGCAGGGACATGACGGCCAGCCCCACGCTCATCAGGGTGGCGGGAATCACCACGTGGTCGAGGCCCGCGACCACGTCGGCGACCCCCGCGACCACGTCGGCCAGCAACAGCAGGGTCACCAGTGCGGACGCCAGCGCCAGCATGTACGCGCGCTGGCGCGCGGCGCCGAACGACCGCGCGCCGCCGCGCCACAAGCGCCAGGTACCGTACGCCTCCGCCACGATCATGCCCAGGATGGCGGCCCACAGCACCGGGATCCGGAAACCCGCAGGCAGGCCCGCCGTCGCCACCACCGCCAGCGCCACCACCGCGGTGCCGATGCCCAAAGCCCTAAGGCGGCGGCGAGACACCGGCTGCAACACGCTCACGAGGCGCATCAGGAAGAACGGCTGGAACAAGAGGCCCACGCGGGCCACCATCTGCAGGATGAATCCCCAGAACGGGGTCACATGGGGTGCCAGAATGTCGAGCGCAATGACCGCCAAGGTCCCAACCACCGGGGTGAGGTAGGATCGCGTGACCCTCGCCCCCGCCCGCGGCCACAGCGTGACCAGAAAGGCCACCACCAACGTGGCCTCAGCCAGTGTCGTCAGCTTCATGGCAACATCCCCTCACCCCGCTCCCACCTGCCAGCTGCAAGCCCCAGGCCAGCCGACGGAGCTCCGCGCTGTCCACTCCAGCTCAGAGGACCCGTTCGACACCATTCGACCATCTCCTGCTTCCCGGCGGTTGCAAACATAGACGGGCTCGAACATCCTCGCGGAGGTTCACATTACCTAACCCGCGCCCCGCTTAGGCAGTGCCTGTATCATCTGGATGCCAAACTTCGTGCCCTGGCCCAAGAGGAGCCCTGTCACGATGAGCCCGGCGGGTGGCCAGACCACCGTGATGCCCAACTCCGCCAAAAGGTCCACGCCGGTGCCAAACGCCAGCCCAACGCCCACGCCGGACGACAGCCATTCCTGAATGCGGCGCCGCCAGCGGTCATTGCCCGCGGGAACCAGGTCAGTGGCCACGCCGGCGGCGCTGTGGGCAATAGCCGCCAGCACCAGATACGCGGTCAGATCGGTCAGTTCCATGGGTCAGCTTCCTTTCGTTCCACAAATCTGCTCGTGATCCAGATATCGCTATGGCGATCCCGCACGAGGGGTGCCAAGGCGACCGGAGCGCATGCGCGCAGTGCATGTGTCCGGCTGGGGCCCCGATCTTTGGCACGTTCGCCTATAATGATGAGGAACGGTCAGTCGGCGGCGGGGCAACTTAAGGCGAATCGACCGCCCGGCGGCCCGAGGGCGTTAGAGTCTGGAAAGGGTGCTACGAAAGGAGGGGTTCGCATGGCGACCGCCACCCCCGAAGCTGTGGTGGACATGTTGAAGAACGTGTACGACCCCGAGATTGGGATCAATGTCGTGGACCTGGGACTGGTGTACGACGTGGACATCGACAACCAGGTCGTGAACGTCAAGATGACGCTCACCACCCCCGGTTGCCCGTTGCACGACACGCTGACACGCACGGCCGAAATGGCGATCGAGACGCTGGACGGCGTCAACGAGGCCCATGTGGACATGATCTGGGATCCGCCGTGGACGCCGGAGCGTATCACCGACGAAGGGCGGCGGCTCTTGGGCATCTGAGAAGACGATCGACAGCACCGCGAGGAGGACTCATGCCGAATACGTTGAACGAACAAAGCGTCCGCACCGCGCTGGCGGCGGTGAAAGATCCGGAGTTGGGCCAGAGCATTATCGACCTGGGCATGGTGCGCCAGGTCAAGGTGGACGACGCCGGCGCCGTGGCGGTCGAGGTCGCCCTTACGGTGGCGGGTTGCCCGTTGCACGAGCGCATTGACCAGGACGTGCGGGCGGCCGTGGGCCAGGTGCCCGGCGTGCGCGATCTGACCGTCCGCCTCGACGTGATGGATGAGACGGAGCGGCGGCAGGCGTTTGCCGCCGCCGTCCGGCTGTCGGAAGCGCGCCGTGGTGCGGCGCCGGCGGCGCGCCCCGTGGCCCCTGCCAGCCGGGAGATTCCCGTGCGCTCGGGTCCCGCGGCTCCCGCGGGCCCGGCCCTGCTCCAGCCCAACACCCGCACCCGCATCATCGGGGTGGCGAGCGGCAAGGGCGGCGTGGGCAAATCCACGGTCACCGCCAACCTGGCGGTAGCGCTGGCGCAGCGCGGCCACAAAGTCGGCCTCATGGACATCGACGTGTATGGGTTCAGTCAGGGCCGCATCATGGGAGCCACGGGCCAGCCCGAGGTGACGGCCGACGAGAAAATCATTCCCTGGGACCGATACGGGGTGAAGCTGGTGTCTATGGGGATGTTTGTCCCCGAGGACCAAGCCATCGTGTGGCGGGGACCCATGCTCGGCAAAATGATGCAGCAGTTTTTCAGTGACGTGGTGTGGGGCGACCTCGACTGGCTGGTGGTGGACATGCCCCCGGGCACGGGCGACGTGGCACTGGATGTGGCGCAGAAAGTGCGACACGCCAAACTCCTCATGGTCACTACGCCGCAAGCGGTGGCCATGCACGTGGCCCGCCGCGCAGCAGGTGTCGCTGAGCGCATTGGCCAGTCCATCGTGGGCGTCGTGGAAAACATGAGCTACGTCCGCTGCCCCCACGGCGACCGCTTGGAGGTTTTTGGGCGCGGCGGGGGCAAGCACCTGGCCGACGCGTTGAACGTGCCCCTCTTGGCCCAGGTTCCGCTGGAACCGGACGTGCGGGCCGGTGGCGATCGCGGGGAACCGGTGGTGGCCGCGGCGCCCACCTCCGAAGCCGCGCGGGTGTTTCTGCAGTTGGCCGAGCGTCTGGACCACATGGTGCCGCCGGGAATCGTGACGGCCGCCGCCCGCTAGCTCGGGGCGGGCGGCTCGGCTGGGGACGGGCAGCCAGGTGCCCGTGCGCCACCGCCACAATACGGTCCACCACTTGGTCCAATGACACGATGCCCTTCAGCCACATCGCTTGATGGACGCGGTTCCCCCCGCCTTACATGCAAGCCTGGGGCAGGTGGGCCAGGTTGATCGTCGCCATGAGAATCCTCAGGGGGGTGTCGGACAGCACCACCCACCAGCAGTGGCTTGCCGTCTCGGCCTCCACCGCCGTGCGAACCCTCCCCTCCCGCGCCGGCGTGTGCCATCGATAAGCGCCGACCGCCGTTAGCCTGCCGGATTGTGGATGCGGCCGGGCCGGTCGACGGCGCGAATCAGGGCGTGCTGGTGCCTTCCCGGCCGTAGCGGTCAGACAACCGCACTACATCGTGCAGCTCCGGCGTCGACACCTCCACCATCGTCAGATCCTCATCGGCCGTCAGCAGATGCTGCACGCCCGGCGCAATGTCATAGGCAGCCCCGGGGGCCAGCTGGTGCTCGACGCCATCCAGCTCGAGGCGTCCCCGCCCACTTTGGCAGTACATCGACTCGGATTTTTGCTCGTGATACTGCAGTGACAGCGCGTGGCCCGCGCGCACGAACAAGATTTTCCCGACATAGCGCTCAGTGATGGCCCACCAGATTTCATGGCCCCACGGCTTCTCGACCCGTTGCATCCCATGCCCCCCTATACCTTCGTGCGCACGACCGCCCGTGGGTCTACCCCAGCTTTGCCACGATGTCGCGCACCAGCGCGCACGCCTGCGCCCCGATGCCCGGCGGTGCCGCCACCGTCAGGGTTTCCTCCCGGCCGTGCCGGTTCAGCACGCACACCGCCGGTGTGAACGTTTCCGTGGCGCCCTGCCCCCGCACGCCGTCCAAACGGATTGAAGCGCAATAAGCCCACCGGTCAACAGCACGACACCGGGGTGCTGTTGCTGCCATTGCGCTAAGGCCGCGCGGGGCACGTCCGCAGTCACCGCGACGGAGCATCGCCACGCCGGCCGCCCGCGTGCCCAAAAGACACCGCGTCTCTCCGCAGGTGGCCCGCCCCCGTGCCGCGCCCATTGTGGCCGCCGACCGCCACAAAGGTCAACACTACCACGCGGCCCGCCCGCGACTGAATCGTGATCCGGGTGCCCGAGACAGTCATGAGGGCAAATGGCGGCGCCGGCCGCCCCGACAGCGGCGATCCAGGCAGGTTCGGCAGGCCCAATGGCGACACCGACACGTTGCACCCTGGAATTTTGACCTCGTCCATATACGGCCCATCATCCCATAGAAGGCCTGGCGAAAACCTTGAGTCGTTTGCGGGCTGAGTTTGGGCCCTGTGGCCCATGGAGTTAAGGGCCGTTGGACCCATCTACAACGGCCACTAGCGCGTGTTGCCACCAGCCCCGGCGGTGGTGCACGACCTGGAATCCTGCCTCGCTCACCAGATATGCCAGTGCACCCGGGGTCAGATAGTGTGGGTCCGGACCATATTCGCCCAGGACCAGCCGCCCGTCCGGCTTGAGCACGCGGCGGCACTCGGCCAACACCGTGGGCCGGTCGGGTTCGGGAACCTCCCCCAGCATCGCCACCGTCACCACCGCATCCAGCTGCCCGTCCGGCCACGGCAGGTGGCGCGCGTCCGCAACCACCACCGTGCACGCGGGCCAGGCGGCCATGCGCCGGCGGGCGCGGGCCACGGCGCCGCGCTGCCGGTCAATCGCCCACACGCTGCCGCTCGGCCCCACAGCCCGTGCCAACAGCGCCGTGACCATGCCTGTGCCGGCGCCCAATTCCCCCACCCGAGCCCCGGGCGGTGGCATCCAGGCACGCGTGACCAAGCTCGGCGGGAACACAGCGCGCCGCAAGGGATTGTCCAAAAACACCGACTCCATCCAGACCGCCATCGGTCGGGGCCGCCGCTGTCCCTCCCAGCGCAGAGCCAGAAATCCCGCCAGGCACACCAGCAGTACCCCAACCACCCCAATCTCAATCTCCATGGCCCCTCCTGAATGCGGATGGTCCATTGGGCCCATCCTAGCTTGGGCTCATCCTAGCAAAGCGGCTGCCACCCGCCGGCTGGGAGGCACCAGTTGTCCGCGAGGAGATGCGCATGAACCACACCAAAACCCTGAACGTCGGCAGTCGGGCCCCCGCTTTCACCCTGCCAGCAACCGGCGGGACATCGATTCGCCTGGCGGACTATGCCGGGCATCGGCTCGTGCTGGTGTGTTACCCCCTGGCCTGGACTCCCGTGTGAACCAATGAGATACCCGCCTTCAGCCGTGCCGAGGCGCGCTTTAGAGCGGTAGACGCCCACGTGGTGGGCGTGAGTGTGGATTCTGTCCCGTGCAATGAGGCGTGGGCCAAAAGCCTGGGCGGGCTCACCTACCCGCTGGCCAGCGATTTTTGGCCCCATGGAGCGATGCTCAAGGTGTACGGGGTGCTGCAGGAGGACGGCAAGGCCGAGCGGGCCGTGCTGGCAGTGGGCCCCGACGGCATCCTCGCGTTTGTGAAGGTATATGGCGCCGAGGAGCTCCCGGAGCCCGACGAGGTGCTCTTGGCACTTCAGTGACCCAGCAGCTACGACCACGGGAGGGACTCCCCCTCCCGTGGTCGGCACAATAAGCGCTCAGGCGCGCTGGGGCGCGGATTCCACCAGCTGGTGCGCTTGGCGCCAGTTCACCGACGGCCGGATGGCCGCCAGGTTGACGCGGTCGCGATGGCGCTCGACAACGCCAAACACCTGGTGCAGCAGCGTGTCCGACAACAGATGGGGCACCAGTCCCAGATCCATCAGGCGCGTGTGTTGGGCGTGGTAGTAGTGCTCGGGCGCCTCCACCCGCGGATTGTCCAGATACTCAATCTGGGTGGCGGGTCGCAGTTCCTTCACCAGCTCGGCCAGTTGGGTCAACGTGAATTCCTCTGTAAACTGGTTGAACACGCGGTACTCCCCACCGGCCGGGGGGTTTAGGCACGCCAGCTCAATGCACCGCACCGTGTCCCGAACGTCCAGCATCCCACGGGTTTGCCCGCCCGTTCCATAAACCGTCAGGGGGTGGTTGATGACGGCCTGCACGCAGAAGCGGTTCAGCACCGTCCCAAATACGCCGTCGTAGTCAAAGCGCGTGGCCAAGCGCGGGTCCAGTGCCGTTTCGTCGGTCTCGGCACCGTACACGATGCCTTGGTTCAGGTCAGTGGATTTCAAGCCCCACGTCCGGCAGGCAAACATAATGTTGTGGCTGTCGTGAACCTTGGACAGGTGATAGAAAGAGCCCGGCTGTTTGGGAAACGGCAACACGTCCCGCCGTCCCTTGTGCGTGATCTCGATAAACCCTTCTTCTATGTCGATGTTGGGCGTCCCGTATTCCCCCATGCTCCCCAGCTTCACCAAGTGGCAGCCGGGCACCACGTCAGCCATGGCGTACAGCAGGTTCAGCGTCCCCACCACGTTGTTCACCTGGGTGAAGACGGCATGGTCACGATCGATCATCGAGTAGGGCGCAGAGCGCTGCTCCGCAAAATGCACGACCGCATCCGGGCGAAAACTGGCCAACATCCCCGCCACAAATGGATAGTTGTTCAAGTCGCCGACAAATGGCTCCAGGGTTTTTCCGCTCACGTCCTTCCACGCGCGAATCCGGTCGTGAAACCCCGTGATCGGCACCAGACTATCGACGCCCAGTTCCTGATCCCACTGACGCCGGACAAAATTGTCGGCCACGCCCACGTCGAATCCACGCGCCGACAGATAGAGCGCCGTCGGCCACCCCAAATATCCGTCGGCACCCAACACCAACACTCGCACTAGTTCTGTCCCTCCAGCTGCCTACTGACTCCAACCGGTCTCGGGATACGTCGTCCCCTGGTCGCGCGGCCATTCGTATACGATTCGTTTTAGGTTACAACATCCGGCCGTCGAGGAACACCCAGGGCCGTCGCCAAATCTGTCCACAAGTCTTCCACGCCCTCGATTCCCACGGACAATCGCACCAAACCCGGCCCAATGCCCCGCGCAAGGCGCTCATCGGCCGACAGTCCCCGATGGCTCGCCACCGCCGGGTACAGGGCCAGCGACTCCACGTCACCGAGCGTCGTCCCGCGCCCCCACAGGCGAAACGCGCGCCAGGCAGCGTCGACAGCCGACCGTCCCCCAGGCAAGTCGACGGACACCAGCGCACCGAACCCCCCGCGCCAGAGCCGCGCCGCGGTCGCGTGATCGGGGTGGCTCGGGAGGCCCGGGTACCAGGTGAGCAGCCCAGCCGCGGCCAGCCGCCTCGCCAACACGCTGGCCGTGGCCATTTGCCGTTCCACGCGAAGCCCCAGCGTCTTCAGTCCCCGCGCCGCGAGCCACGCATCGAACGGCGACGCCGCCGCGCCTTGGTGCGTGCGGTACGCCAGCACGGCGCGCGCCAAATCGGGGTCCACGCCCGCCACGACGCCAGCGGTCACGTCCCCATGGCCGCCCACGAACTTGGTCAGGCTCTCCACCACCACATCGGCGCCTAAGGCCACGGGAGCCAACACCAGCGGCGACAAAAACGTATTGTCCACCACCAAGCGGCCCTGCACGCGGTGTACGGCGTCGGCCAGCGCGGGCACGTCGGCGGCTCGCAACAAAGGATTCGACGCGCTCTCGACAAATACGACCGCAGGCCGCTGGGCCTGAATGGCGGCTGAAAACTCATCCAGGTTGCCCACGGGCGCCCGCCGCAGGGTGATGCGCCCCCGGTCCCGCCAGGTGGAGAGCAGGCCATCGGTGGCACCATAAAGTTCTTGGGCCGCCAGCACCAGCGCCCCGGGCGGCACGGCCGCCTCCAACGCCGCCGCAATGGCCGCCATGCCGGATGCCACCACCACGGCCCAACTGGCCTCTTCCAGGTCAGCCAGCGCCCCTTCCAGGGCCGCCACGGTGGGGTTGCCTTGCCGGCTGTACTGGAAGCCCGCCTCGCGGCCGCCCAGGATGCCATCAATCCGATCCAAGGCCTCCCCGCCATAGGTGGTCGAGGTATAAAGCGGGGGTACGGTGGGCGGATCCACCACCTCCACCTGTGGCGGATGCACCAGCCGCGTCAGCACGTCCGTCGCCATCCCTCCCGCGCGTATTCTAACCGTCCGATCCCTTCCAAACGTCAAGAACCTGCAAACAAAATGCGCCGGAAGGGTTCGCTCGTCGTTCATTCCCATATTATAGGAATCGAACAGAGCCACACCCGAGGGGACGAAGGAGGCGATCGGATGGCCAGCCCCAGCCGCGAGGATTATCTGGAGGCGATTTGGATTCTCACCCGCGACCGCGGCGCGGCGCGGGTGAGCGACATCGCTGCGCGCCTTCATCTATCCGTGGCGTCGGCCAGCAAGATGGTGCGCCGCCTGGATAAAGACGGCCTCTTGAAATATGAACGCTATCGGGGACTCACCCTCACCCCGCTGGGAGAGGGGTGTGGGCGTTCGCTGGCAGCGCGCCACGATGTGCTGGAGCGATTCCTGCAACAATTGGGTCTGCGGGATGCAGTTCACATCCACGACATTGTCGAGGGCATCGAGCACTTCATGGATGCCGAGGCCCTGGCGGCCATCGAGGCCCTGTTGGACTTGGTCCAGCGGGATCCTGCCTGGTGGGAACGCTTTGTAGCCCATCAACGACGGGCCGCGAACTCGAGTCCCGGGCACTCCCGCGTGCAGACCGACCCGTGACTGTGTACAATCAATCCGGCAGCTGGGTGGCGTGCCGCCACACCTGAAGGGTGGCGGCCCGTGTCCTTATCATGACGCGGGGCCCACCCACGGGATCTCAAGTCCGGGGGGACGCCGGTGGCACGTCGCAGAACAATTCGCCGTCCGTTGGGGCGACGCATCGTGGCCACCGTGGCCGTGTTGGTTGCGGGCGGTATCCTGGGACCCCTGGTTTTGCACTCGTCTCGCGCCGCTGCACCGCCCCGTCCCCGACGCGTGGCGTCCCGCCCCAGGGCGGTCGCTCAGGGCGCCGCGCTGGCCCACCCCATTCGCTGGGTCCCCCGTGGGACGCCGTTGCCGTTTCGCCTGCACGAGCCCGACGCCGTCTTGGCCGTCTACGGCCAGTCCCAGCCGCTGTACGCGAAGAACATCACCCAACAGGGCCCGATCGCGTCCACCACCAAGTTGATGACGGCCTACCTCGTGGCGGAAACGCTGCCCATGAACCAAGTCGTGGTTATCTCCCCGTCCGCGGCGGCCACCGGCGGATCGGACATGCGCATGCAGCCCGGAGAACGTTTTACGGTACGCCAACTGTTGACGGGCATGCTGATGGTGTCCGCCAACGACGCGGCGGTGGCGCTGGCCCAGGCGGTCTCAGGGCATACCGCCGCCTTCGTGGCCCTCATGAACCGGACCGCCCAGTCGCTGGGCTTGCACCACACCCATTACGCCGACCCCGACGGCATCTCCCCGGGTTCAACCTCCAGTGCGGGGGATCTGCTGCGGCTCGCGGAACTGGACCTTCAGATCCCGGTGCTGCGGCAGATTGTGCGCACCAAGACCGCGAGCCTGCCCAACAACCCCACGGTCATCAACATCAACGGCATTTTGTGGCGGGACCCTACCGTGATTGGACTGAAGACGGGGTGGACGACCCAGGCGGCCTGCACCCTGGTGTTTGCAGCCCAGCGGACGGTCAGCGGCTATCCGGTCACCTTGGTGGGCGTCCTGCTGCATGCGCAGCTTTTTACCACCGAGTACGTCGATGCCGAGTCCCTGCTCAATTGGGGCTACGCGTCGATTGCCCCCACGGTGGACGTGCTGGCGTTCGAAAACCAAATGCCGCGCACCGTGAATCCCTAACGCTAGAGGCGACCCTTGACCAGCTTCAACATGGCCGACACCGTAAGAAAGCGGTAGCCCGCGCGCTTCAGCGCCGGGATCAATCGCTCCACCGCCTGCACGGTGGCCCGCCCGCCGTTGTGACCATCGTGGAAAATGATAATGGCGCCGGGCGCCGCCTGGGTTTCCACCAGCTGCGCCATTGCGCCCGCCGTGTAGCGGTGCCGCCAGTCTCGCGGATCGATGGTCCACCCCACAACGACGTAGTGCAGGCCGCCCAGCACCGACAGCGCCGTTTGGTCATAGATCCCGGCCGGCATGCGGTAAAGCGTCGGGAGAGGCGCACCGGCCGCCATGATGGCCTCTTTGGCCCGGTCCACCTCGGCGGCGACGACCTGGGCGCTCTGTCCGCGCAGCCCCAGGTGGTTGTACCCGTGACTCCCTACTTCCATCCCGTCGCGGACTTCCTGGGCAATCAGAGCGGGGTAGCGCTCGGCCTGCCGTCCGATGACAAAAAACGTCGCGGCCACGTGATTCTGGCGCAGCACCCGCAGGATTAGCGGCGTCCACTTGGCGGTCGGCCCGTCATCGAACGTGAGCGCCAGCACCCGCTCAGTGACCGGCGCGCGAGTGATGAGCGGAGCGGGCCGGCTGGCGGCCGCCGAGAGCCGCGAGCCGAGCCCGTAGGCCGCCAGCGCCACAGCCAACCCCGCCGCCGCCAACCACCACCCAAGGTCCCGTGCCTGTTCCCCCTGCATGATGCACATCCTCCTCTGCCAGGGCGGCGTGTTCCTGTGGTTGTATGTGAGCGCGTTCCGCCATACGCCGGTACATACGGGGGGCTGCCGCGTAGCCTACGGAGGTGGCGCGTGGCCGCCACGACGCTTGGGCGCCGTGGACCCCTGAGATGACGAGGGAGGAGCCGATGACAATGGTGCAACAGGGTGAGACCGGAATGCCGGGGTCGGTGGCCCATTGGGCCGATGAGCTGGAAACGGCCGATCCCCAGGCCATCTGTGCCTGGGCCGTCTCCGCGTTTGGCAGTCATGTGGCCCTGGCCTCCAGCTTCGGGGTGGAAGACATGTGCCTCACCGACATGCTGGTGCGGGCCACTCCTACACCACGGGTGTTTTACCTGGACACGGGGGTGCTGTTTCCCGAAACCTACGCGCTCGTGGACGCGGTCAAGGCGCGGTACGGGTTTGTACCGGAACGCCGCCGGCCCGCCCTGACGCTGGCGCTCCAGGCGGATCAATACGGCGACCGGCTGTGGCAGCGGGATCCCGATGCCTGTTGCCGCATGCGCAAGGTGGAGCCCCTGGGTCAGATGCTGAACGGGCTGGACGCCTGGATTACCGGCATCCGCCGCGATCAGACGCCATTTCGGGCCGGTGCCCGCGTCGTGGAAGTTGACGCCAAGTTTGGCCTCATCAAAATTAATCCGCTGGTGCGCTGGACCACGGGGCAGGTCTGGCGTTACGTGCGCCAGCATCGGGTCCCGTACAACCGCCTGCACCACCAGGGCTATCCCTCCATCGGCTGTGTGCCGTGCACTCGAGCCGTCCGGGCCGGCGAAGACCCGCGTGCGGGGCGCTGGGCGACGCTCGACAAAACCGAATGCGGCATCCACCCCGGTGCCGCGCCGCTTGTCTGACTCGGCCCTCGTCAGCGGGGTCCCAGCGATTCCACCCAGGACGCCACATCGGCAAGCGAAAACGGCTTCGCCCAGAGCCGGTACGGACCGGGATCAGGCCCGCGCTGGCCCGACATCACGGCCACCCGGGACCGGTCCAGGCCGCCAGTCACCAGCCGCTCGGCCGCGAGGCGCCCATCGTCGTTTCCCAGATGCCAGTCCACCAGCGCTGCATCGTAGCGTGTGTCCAACAGCGCCGCATCCCAACGCCGCGCCCCCACGACCGAATGACCGCGCGCCTGCAGCATCATCGTCAACAGGTCCACAACCCTGGGCTCATCATCCAGCACCAAGACCGTCACCACTGCCACCTCGATCCGGTGTTACGACTATCCCGCTCGCTCTTTGCACACACGACGCCGGAATCCTGCTTCGCCGACAGTCGAGTCGGGGGGAGGCGGCCGGGCCGGACGCTTGGCCAGGGTGCACCGCCTGCCGGCGCGGGAGGCCGCCCTGACGGGGGCATGGTCAACCTGGCGACCGCCCCAGCCGCCCATTCCCACGCTCCCACGAGTGGAGGCGCGGCCTTTGGAGGCCGGCACAGGCGAGCCCCGAACCCGGGTCTGCCGGACAGCCGGGGGTGGGCGTAGGGGCGGCCAGCGGTCGGCGGTATAGCCCACCAGTTCAGGAATCCGTCGCTCCCTGCGCCCTCGGACGAGCTCGGGTCCTGGGGCCATCCGTTCTTCACGGTACGCGCCCGATCCCGGTTATCGGGGCGGCCATGGTAGCGCACTTCCTCGGAGTGGGCGGGCCGCCGGAACCCTGGCCGCATGCGCAC
This sequence comes from Bacillota bacterium, assembly GCA_021846565.1. Taxonomy (GTDB): domain Bacteria; phylum Bacillota; class Sulfobacillia; order Sulfobacillales; family JAIMBI01; genus JAJZWV01. The sequence goes on from JAJZWS010000037.1 coordinate 14,255, forward strand.
CTGCACCCCCCGGCGGGCCAGCACCGTCCGCTCCCCCGACCGTGAAGGATTCGCTCCGAATCGACGGTGTCGCGGACCAGTCGGGGCTCTCGGCATCGCGCGTGGCCACGCGACGTGAACCCCAGCGCCAGTGGCGTGTCACTCAAACCACGACAGCCACCAGCATGAGCGCACCCGCCGGCAGCGCGAACCGCGTCACCCCGTGGGACCATGGGATGAAGGCGGCCCTGGCTTTTGCCCTTGAGGCCTGCGTCGTGAGGGGTTGCTTCTTCTTCGGGAACGGCAGCGATGGACTGAATCCGAACAGGAACAACACCGCCAGGGTGCAGGGCGCAAAGACCACCAAGACTAGGATCACACGGCCGCCAGCGTGCGGGCCCCCGCCAAGCAGAACGGCAGGTGGCAGGCGCCCAGGGCGGTGCACCTCCAGCGACGTCCCGATCCCCGACAGCCGGGCCGCGGGCAAGGTCTAGGCCCAGGTCCGTCTACGGACGCCAGGGCCGCGGTTACGCCCGCCGCCAACTCGAGGCGCTCGTACACGGCCGGGGACTCGTGGTGGGGAGAGACACCGCGCCACATCGCATAGAGCAGTCGGAGGCCGTCCACGGTCATGGTTCCGGGACGATGGTGGGGTTCGACCCGGGACTGGGCAGACAGGATGTACGGCGAGAGATGAGTGCCTCAGGCAGCAACGGGGGTCAGGCCGCGCTTTTGCTGCGCCACGGGCACCCGGGCAGCAGGGCACCGGACTGGAATCGGCAAGAAAGGGACCGGCGGGCGGGCACTCTGCCGGTGGGTCCTCACGCTCGGCCGCCACCACACCGCCCGTGAAGGTGAGCCGGGGCCATCGGCTTCCCTCCGAGGGCGTGCGGTACAGGTCGCCTGATTCGCTGGTCACCGGGACGGCGCGACGGTCAGCCACTGTGGCGCAGGGCATCAATCGGGTGCAGATGGGATGCCTTGACGGCGGGATACATGCCGAACACCAACCCCACCAGGGTGCTGAACACGAAGGCCAGCACCACCGCAGACGGCGTGAAGACGGCCGGGGTTTTCAGAATGAGTGGAGCCAAATGCACCAGCACCAGGCCCACGCCAACGCCCAGCGCGCCCCCGGTGAGACTCATCACCATGGCCTCCAGCAGGAACTGCAGCACCACGTCTTCGGGCACCGCGCCCACAGCACGGCGCACCCCGATCTCACGCGTGCGCTCCGTGACGGACACCAGCATGATGTTCATGATGCCGATGCCGCCCACCACCAGCGAGATGAGCGCGGTGCCAGCCAAAAGATTGGTGAAGGTGGCGCGGGTGGCGGACAGCGTAGCCAGCACCTGGTCCTCGGACGCCACGGTGACCGATGACGCCGAGCCAAACCGGTTCGTGTAGAGGTTCGTCAGCAGATCCTGTGCCTGTGAGGCCGCCGTGGGCGAGGAGGCGCCCACCAGCACCGCCGACAGGTTCTGGGTGCTCAGCAAAAACTGCGCCACCGGCAGTGGGATGAACACCGAATTGTCCTGACTGACGCCGGGTCCCTGGCCCACCGGCTGCAGCACCCCCACTACCGTGAACCGCTGACCCAGCAGGGACACGTGTGCCCCCACGGGATTGCCCGCACCGAAGAGGGCCTGGCTCACGTTGGCGCCCAGCACCACCGCATCACGATTGAACGTGATGTCCGCGGGCGCCAAAAATCGCCCCGCGGCCAGATGGATGGCGCCCAACGCCTGATACCCAGGTGTGGTGCCGACCACGGGGGCGGGGAGCGTGCTGGTCCCCACGGACAGCTGACCCCCGCTGTTCAGCAGCGGCACCACCACCCGCGCCACCGGCGTGTTGTCGCGAATATACGCTACCTGCCGCGTGGTGAAGGGGGTGCCGGGCCCGGGCGTCACGAACAGCACGTTGGTGCCCAACGTTTCAATGCGGGACGCCACGGCCTGGGACGCACCATTGCCAATAGCCACCAGCGTGATCACGGCCGCCACCCCGATGATGACCCCCAGCATCGTCAGCAGCGCGCGGAGCTTGCTGCTCCACATGCCAGCCCACGCCGTCCGGAGGCTGTCAGCCCAGGTCATGCGCCACACCTCCATCGGCTCCCGCAGTCGCTGGCAGCATCCGGCCGTCCCGCATCTGCAGCACCACCTCGCAGCGGGCGGCCACCTCGGCGGAGTGCGTCACGATGACGATGGTGCGGCCCTGCCGGTGCAGCGCCGCGAGTAGGTCCAGGATCTCCTGACCCGTCTCGGCATCCAGGTTGCCCGTGGGTTCATCGGCCAGCAGCAGGGGCGGGTCACCCACCAGCGCCCGCGCAATCGCCACGCGTTGCTGCTGCCCCCCGGAAAGCTCGGTGGGACGGTGATGGCTCCGATTGGCGAGGCCCATCGTCTCCAACACCGCCTGGGCTCGCTGGCGCCGCTGGCGCGGTGCCACCCGGCGGTACACCAGCGGTAGCTCCACGTTGCCCAGCGCTGACATGCTGGGCAGCAGATTGAACGCCTGAAACACAAACCCGATCGTCCGATTGCGCTCCCGTGACCACTCCACCACCCCGAAGTCACTCACATCGCGCCCATTCAGCCAGTACCGGCCGGCCGTGGGTCCATCGAGGCCGCCCAGCAGGTTCAGCAGCGTGGTTTTGCCGGAACCCGACTGCCCCATGATGGCCGCGAGCGAACCGGTGGGAATCTCAAAGCTCACCTCGTGCAGGGCGCGCACGGTCCCCCCCGCCATGGGGTAGTCCTTGGTCAGGTGCTCCACCCGGATCATGGCTTGCCCCCTCCGTGGCCCCCGTGACCCTTGCGAGCTGCGCCGCCCCGCACGGCGCGGCCCTTGGTGCGCAGCTTCTTCGCGCCCGTAGCCGACGTCGGCTGGGCAATGATCACCCGCGCCCCCACCGAGAGGTGGGGCGAAGCCACCGCGGCCGTGGCCGTGGACTCCAGCACCACCTTCACCGGAACCACACTCACGTGGCTACCCTGCAGCACCCTCACTACCGTGTGGCCCCCTCGTGCCCCGAGCGCCGCGAGTGGCACCACTAACTGGCCGTGCACCGACCGGAGGCCGATCACGACGTTGGCACTGAGCCCGTAGTACGCCACATGGGGCATGCTGGTCACCGCAATCTGCACTGCAAACGACGAGACGCCGTTGGCATACGTGCCCACGGGTGCGACACTGCTGACCGCACCGGAAAATTTTTGTCCGGGGTAGGCAGGCAGCGTGACCACCACGGATTGCCCCGTATGCACCGATGACAGCTCGGTCTCAGGCACGGGCACGGTGACCTGCCGGTCGAGCGAATCCACCGCCACCACCTTCGCCGTGGCGCCGGACGACGAGGCAAACACCACCTCCCCGGCAAAGGGCGCCGTAGCGGTCAGCGACCCTACGGCCTGGCGCAGCGATGTCACGGTACTCTGATCGGCCGACACGGTGGCCTGGGCCACCGCCAGCGCGGCCGCCTGACTCGCACTGCCGCCCGCCGCCTCGGCGCTGGTCACCGCGATGCGGTCCTGAATCACGGTAGCCTGGTCTGCAGCCAACTTCGCCAAGAGCGACGGGTCGCTGATGGTGGCGAGCGGCTGGCCTGCACTGACCCGAGCCCCCGAGGACACATGCACCGACCCCACGGTGCCCGCTACCGGACTGGTATAGGTGGTGCCGCCCTCCGTGGCCACCGGCTGGGCGGCCGCCACGGTTTGGCCGGGCGATACCAGCAGCGTCACCGTGCCGGCGGCCGTGCTGGTGACCGTCAGCGCGCTCACGGCCGCCTGATCCGAAGTCACCGCCGCGCTGGCCACCGCCAAGGCGGCGTCGGCCACTTGGACCGCGCTGCTGGCCGCCGCCGTGTGCGTGGGTGCCTGCAGCGCCGCGAGTTGGCTCTCGGCCGTCAGCAAGCTGGCGTTGGCCGAAGCGAGCTGGCCTGCCAGGCCTGGGTCGGCGAAGACGGCCAGCACCTGGCCGGAGCTGACCGCCTCGCCCGTATGCACCGCCAGCGAGCTGAGCGTGGCATTGCCCGGCGTCGTGAACGTAGCCGTCTGGGCAGGGATCAAGTCGCCCGTGGCTTGATACGTGAGCGATACCGACCCGCGCCGCACCGGCGCGGTGAGATACCGACCGGTGGTCGATGGATGGCCCGCCGCCACCACGGCGTACACCAAGCCCGCCAGCACTACCGTCGTACCGCCGGCCAGGCCCACCACGCGCGGCATGGACAGGCCCCGGCGGGTTTTCGGCTCTGGCATTCCCATGGCACCCGAGGTTGACACGCTGCTGATCCCTCTCTCCCCACGTCTCGTTTAGCAGTCCGTACCTTGGCAGTGTGCCAGGCCACTGTATAAAAATTATCAAGATGGGGTGTGGGGCCCAATTTCCCGGCGCTTCGATCCCATACGGTCCGATCGCGGCCCGGGGGTACCCTGCAACTCGCGCAAATGAAAGTGGAGCGATGGCCGAGACGCCCCGCCCATCAGGCACAGCGAATCGACGTTTGGGGTCGGCCGATCAACGCAGCGGGTCCCAATCAGAAGCTGGCGGCGGCCAGCCCTCCGGATTCCTTCGACTTCGGGAGCGTGAGGGAGCTAGGCTCTGATGTATCCGACCGAAAGATGTTGCCGCGGCTTATCCGGCCTTTGGGGCGCGGGTCTTTCTGACCCCACCGCGAATGCCGTCGGCGAAGATCTGGTTCTAGGGGCCACCGAAACTGAGGCGAGAACCACCTCGAGGGCAAAACCGCATGCCATGGTCCGCTGTGGCTGCACACCCACCGCTCGGTGTCGGTGGAATCCCAACCCGATTGCCTGCGCCATGCAGCGCGGGTCTGGCCACCTTGCTGGTCAGCGACCCACGCCCGCTCTGGCCCGCATCCAGCAGGCGGTGCAGCTGCCGGTGGTGAATGCGGTCAACGTGTGGCTGGGTCACTGGGCAATGCCGCACGGTGGCATACCTGGGCTCGCGTGGGCTGCCGGTTCGGCCGGGACCTCGTGCGGGCTTTGACGCACGAAGCGTGCGCCACCTGATCAGGACCCACCGCCCGCTGCCGCCGTCCCACGTCGTGTGGCCGCTCCGGGTGGCGCCACGCCCGCACCTCACAGCGGGAGAACGGTTCGTGGCCGTGTCATCGAGGCGACCACAATGCCGACGGCATCCAGCGGCGCGCCGCCGTCGCACCGTGGCGCAGCCTGGTGACCACCCGCACTACCCCCGAGGTGGCTCAGCCCGCCGCCATGCTCTACGCCGCCCTGAGCCCTGATCGGTGGCTGCACGAGGACCGCGCCGAAAGTCCCGGCGTCACGGTCACCGAGGCGGACCTGCTGGGCATGTCGCTTCGCCTCACCATGAGTGCCAACAGCCTACCGCCGGCCTTTAGGCCGCACCGCCGTGCCGTTCGCCGTACGCGTGGAATCCGAGGGTCACGGTTGCGGAAAACAGCCCGATCCAGCCCGACACGGCAATTCCCACCACAAGGCCCAGCGGCAGCCACATCTGTTCAAGCGGCGTAGTCACGAGGTTCAGCAGGGAGCCACCGAGGATCAGCACCACCATGACCCCGAGCGAGGACCACTTGTAGGTCCAGGTGTCCAGGAGGCCCTGACTCAGCGATCGCGACCACGTCCATTGCCCCAGGAACAGGTGCGAAACGCTCCAGTACATCCAGAGGCCGGCGCCGACAAACGCGGCCACGCTGCCCAGCACCGCCAGCACGACGCCAAAGCCCCCCAGGAGGTGCAGCACGGCAAACAGCGTCACGGCGGCCAACACGGCGATGACCCCAATCACCAGCCCCAGCAGGATGAGGCCGTATCCCCGCCCCCAGTTGCGCCAGCCTTCCTGCCAAAACGCGGACGCGGGAAGGGAGTCTCTGCTTCTCATGGCACGCGCCACCACGCCGTAAGCCCCTGCCATCACGAAGGGGGCGATCAACCCCCCGGAAATCATCAGCACTCCGCCCAAGCTGAGGAGCACCGGATCCGACAGGCCGGGCAGAGGCGATGCACCGGCTACCCCCGTCGGGGGACCCAGCGTCCCGTACGGCGGCGGGGCCACCAAACCGAAGCCGGGTCCCTGCACCGACAGTCCCGACCGAGCCAACAGGCTCGCGGTGGCCGCAAGCACCGCGACACCGAAGAGACCCAGCCACAGCGCCACCCACCACGTGTCCCGCCGGTTCCATGCTACGTCCCATGCCTGTTGAAACACTTCATTCAGCACGTCGCCCGAGTCCTCCCCTCGCGGCTCCGCGCGAGCCTGTCCGTCTCATGAGTCTCATCAGTCTATCCGATCTATGCGATGCTCCGCCGCGACCAGTGCGCGGCCCGTCCTGCCATTATAGAATGGGGGAACGGCTCCCCGCAGGGAGCCCAGTCAGGAAATTGACCGGAGAGGAGCATGCGGATGGCCAGCGATGAAAAGGCGGGCCCACCCCGCCTGCGCCTGCACCTCATGGTGCGGGGTCACGTCCAGGGCGTCGGGTTTCGGGCCTGGGCAGCCCAGGCCGCCAACGATTTAGGCTTGTCGGGGTACGTGATGAACCGGGGCACGGGGGATCTGGTCGAGGCCGAAGTCGAAGGAGAACCGGCCGCGGTGCGCCGGTTTGCCCAGATCCTGCACCACGGACCGCCCTTGGCCGCCGTGCGGAGCGTCCAGTCGCGCGCTGTGCCTGTCCGCCACGCCCACTCGACGGTCGTTCCCCCGTTTGTCATCCGCCGCTGACCGGCTCACTCGGTGCGGATCGCCTCCACTGGTGACAGCCGCGCCCCCTGGCTCGCGGGAATGATGCCAGCCACCGTCGCCATCGCAGCTCCAAACCCGAGGCCCAACAGCAGCAGGGCGGGCGGCAGATAGAACAACGCCGGCACGTGAAACACCAGGGCGCCCAAGCTCCCAAAGCCCAGAGCGGTCAGGTCGCCGACCGCGCCGCCCACCGCCCCGATCACGAGGGCTTCTGCCAGAAACAGCACGAAGATGTCGCGGCGGCGTGCACCCACCGCGCGCCAGATCCCGATCTCCCGCCGGCGCTCCAGCACCGCCATACCCATCACCACCCCAATCATGAGACCTGACTGGACCAGCGCAATGCCCCCCAGAATGCCGAGTCCCGTTTCCAGAATGCTGAAGGCGCTTTGGATCGACTGAATGATCGAGGCCGTCGTCGTGACGCCGTATCCCATCCGATGAATCTTCGCGGCCAGCCCTTTGACCAGCGACACGTGCCGCGCCAGCACAATCGCCCCCCCATACATCAGCGGTTGGTGGGGGGCACGATTTTCTTCCAACCACCGCGTCACACGCTCGGCACTCACGTCGAGCACTGAACTGAACCCAGGCTTGGCCACCCCCACCAGTGTCAGGGTCACGGCGTTTTCCACCCGCCGGCTGACCCCCGCAACACTGGACCCGGTGGCGCCGCCCAGTTCAGTCGACAGCCGCACCGTGAACCTGCGTCCCAGTGCACGGCGCTCCTGACCCTTCGTCAGGCCGAACAGCGCATCCACCGAAGCCTGGTCGAGCACCGCCTGGGAGCGACCCGGGATCGCCAGATGCCCAAACAGAAGTGAGGGCAGTGTGGCGTGGTGCCACAGCGAGCGCGGCGGGAGCCCCTGCACTACCAGCGAGATGCTGCGGGAACCCTGCGCTATTTGCCCCAGGAACTGCGCGGTGCCGTACGCACCCACCACGCCGGACAGCCGGGCCAAGCGAACCACGCTCTGGGCGGTGATGGGATGCACCACCGTGGACGAGGACCCCACCTGGGTCAGCGACAGGGCATGGGAGGATTGGCTGGGACTCACAATCACCGTGTTGAGCGAGGCCTGCTGCAGGGTTCCCGTCACGACCCGGTGCTCGAGCCCCTGCCCAATGCCCACCAGCAGCACCACCGCTGCCACGCCAATCGCCACCCCCAGCGCCGTCAGCACCGACCGCCACGCGCGCCGCCGCACGGACGCCACCGCTTCCCCCAAGAGGGCGGTCAGACGGGGCCCGGCTCTCATCGGCCGAAAAGTCTCCGCGGCAGGCCTCGCCACGCGCCGTGGCTTGGAGTCGTCCTGGATGCGTCCGTCACGCAGGCGGATGACGCGGTCCGCCCGCGGCACGAAGTCCGGGTTGTGCGACACCAGCACCACGGTGCGGCCGTCTTCATGCGCCAGCTGCTCCAGGGTCTCCAGGATGCCCTCACCACTCTCGGTGTCAAGGTTGCCCGAAGGCTCGTCGGCCAGGATCACCGGGGGGTCGTTGGCCAGGGCGCGCGCAATGGCCACCCGCTGGGCCTGACCGCCCGACAGCTGACCGGGCCGGTGTCGAGCCCGGTTCGCCAGCCCCAGACGGTCCAACATGTCTTCTGCCCGCTGGCGCCGGACCGACGGCGGCCGCCCGCCCAGCAGCAGCGGCAGCGCCGCGTTCTCCACCGCGTCATGGTGCGGCAGCAGGAAGAACGACTGGAATACAAACCCCACGGTGTCGCGCCGCCACGCCGACAGGCGGTCGGGCGGCAGCCGCGTGAGATCCACCCCATTCGCCCAGATGTGGCCCGCCGTCGGACGGTCCATCCCCCCCAACAGCTGCAGGAGGGTGGATTTACCGCCGCCCGAGGGGCCGAGGATGAGCGTGAGCTGGCCGGGCTCGAGCGTAAGCGACACATCAAGCAGCGCGGGAACCATGTCCTGGCCGCGGGGGTACGCTTTGCTGACCCCGTCCAAGACCAGCGCCACACCGCACCCTGGGCGCGGGGCTTGGGGGTCGTCAGACGGCACGCGGTGTGCCGGGCGGCCTGCCGGTCGCTCCGCCGATCGTCCCCGCGATGATGCCGAACACCCCCATGACCAGGGTGAGCAGCACCAGTTCCGTTAGGTGGCCGCCGACGCTGTTGGCCACCGCCGCCTGCTGGGCCGCCGTGACCGTCCTGGCGGCCGTCACCACCGTGTGAAAGCGCGACACCGGAAATCGCACGCCAAAATCACCCAAGCCGGCCACAAAGCCGCCCACCACGCCGGCGAGGCCCCCGAGCCACCCCGGGCGCCGCCGCTCCCGGATAGCGCGGCGCCCGACCAAAAACGCCACCACCAGGAGCGCCAACTGGAAGACGTCGCCAATGTACGCGCCCAGCGGCGCGGCCCCCAGGGTCCATACCACCAGTGACGCCACCAGGCCGACCGCGGCCGCCACCCCGAGCCACTGCCCCACCGACCGGTCCACGGCGTCCCACCCCCATCGAATTGGGTCGACGTAGCTGTAACAGACTGCCACCGGCGCGTCAAGCGAGGCGGCGGCGGGCATTCGCACTCACGAGCGGGTGGTGGCGGTCGCGACGGAGCGCCGGGGCCGCCAGTTCACCAGCACTACGCCCCCCACGGCGACAACCCCCCCGGCCAGCGCCGTCCATGTTGGCACTTCACCCAGCCACAGCCAGCCTATGGCGGTGGCGAGAAACGGGTTTAGGTAGAGCCAGCTGGTCACCTGGCCGGCCGGAGCTCGCTGGAGTGCGTGCGCCCACAAGACATAGGCGACCGCCGCAGGCAACACGCCCAGATACGCCACGGACCAGAGGGAGGCGGGTGGCGCATGCGCCACGTTGGCCGCCAGTCCCGGCAGAAACACCAAGAGCGGCAGCGTGCCGGCCCACGTCACCCAGGCCGTCACCGCCAGTGGCGGATACTGGCCCAAAAGGGGCTTCTGCGCCACAAAAAAGACCGCGGTGGCCACGGCCGCCACGACGATGAGCAGCGCGCTCTGGTGAAACCCGACCGTCCCCGACCCGAAGCTGATGAGCCCCACACCCGTGAGGCTCACGCCGAGGCCCGCGAGGGTCCGACGCGAGAGGCGCTCGGACAGCCACAGCGCCGCCAGCAGCGCCGTGAACACAGGCGCGGCTGCCACGATGAAGCTGGCGGTGCCGGCGGGGACCACCTGTTCACCGAACGTGAGGCAACCCTGGTAGACGGAAATGCCCACGATACCGATCATGGCCACCCGGCCCCAGAGGCGAACGGGGGGCCAGGGAAGCCGGACCACCCGGCTCCAGCCCAGCAGCACCAGGGACGCGATGCCAAACCGCAACAGGAGCACGTGCCCGGGCGTTACCCCGATGAGGGCACTTCGAATGCCGGCAAACGCCGACGACCAGAACAGCAGCGTCGCGCCGACATAGGCCAGTGTGGTGCGGTCCGGCATGGCCTGCTCCTCCCCCCCAACCCTGCACCGACGGTCAATCGATTTGCGCCCGCGGGCAGGAACCGGCCCGCCCAGCGCGAACGCTCTGAGAGGAGTCGTTCCAATTGCTTGGCCGCATCCATGCGGCTCAAGGGAGTGTAGCATCTTGCCCAACATATCCGCGCCGCCAAAGGCACCGCGCATCCCGCACGCGCACGTCCTGCATGGCGTCACCCGCCCCGACGACTACTATTGGCTCCGCGAGCGGGACAATCCCGCCGTGATCCAATATCTCACCGAGGAGAACGCCTACTATGACGCCGTGATGGCGCCCCTCCGCCCGATGGCCCAGCGCCTGTACGAGGAACAGCTGGCCCGCATTCAGCAAACCGACGTCGAGGTGCCGGTGCAGGACGGCCCCTACTTTTACTATCGGCGCACCGAAGAAGGTGCGGCCTATCCCATCTTTGCCCGCAAGCGCGCCCGGTTCCGCGACGAGCTGGACGCGGCCGCTGAGGAGGTGTTGCTGGACCAAAACGCGCTGGCGGCGGGGAAAGCTTTTTACAGCTTGACCGTCCAGCGCGTCAGTCCCGACCACACACTCTTGGCCTACCTGGACAACCAGACGGGCACGGACCGCTACCGCCTGCACATCAAGAACCTCGCGACCGGCGAGATGCTCGTCGACACCCGCGACGACGTGACACTCTTCGGCAGCCTCGAGTGGGATCCCAAGGGGGATGCCCTGTACTGCATCACAGTCGACCCCACTACGCAGCGGGCCCACCGCCTGGTGCGCCACCGACTGGGCATGGACGCGTCGGCCGATGAGGTCGTTTACGACGAGACGGACCCCACGTACACGCTCCATGTGGGGCGCTCCCAGAGCGGCCGGTTCCTGTTCGCAACCTCTCACAGCACCACCACTCACGAAGTGCGCTACCTGGACACGGCCACCGCAGGGCGCACGTGGCACGTGTTCCAGCCGCGGCGGCGCGGGGTGCGGTACACGCTGGAGCATTGGGGGGATGCGCTCTTAGTGCTTACCGACGACCATGCGCCGGACATGAAGCTGCTGGCGGCTCCTCTGGCCCACCTGGACGATCCCTCGGCGTGGACGGAGCTCATCGGCCACCAGGCGGGCCGCCCGCTGGACGATGTTGAGCCCTTGGGGGACGCCGTGCTGGTGTCGGGGCGCGAAGACGGCCAGAGCCAACTGTGGGTGCTAGATCCCGAGGGCTTGCGGCGTGTCACCTGGCCCGAGGATCTTTACACCGTCTCACCGGGTGACAACCGCACGTATCCCACCCCCGTGGCGCAGGTGCGCTATGAATCGCTCGTCACCCCGCCATCGGTGTATGAGCTCACGCTGGCGGACCTCACGCGCGCCCTCCTGAAGCAGGAGCCCGTCCTGGGGGGCTACCAAGCCAACGACTATGTGCAGGAGAGGGTGACCGTGACGGCGCAGGACGGAGTGACCCAGGTGCCCGTAAGCTTGGTGTATCGGCGCGGGGCGCGGGACCAGGGGCCTGCTCCCCTGATCCTGGATGGCTACGGCTCGTACGGAGCCACGTCGGATCCGCACTTCACCAGCGCGCGGCTGCCCCTCGTAAACCGCGGCGTCGTCATGGCCATCGCCCACGTGCGCGGCGGTGGGGAGATGGGCCGCGCCTGGTACGAGGAGGGCAAGCTCATGCATAAGCGCAACACCTTCACGGACTTCGTCGACGCCGCCCGCGCGCTGGTGGAGCGAGGCTACACCACCCCCGAACGCCTGGCCGCCCGCGGCCGCAGCGCCGGCGGTCTGCTGATGGGCGCGGTCGCCAACCTAGCGCCGCAGTGGTTTCAGGTGATCGTCGCGGGCGTGCCGTTCGTGGACGTATTGACCACCATGCTGGACGACACGATTCCGCTGACCAGCCTCGAGTGGGATGAATGGGGCGACCCCCACGACGCCGACGCGTTTGCCTACATGGCTACCTACAGCCCGTACGACAACGTGGCCGCGCAAGACTATCCCCACCTGTACGTACACACCGGCTTAAACGATCCCCGCGTGGGCTACTTCGAACCCGCCAAGTGGGTCGCACGGCTGCGCGCCACAAAGACCGACCAGCACGTCTTGGTGCTGAAGACCGAGATGGGGGCGGGCCACGGCGGGCCGTCCGGCCGGTACAACCGCTTGAGAGACCGCGCCCAGGAAGACGCGTTTGTGCTGCATCACCTGGGCATCGACACCTAACGGTTCGTCGCCCACGGACGGAGGCGCACCCTCGGGGTACGCCTCCGTGGTCTCGTCTTAGGCTCGTGTGCGGGCCTTCACCTGTCAGATCTTACGCGGGCCACGAGGGGTCCCCATCCAGGCGAATGCCGTCTTGGCCGGTGAGGGTGCCCACATTGGCCTGCACCACGATGAACAAGAGATCGCTGGACGAGTTGTTGCGCCACGCCCGCTGCCCTTCCGGCGCCACCCGAATCATGGTGCCAGGCTTGACCGGCAGCACGTCGCCATCGACCTGGAACTCTCCGGTTCCCGACAGAAACAGATAAAGCTCCTCGTGCTGGCGGTGGGCGTGCAGGTAGGGCGACGCCTGACCGGGCGTCGCCCGGTTCAAGGACACCTGCATCCCCGTGAACCCCAGTGTCTGGGCAATAAACTCCTTCTTCTCCAACTCACCCAAGTTGCCCGCTTCGGCCACCGTATAGTGGGCGCCGTTCTTGGTCGCCGTCACCTCTGCCATCCCGATCCCTCCGTTCTCGTCTCGCCGCGCGTTGCGATCCGACGTTACAACCCCAGGCGGCGCACAAGTTCCGGCTTGCTCACGGCCCCCACCACCCGGTGCGTCTCGCGACCCCCGTCAAAGCGAATCACCGACGGGATGCTCATGACGCCGTAACGGCTGGCCAGGCCCGGATGCTCATCGACGTTCACCTTGCCCACGGTGATGGATCCTCGCTGCTCAGCGGCGACCTCTTCGACCAGCGGCGACAGCACCCGACAGGGTCCACACCAGGGTGCCCAGAAGTCTACGACCACTGGACGCCCCGCCGCCAGCACTTCGTCAAACGTGGCTTGCCCCATCTCCATCACATCACTCATCGGACCATCCCCTTCCGCCCGGCGTGGGGCGTGTTCATCATAGTTCAGGCGCCGCGCCGTCAGCCGATGCGCCGCGGTCGCGGCAGCCGGCGGGCCACCGGCCCCTCTTCGTCCGCCGCCTGCTCAATGAAGCGGCAGAACAGGGCGGCCAAGGGGTTGCGCATCAGCACCGTGGGGTCGTAGACCAGATATACCTGGCGCCGCAGCACCATCCCACGAATGTGAAACGACCGAATCTCAGGCGTGTCGCGGTGCGCGAGTGCGGCCGCCGACACGAAGCTGGCCCCCACGCCCGCTCCCACCGCCGCCAAGACCCCATCCACCGAGTCGGTCTCCAGCACCACGTTGAGGTGGGGAGACCGGCCCGCGCCGACGAGCGCATGCTCCACCGTCTCCCAGGTGCCGCTGCCGCGCTCTCGCCGCACAAACCGCATGGCGTACAGCGCGTCAGCGTTCACCGGGTCGGTGAGGCTGGCCCACTCTCCCGTGGTGGGCGTCACCAGCACGAGCGTGTCCTGCTCCACCGGGAGGCTTTCCAGGCAGCAGTCCTGCGGCGGGCACCCCATGAATCCCGCCGAGACCCGGTGCTGAACCGCCGCCGCCTCCACGGCCCGTGAATCCATGGTCATGAGGCGCGGGCGCACCCCGCGGTATTTTTCCACAAAACGCGCCATCCAGCGGGTCACCGCCGCTCCCCCCGCGTACGAGGCCGTGACCCCCAGCCGCAGTTCCCCCGTGATGCTGTCAGGTCGGCCCAGCTGTTCCTGCAGGCCCACCCACTCGCCCAGCACCGACTCCGCAAACGCCAGGAAGTGCCGACCGTCGGGCGTCGGTGTCAGGGGCGCGCCGGCCCGGTCAATCAGAAGGGTCCCCACCTCTTGCTCCAGCCGCTGCAAGTGCCGGCTCACCGACGGCTGGGTCATGCCGTACGCTTCCGCCGCACGCGTCATGCTGCCACACTCAACGATCGACTTGAACAGGGCCAAGTCCTGAAGCTCCAAGCGTCACCTCCTCCACGCCACACGCCCGCGCCCACCCCATTCTGATCGGATCATAGCGAGATAGGGCCCACTGGACAAGTAGCATGCAGGCGTAAAGCGTAGTGATGCAACCATCGTATGAAACTGAGCCGGCGAGATGCGTCGCCGATAAGATGACGGGACTGACAACGAGCGGATAGGGGGGAGCCATTGAATTCGCCGGAAACGCCGGTCCACCCTGATCGGCCCGCCGGGGTGTGGCCGGTGCTGGTCTTTATCCTGCTGGCGCTGGCGGGGGTCTTCGTGGCCAAGTGGAGTCCGTATTTCGTGAAGGCGTTCTCGGTCGCCTCCTCCCACACGCTGGGCGCGTCGATGGTGACGGGCACGCATCGCGCCGCGCCCCCGGTGGGCTTGGCGGCCGCCGTGTCCTATGGCGTAGCTTATGTGAAGGACATTTGGATCGCCTTCATCGTCGGCATGATCATTGCCGCGGGCATCGAGTCGCTGCTGCCGGACGGATGGCTGGTGAAACTGTTAGGGCGGGCCAGCTGGGGCACGGCCGGCGTCGCCGCCGCGGCGGCCGTGCCGTCCATGATGTGCACGTGCTGTTCCGCACCCATCGCCGTGAGCCTGAAGCGGCAAAACGTGTCGACCGGGGCGGTGTTTGCGTACTGGGTGGGCAACCCCGTGCTGAATCCCGCCACGGTCGTGTTTATGGGCTTCGTGCTGGGATGGAATTGGGCGCTGTTGCGCATTGGAATGGGCCTCCTGCTGGTGGCAGGCGCCGCCTACATCGGCAACCGCTGGGCCACGCGGGCCGAAGCGGCGGCCGTGGCCCACGAGGTCGACGTACCCACCCCGCCCCAAACGGGGTCGCGCCCGACGCGCTTCTTCAAAGCACTCGGTCGACTCGCCCGGACCTTGGTGCCCGAGTACCTCGTAATCGTCGGGGTGCTCGGCGCCGTCCGCGCGTTCCTGTTTCCCGCGATGGGCCCCGCCCTCGGGGAAAGCGTGCTCCTGTTTTTCGGCTTGGCCGTCGCGGGCACCCTGTTTGTCATTCCCACGGCCGGGGAGATTCCCATCGTCTCATCCCTCATGAGCTACGGCTTGTCCAGCATGGCCGGCGGCGCCCTCATGATGACGCTGCCGGCCATCAGCCTGCCATCCATGGCCATGGTGAGTCAGGCCATCTCGAAGGCGGACCTGGTTCGGCTGGCGGCCCTGGTGCTGGTGGCAGGCCTTCTCACCGGCGTGGCGGCGCACTTCATGCTGTGACCGCGAGACGCGACTGGCTGAGCCTGAGTCAGCCGAGGATTTCCACACCGGCTGACGCGGCGGCCGCTGCCAGCTGCCCGTCCGCCGTGGCCAGCGGACAACCCCGGCGGCTCGCCAGCTCCACATAGGCGGCGTCATAGGCGGAGAGCGCTCGCACGACGGCGATGTCGACGGTCGAGGCCATGAGATGCACGGGCACCGGCGTGCCCACCTCGATGTCCGGGTGTTTCAGCAGAGACAGCGCAACGGTAAGCTGTTCGCCGGAGAGACGGCTGCGCCGTTGAGCCATCACGAGGGCATTGGTCACGTGGTGTCGGCAGCTGCCCGTTTTGCTTGACAAACCCGGACATCCGCCGTTCGTGCCGCCCCGACGGCGGGACGGGTACTG
>JAJZWS010000038.1 GCA_021846565.1 Bacillota bacterium
CCGCGCTGGGATATTGGCTCGCGGCGTCGGCCCAGGGCCGGGGCATCATGACCCGGGCCGTGCGGTCGGTGGTGGACGAGCTGTTGGGGCCCCGCGGGTTCGAGCGCGTCGTCATTGCGGCGCAGCCAGAGAACCGCGCCAGCTGTGCTGTGGCCGAGCGTTTGGGTTTTCGTCGCGAGGGCGTGGCCCGGCACGCGTTCCGTCACGGGGATCGGTTCATTGACTGGGCCATCTACGCGATGCTGGCGGAGGAGTGGCGGAAGGCGACGCCGTGAAGCCGGATGGCGACCGTGAACGCTGGGGATGCTTTTCTTCATGCTGTGGACAGGGGGCGCGGCGGCGGCCACGCTGGTGGGGTGGGGCCTCTGGACGTGGGGACGCGTGGTGGCGGTGCGTTTTCAATGGATCGGCACAAACACCGCGTGGCGGGCTACCGTGTCGGTGGCCGGGGCTCGGGGGCGGGAGCGGCTGGCTACAGGTCTTGCCATTCCGGCCCTGCCGACCCGCCACCGGGCATCGGGGGGCGGAGGCGCCGTTCGTGGCAGCGGGTGGATGGCGTTGAACGCCGCCGGCGTGGTGCTGGCTCGCCGGACGCCTGCAGGGCGGCTGTGGACCCGCGGGCGTCTGGCATGCGGCAGCGCTGCCGCCAGCGCCGTGGCAGTGGGTGCGACGGAAGCCGTGTTGGGTTGGTGGTACGGCGCCCGCCTGGTTCCCATTGCCGTGCAGTATCTCCGCGTTCGCTGGGAGGCGGATCCGCTCGCGGACGGGTTCGCCTGGCAGGGGCGGATTGGTGGTATGTTTCGGTTTCGTCTGGGTGACATTATGCAGGCGATCCTGGTGGGCCTGTGGGTGCTCCGGCGGTCGCCGAAGCAGGAGGCGAGCGCACATGGGCAACCGTGAATCCGTAGGCCACCCCGACGAGCTCACCCAAAACTACGGGCCTGGCGCAGGGCATCCCATTGAGGGCTTGATGAAGACCGCGATGGAATCCATCAAGGGCATGATAGACGTCAACACCGTGGTGGGGAGCCCCGTGTCCACCGAAGACGGTACCACCATTATTCCCATTTCCCGCGTGTCGTTTGGCTTTGCGGCCGGGGGCGGGGAATTTTGGCGTCCCGACCGGACCACCACCGGTCCCACCGCCGCCCGTCCGTTTGGCGGGGGCAGCGGGGCGGGCGTATCGGTGCGACCCATGGGATTTCTGGTCCAGCGCGGGGATGCCGTGCGCATGCTGTCGGTCGAGGGGGGAGACGTGTGGGACCGCCTGCTGGAGGCGGGCCCGCAAATTGTGGAGCAAGTGCAAAACTGGCTGGCCGGCGGCAAGGAGCCCCACGAGTCCCGCTACACCTACCCGTCGTCGCCCGACGCGGCCCCCTGACTCAACAAAAACTTGCCAGAGTGAATCGCTGGGCGCGCGCCACCCTATCCACCAGGGGCGATAGAAAGGGTGGTCCGGTCATGCGCAGCCTGTTCAAAGGGGTGTTGGGATTCGGCCTGGTATCCATCCCCGTGGCCTTGTACCGGGCGGTGGGGGACGAGCGTGTGGAAACGCACTGGATTCATCGACACTGCGGCGAGCGCGTTCGGTACCAAAGGCATTGTCCCGTGTGCGACCGGGTGCTGGAGCCCGCGGACCTGGTGCGGGCGGCCGTCCTCCCGGACGGTCGCATGGTGCCGCTGGATGACGAAGGTCGGGACCCGGCACCGAAAGACCGCACGATTTCTGTGCTCACCTTTCATCCGCTGGCCGACTTGGATCCGGTGTACTTTGACCAGGCGTATTGGCTGAAAGCCCAAAGCGGTGGGCAGAAAGCTTATCAGTTGCTGGCCCGTGCGATGGCCCGCCGGCACAAGGTGGCCGTGGCGCGCATGACGGCGCGCGACCGGCCGCGGCTGTCGGTCGTGCGCCCCTACGGCACCGGCGCGCTGATGCTGCACAGCATGCACTGGCCCGAGTCCGTCCGCCGAGAGGGGGCGCACTTCGGCACGGAAGGGGCCGCCCCGACGTCGGAGCGGGAAGACGAGATGGCGCTGGCCCTGGTGGACCAGTTGTCGGAGCCGTTTCAGCCCGCGCAATATCCAGACGAGGCGCGGTCCCGGCTCATGGCGGACCTGGTCGCGCGGGCGCAAGCGGGGGGCGCCGTGACGCCGCCGCCGCCCGCCGGCTTGGAGAGTCTGGTGGAGCAGCTTTCGCGTTCCCTCGAGGCGGTGGGTGCCGTATCCGCGGCGGCCGCCGGGCGCTGAATGGACCCTCAGGCCTTTGTGCCGCCGATGCTGGCCGTTTCGGGGCCGGCCGCCTTCAGCGACCCGGATTGGTGGTTTGAGCCCAAGTGGGATGGCTTCCGGGCGCAGCTCGCCGTGACGGACCGGGTGAGCATCCGATCTCGCCAGGGTGAAAGCCTGCTGGAGCGGTTCCCCACGCTCAGCGCGACGGCGGAGGCCGTGCACGCACCGGCGGTGCTGGATGGCGAGGTGGTGGCCTGGCACGAGGGGCGCGTGGACTTTCATGCGCTCACGCGGGGGCGCGGCGAGCTGGTGCTGGTGCTGTTTGACTGCCTCTACGACCGAAGCGGATGGCTGCTGGCGGAGCCGTGGGCGGTGCGGCGGGAGCACCTGGAGGCGGTGGTGCGTCCCGGCGGAGCGGTGATGGTGTGCCCGGGGGTGCCGGAGCGGGGCGAGGACTTGTTCCACGCGACTGGACGGCTCGGCCTGGAGGGAGTCGTGGGCAAGCGGCGGGGTAGCCGCTACTGGCCTGGTCGGCGTACGCCCGCCTGGAGAAAATTCGTACACGGGGAAGACCTGACCGTGGAGGTGCGTGCGCTGACGACTCAGGGAGGGCGCTGGATCGCGGACGTGGGAGCGGTGGGACAGCGGCCCATCCTGGCTCGCGTGCGGGTGCCGACGGCCCCCATCGGGGTCCAGCCGCCGCCGGAGGGGGCGCGGCGAGACCTGCCGCCGGGGATTCTGGCTACAGTCCGGTATCGAGCGCGCACCCCCCATGGACAGCTGCGCCATGCCGTGTTTCGCGGCTATGGGAACGCCTCGCCGTGAGCGGCGGGGGGGACCGCGTCTGGTTTCCCGCGGCCGGCCTGAGCCGAGCGGACGTGCTGCGCTACTACGAGCGCGTGGCCGACAGTGTGGTGCGGGCCTGCCAGGGCCGCGCCGTGACGCTGGTGCGGTACCCCCGGGGGGTGGCACACGCCGGCTTTTTTCAAAAATACCAGGAGCGGGCGGGCCGGCGGCAGCCCATTCGGATTGAGGAGCCCGCCGATCTGCTCCGATGGGTAGGGTTGGGCGCGATCGAGTTTCACGTGCCGCTGGGACAAGCCAGCGCCGATGCCCACCGGCCGGCAGAGCATGACTGGGCGGTGATGGACCTGGATCCGAATCCCCCGGCTGGCTGGGCGCACGTGGTGAACGCCGCCCGAGTCGTGGCGACCCTGTTTCGCTACGTCGGGCTGCCGATGCAAATCAAAACGTCGGGGCGCCGTGGCGTCCACGTGATGGTCCCGATTGAGCCCACCCGGGCGGTAGAGGCCACTCTGGCCATGGAGCGCCTGGCCCGGGTCGCGGGGGTCCTGTGGCCCGAGGGCATTACGGTGACGCGCCGCGTGAGCGATCGGGGCCCGCGTGTCTACCTGGACTATCTCCAGAATGGAGCGCACCGGACGATGGCCGCGGTGTACGGGGTGCGGGCGATTGAACCGGCGCCGGTGAGCTGGCCCACCACGCTTACGGCGCTGCCGACCCTGGATCCCCACGCGGTCACGGTGGCCACGGTGCTGCGTCGGCGCCAGCTTCCGGCGTGGGAGCGCGGCTCCGCCATCGACCTGGGGCGGGCGTTGGACCGGGCGGGCATTCCCCCTGCGGTCGACCTACGCCGGGTGGTGCAGCCCGAGCCAACACACTGAGCGGGTACACAGGAGACGGACTCGAAAGGAGGTCGGATATGGAGAGCCAACTGGCCCAGGTGGCGGGCAACGCGTTTGTCGCGGGAGGCACTCGCGAGGGTCTGGCGGTCTATGGGCATCAGGTGGAAACGGCGCGCCTGGTCGTGCAGGATTTGGGGGGCAGCGCGATTCTGGCGGATGCGGTGGGACTGGGAAAGACGATGGAAGCGGGCCTGGTGCGGGCGGAACTGGTTGCACGGGGACGCGGCGAGGCCACGCTGGTGCTGGCGCCCGCCGGCTTGGTACCTCAGTGGCGCGAGGAGTGGTACAGCAAATTTGGCTGGATGAGCGCCACGCATCCCGCAGCGGGCGCGTCCATCACCATCTTGTCTTTGGATGCGGCCAAGCGGGGGCGACTCCGCGAGGCCGTGCTGGGGCGGACATGGGATGTGCTGGTGGTGGACGAGGCGCACCATCTCAAGAATCCCCGCACCCAAAACTTCGGGCTGGTGCAGGCCATCCATCGCCGGCACACCCTGCTGCTCACGGCCACCCCGCTGGAGAATCGACTGACGGAACTGTTCACTTTGGTGACGCTGGTGTCCCCGAACTTATTCGGTTCGTACCTCGACTTCTACCGCGAATTTATCCTCGCGCCACGCACGCCCCGAAACACCGCGGCGCTGCGCGCACTGCTGGCCCGGGTAATGGTGCGCCATCGGCACCAGGAGGTGGGCCTTTCCCTGCCGGCCCGGGAGGTGACTTTGCTGCCCATTGAGCTGACGCGCGCCGAGCGGACTCTGTACGAGCGCCTGTCCCAGCACCTCCGCGCGATTTACGCGGAGCGGCTCGCCGGGCACGGCAACCTGCTCCCCATTCTGACCATCCAGCGGGAACTGTGCTCCAGCCCGCAGGCTTTAGCGGCCACGCTGGCCGGCACCGACTGGCTGGGCGACCGGCACGGGGATCTGCTGGGTCTGGCTCGCGCCGCAACCCAGCCTGCCAAGGCCCGCGCCCTGGCGAATCTGTTGCGCTATCTGGGGGAGCCGGCGCTGGTGTTTACCGAGTTCCGCGCCACGCAGGACATGTTGGTGGCCCATCTCACCGCCGGGGGAATTGCCGCGGCGCCGTTTGCCGGGCACCACTCGCTGCGCGAGCGGGAGCGGGCGCTCGCCTGGTTTCGCCACACCCCGCGGGGGGTGCTGGTGGCCACCGAGGCGGGCAGCCAGGGACTCAACCTGCAGTGGTGCCATCACGTGGTGAATTATGACCTGCCCTGGAATCCCATGCGCATTGAACAGCGCATCGGGCGCGTGCATCGGCTGGGGCAGTCGTCCGCCTGCCACATCTATAACCTGTTTGCTGCGCACACGATCGAGGAGCAGATCCTGCATCTGCTCCATGAAAAAATCAACCTGTTCCGCGAGGTGGTGGGGGAACTGGATGTGATCCTGCGCCACTTGGAGCACCGGGGACGGAGCTTGGAGGGGCGCCTCTTAGCCATCGCCATGACAGCGGCCAGCCCCGACGACATCGAGGAGCGCCTGGACCGGGTCGCGCGCGAGTTTCGGGCAGCCCAAGCACGCGTGGGATGGCTGGATCCGCCCGATCCCGGGTGCACGTGAGCTCGAGACCCCGCCCGCACCCGTGCTACACTGGAGGCACAACCGGGTCGGAGAAAGGCAGCGGCAAGCATGCTCGGCATTTTGGTCGTAGGGCTGTTGGCTCTGGGCGCGTGGACTCAATTGCGTCCGTGGCTGTCCGTCAAAGGCGTCACCCCGCAGCAGTTGGAACACTGGCGGCGGAACGGGCCCGTCATCGTGGCCGACCTCCGGTCGCAAGAGGAGTTCAACCGCGGTCATGTGGATGGTGCGGTGTCGGTGCCCTGGGTGCGGATCCGCCAGCAGCACCACCGCTGGTCGCCCGAAGACCGTGTGGTGCTGGTGTGCCGGACGGGCTATCGGTCGCTGCAGGCGGTCCGCTTTTTGCAGACGCGGCGGTTTCGCGATGTGCACTGGCTCAAGGGCGGGATGCTCGGTTGGGCCGGTTACTGCGCGGCCGGGTTGGATCAGACGAGCACCGGTGCGCACGTTTGACCAACGGGATCGGCGAACCCTGGCCCTGATGTGGCGGGGCCTGGCTGGAACGGTGACGGTCGATCTGTTCCTCGATGACGGGGACGCGTCGCGCCGGGCCGACACCATTTGGACGGCGGCGGCGGCGACCGCGCATCAGCGTCTTATCGTGCGTCGTCACCACGGGGCGGACGACGCCCGGGCAGCGGCCTTGGGCATCGCCAGTCGCCCGACCGCGGTGTTTTTCGATGCCGCCGGACGCGACAGCGGCACGCGGCTCACGCTCGTGCCGGCGGGCTATGTGTTCCAGACGGTGGTGGCGCACGTGCGGTACCTGAGTGCGTCCGACCGGCGCGTGCCGGCGCTGTTGGCACCCCTGTTGCCCCGCCTGGCCTGCCCGATCGTCGTACGCGTGGAGGCGAGTGCCAACTGCCCGTACTGTCCCCACGCCATCCGGGTGGCCGAGCGGTGGGCGGCGGCCGCGCCCAACCGTGTCCGCGCCGTGGTTCTGGAGGGCTTGGCGGTCCCCGGCCACGAGGAGGCGTTGCCGCGCGTGAGTATGACCGACGGCGCCGAGACGTGGCGCACCGAGTGGTCGGGCGTACTTCCGGAACGCGAGTGGGTGGCTCGATTGCTTTCGGTGGTGGATTTGTCCTAGCCGCGCATATCGTCTCGGGGGCGAGCGCGACGATAAACGTGGTGTGGGTGGTGCTGCTGGTGGGCGGCCTGGTGGTGGCCGCGCTCACGGGAACGCTGCCCGAAGTGACTCAAGCGGCTATGACGGCCGCCGGCAAAGCGGTGGAGGTGGCTCTCGGCTTCGTCGGCATCATGACCCTGTGGCTGGGCATGGCTCGCATCGCGGAACGCTCCGGCCTGATGGAGCAGCTCGCGCAGTTGCTGGCACCCGTCCTGCGGCGGCTGTTTCCCGAGCTGCCGCGCAACACCCCGGCACTGGGCAACATGTCCATGAATCTGGTGGCGAACATGCTGGGGATGGGCAGCGCCGCTACCCCGTTTGGCTTAAAGGCCATGCAGGAACTCAAAGAGACCCAGGAGTCACCAGACACCGCGTCGGTGTCCATGATCACGTTTATTGCCCTCAACACGGCGGCCCTGAATCTCGTGCCGGCTTCGGTCATCGCGCTGCGCGTCGCGGCCGGGTCGCGAGCCCCTGCGGACATTGTGGGGCCCACGATTTTGGCGACGACGGTCGCGATGGTGGTGGCCATTGGTGCCGACCGGTGGTATCGCTGGCGGCAGGGAAAAGTGGGTCCCTAACCCCACAGGGCATGGCAGATGACGAGCGCCGCCACGAAGCCGGCCAGGTCCCCCAAGAGGGCCACTTTCAGGGCGTAGCGGGTCTTGCGAATGCCCACACTGCCAAAGTACAGCGTGAGGACATAGAACGTGGTGTCGGTGCTGGACTGCAGGGTGGAGGCCACCCGCCCGATGAGCGAGTCGGGACCGTACTTCTGCAACAGCCCGGTGGCAATGCCCAGCGCCGCCCCCCCCGAGATGGGCCGTACGAGCATCAGGGGCACCACGGGGGCCGGCACCCCCAATAGGGCGAGGGGCCCCGACAGCCGTGCGATGACCCAATCCAGCGCACCCGACGCCTCAAACACGGACAGCGCCACCAGAATGCCGACGATGAAGGGGATCATCATGACGGCCATCTTGAATCCTTCTTCCGCGCCTTCGACGAACACCTCGTAGACCGGGACGCCCTTGATGAGGCCGTAGAGCGGGATGAAGCCCAGCAGCATGGGCACCGCCCACACGGAGATGGCGTCCACCAGATTGAGCAACGCATGCCCTCCTTTGTTGGCCACCGCCGGCGTTCTAGCGTGCCTCTCCACTATGTGCGGATCGGAGGCCAGGCTATGTCAGACGCGGAGGGCAGGTCGGTCGCGGCCGTGAGAGGCGTGCCGCTTGAGATATTCTTATATTGTGATACACTCGCAGAGGGAGGGATGCTGGATGGAGAGCGCGTGGAAGGTGGAGGGGATGCACTGCATCGACTGCGCCGGCAAGGTACAGTCCGCGCTGCAGACGGTGCCCGGGGTGTTGTCGGCGCGGGTGCACTACCTGCACCGGCAGGCGACGATTGTGCACGACCAGCCCATCGAGGAAGCGGCGATCTTTCGGGCCGTGGATGCGGCGGGTTATCGCGTGGTGCCTCAGCGAGGCTAGGGCGTCGGCGAGGGCGGGTGCCGAGGTCGGGTCGCAACGGCCGTGGCTTTCTCAAGGGTGGGCGGTCGGCTGCCAGACGCCCCAGGCCACCAGCGCGTGGCGCCCGCCGGTGGAAGTAGCGAGGGCCAGGGCGCCGGCCGTTGAACGGCTAATCCGAGAAGCGCCGAAAGGCGGGTGGCGGCCCGAACGGAAGGAGGGACCGCGGTGACGGAGGACAAAACGCGTAACAGCGGTCGCTGGCCACTGGTGGTGGCTGGCGTGGGTGTGGCGGCGTGCTGTGGTGGGCCGCTGGCGGCAAGCTGGCTGACCTCCATGGGGGTGGCGGCGGCCGTCGGCGGTTGGTGGAGCCAGGGACACGGGTGGGTGATGGGGGTCGTCGTGACAGTAGGAATGGCGACCGCCATCATGGCGGGGACCATGGTCAGGCGGGCACGCCAGCGGCCGAGCACGCCTGCCCGGGGCCGGCGTAGCCGGGAGGTGGGCTGATGGGCACACTCCGGTGGGGCACGGCGGTGGTGGTGGGCATGGCGGCAGCGGTCGGGACGCTGGGAGGGCCCGGTGGGGGGCATCCGGGTTCATTCCGAAGGGACACGCCGGTGGCGCAGGGGTTTCGACGTCCGGGGCGTACTGCCGTCCACGCCCCGACACCGCCCATCTCTGCGCCCCGCCAGGTCATGATGGGTGGTGGATGACCGTCCGACTCCTGATGTGCAGGTGCGCATGGGAGGACACGCGCGACCTCGCACCGGTGGTGCGGTCGCGCGTGTCCTCGCGTGCGGCGGGGCTCTCGCAGATGGCGGCGCCACCCCACCCGGAGCGACGCCGCGGGGCATCAGCGACACGGCTTGACTGCGTCATCGACGGGGCGGCGTGGATCAGCGAGCCCGCGGCCTGCATTTCAGGTCCCCGCGCGGTGAAGCAGCGAGAGCAACTGGCTGTTGGACGGCAGGGGTCCGTTGTAGAGGACGTGCCCCGACGCGGTGACCACGGCCGCCTGGTCCAGCTGAGTCACGTGGTACGCTTGCAGGATGGCTGAGGTGGAAAACGCCTGAGGCCAATGCGCGCCCGTCTCCTGGGCCACGGCCGCCAGGGATTGGGCCGTGTCATACTGCGGCGTAACGTCGAGGGACAGCAGACGGACAGACCCTGGCAGTTGAGCGGCCAGTTGCGCCAGCTGCTGCTCCCCCTGAATGCAGCTGCCGCAGATCGCTGACATAAAGTACACCAGGGTCGGGGCCCCGTTGGGCACGGAGATCGCCGCCCCCGCAAGATCCTTGACGGAAAAGGCCGGCGCCGCCGGATCCTTCGGCGCAGGCGTGCGGACGGGGGTGGTGGTGGGAGCTTTGGTGAGCGCTGGCTTATGGGCCGCCCCGGCTTGGGGCACGGCCGCCCCGCATCCCGCCAGGCCGATGCCGAGCAGGAGGGCGGCGGCGGCGGCCCACCATACCGGGACGCGCCCTGGTCCCGATGATCGCATCTTCATCCTTGTACACCTCCTACAATCAATGGGTCATCGGGCGAGCCAGCCCGATGCGGGTGCCCCTGGGACGGGCGTCAGAGTCCACTAGGCGAGGAACCGTCCTGGCCCCAAGAGCCAGTAGTACAGCAGATCGCTGCCGGCGGCTGCGACCATCAGGCCCAGCACAGGATTCAGCCAGGGACCTACGCGCTGGATCAGGTGGATCGTCGTGTCGCGGGCGAAGAGGGTCAGTTCGCTGACGCCAACCAGCACCAGCGCAGCGCCCAGGCCGAAAGCCGCGACGAGCTGGACAAACGTGAGTGTGCCCGCCGACAGCGCCGGGATGAACGCGGCCAGGAAGAGGGGGAGCGTGCAGCTGAGGGCTGCGGTACCGTAAATCACGCCGGCCACCAGCAAGGTCCATCCCCGGTGCCCCCGGGGCCGCGGATCCCAGCGCACCCACCGTTCGATGGGAAAGTGAAACAGCCCGATCCCCACCAGCCCGCCTCCGAGAATCAGTGCGCCGGCCATACCCAGCATCACGGGCCGAAGCACAGGCCCGACAAACATCCCCAAGGCTCGAATCAGGAGGGCCACCACCGCCACGACGGCCGTAAAGCCAACCGCCATCAGCAGGCCCGTCCCCGCCCCCTGGCCCGAGCGCACCACCCACCGGGGGGTGACCAGCACGGTCCCGCCGACCCACGCCATGGTGGCGGGCAGTAGGGCAATCCCACACGGATTGAACACGGCGGCGACTCCCATCAGGAAGGCCAGCGAAACCGGTTCAGCCAGCACCACCTCACCTCCCGCGCATTGTAATAATGCAATGCTACGAAGAGCAAGTCAAGAACCCGCGGCGGACAGCGGCCGCGTCGCTGGCCGACCCATCGCCCGGGACCGCAGCCACAATCGGCGCGGTCAGAGTGAAGCCTTGGTGTTCCAAAGGCAGTGACCCCAGCGCCAGAGGGGATAAGCCGCACAGCCCCACGCGTTCGGTGCCCGGCCCCGAGCCCGGCCTATCGCATAGAATGGCGGGCCAAGACATCCGCGCGGAGTCGCGATCCGTATCGGTCCGTGCCGCCGCGGCGCCACGCGTGGCGGGGCGTGATCCCGAATCGTAAACCGGACACCGTGCCGGTCACAGCCGTTGCCGGCAGGAGCGTCGGGTCCATGGCCGAGCGGTCGGCTGAAGGCGGATGTGGCAGGCGTTCCCTGCATTGACCGCAGATCGGGCGGATGCTAGTCTCGAAGTACGGCCCCGCCGGATGGAGCGGGCCAAATTGCAAGATGGGCGGCGATCAGGGAATGGCATCTGGCAGCGAGGCAGCGGGGACGGGCACCGTATCGGAGCGGCTCGACGCGCTGGGAATCACCCTGCCGGTGGCGCCGGCACCGGTGGCCGTGTACGTGCCAGCTCGGGTGGTGGGGGATCAGTGCTGGACCTCGGGGCAGCTCCCCTCGGTGGATGGGCGGCTGGTGACGGCGGGCGCAGTGGGCGACGTGGTGAGCGTGGAGGAAGCGCGGGCAGCCGCACGGCAGTGCGCCTTAAACGCGCTGGCGGCGGCGGCCGCTGCCGTAGGGGGTGTGGATCGCCTGACGGGTGTCTTGAAAGTGGTGGGGTTTGTGCAATCGCCTCCGGATTTTCACGCCCAGCCGAGTGTGATCAACGGGGCCTCGGAGTTTTTGCAGAGTGTGTTTGGCGAGGCGGGGCGGCATGCCCGGTCGGCCGTGGGCGTGAGTGCGCTGCCGCTGGACGCGTCGGTGGAGGTGGAAGTGGTTTTCTCGTGGCGGGCGTGAGCCCGGTGCCCGCCCCGGCTCTATCGTGGGCGGAGGTGGCGCGCTGGCAGCCCGCGCCGTCGCCGGTGCGGTCGGCTTCCCCGGATCAGGTGCTGGGCGGCCTGACGGCGGACGTGTATTTTGTGGGCACGCTCGAAGTCCTGGCTCAGCAGGGGCTGGCCCAACAAATCGTGACGGCCGAGGTGTTTGCCAATCGCAGCGGGGTCCTCGCGGGGATGGATGAGGCCATCGACCTGCTCGCGGGTCGTGGCCTCGAGCTTTGGGCAGCGCCAGAGGGCGCCCGGGTGGCGGCCCGCCAGGTGGTGCTTCGCATTCGGGGACCGTACAGTCAATTTGGTGTGTTGGAGACGGCCGTGCTGGGGATGCTGGCCGCCTCGTCCGGTTGGGCTACCGCCGCCGCCGCCGTGGTGGAGGCGGCGGGCGGGGCGCCGGTCATATCCTACGGCGCACGGCATGTGCACCCAGCGGTGGCGTCGGTGATGGACCGCGCCACCCTGGTGGCGGGATTTCAGGGCGTCTCGACGATTTTGGGGGCGCGCCAGGCGGGTCTCGTGCCGGCAGGCACCATGCCGCACGCGCTTATGCTCATGGTGGGCGATACCCTGACCGTGGCCCGGCTGTTTGATGCCGTGATGCCGGCGGAGGTGCCGCGCACCGTGCTGGTGGACACGTTTCATGACGAGGTGGAAGAGGCCCTGCGGGTGGCCCGTGGTCTGCCGTCGCTCACCAGTGTCCGCCTGGATACGCCCCGTGAGCGGGGCGGGGTCACGGCTGGCTTGGTGCGAGAACTGCGCGTCCACCTGGACCGGGCAGGGTTTGGGCACGTGGGGATCTTTGTCTCGGGGGGGTTGTCCCCCGAACGGGTGGCTGAACTGCGCGAGGCGGGCGCCTCCGGCTTCGGGGTGGGGCACTACGTCGCCGCGGCGCCGCCGCTGGACTTCACCATGGACTTAAAGGAAGTGGCGGGGCGTCCGGTAGCGAAACGCGGCCGCATCCCGGGGATCACGGAGACGGAGGGTTTGGTGCCTCGCGGTTGATCAGGGCCGGGGGTCCGGCGTCGGCGGTGAGGCGTCTCCTGTTATAAGGGACTTGGCGAGCCGTTGCGCCGCCCGTTGGTAGGGGTCTTGAGTCGAACGGCGAAACGGGTCGGGGGTCCCGACGGTGGGGCGCGACAGATGCCACCAGGCTTCGGCGGCGCGGCCCTGCTGGAGGAGAAGTTCTGCTCGACTGAGTCCATCCGGCAGCGCCCAGGCCAACTCGCCTCGCATATCGGGGTGGGTGGCGGCGAGCGGGGCGAGAGCCAGCAGCGCCCGCGCCGCGAGCGCCTGGGACGGCCGCGGATCGAGGGCGTGGGCGCGAGCCAGCGCCCACAACGTGCTGCGCCAGGCAGCTGCGACGGCCGGGTGCGGCGCGCTCTCAAATGGAAAGAGCGGTCCACAGGGGATCCGCGGTTCCTCGGCGAGGCGCTGAATCCACTCCACCTGCGCCCAGGGATCGGGGTCGACGCGGCCCAAGCGCCCGAAGGCAGCGGCCACGGCGCTGACAAAGCCCTGGTGTTCCCACCATCCGGGGTGGGCACCTCGGACCACGTCACGGAGGGCGCGCGACAGCTGACGCGTGGGGACGTGGGCCAGTTCCGCGGCGGGGTGGGGCAATGCCGCGTCATGGACCGGGGGCGGGTCAGCCAGCGGCTGCTCAGGGCTCAGAGCCGCCCATGGGAACGAAGCGCCACAGGCCCAGTCCCAGGCCCAGTCAGCCTGGGACTGCCAGCGCCGGGCTGCCGGGGTCCAGGCGGCAAAGTGCGCGGAGTCCTGGGCGATGGCGAACAGCAGGGCCCCCACGTGCGTGCAGGGCATCCGCCGGCCGCAGGTGCATCCCACTTGCCAGACGTCCGGCCCCTCTTCACAATAGACGTGGTAAGCGTCTTGGTGGCCCTGGAGGACGGCCAGGTACGCGTGGCCGCGGCGAAAGCGGTGGACCAGACGGTCCTGGGCAAGATAGTCGCGCGCGGCCTCGCGACGCGCAGGTGGCAACGCCGCCCAGACGGCGCCCACAGAAAGCGGTCCGGCGGGCAGCGTCATGCGGTGCCGGCCGGCCGCTGGCTCGACGGGGGACTGGGGTTTCCAGCTGTCGTCCACAGCGCACCTCACGTTGTTCGGGTCGACCCATTGGCCCCTAATATCATAGTGGGAGGGGATTCAAGTGGAAGTCAAGTGCGCTGTCTGCGGGCAGGCGGTGGAATTGGCGAAATGGCAGCAAGATTTTGAGCGACTCAGGGAACATCCGGGAGAGCAGGAGCCCTACGTGTGCGAAACGTGTCAGGATCGCGTGCGCCGTGACGCCCAGCAGGCGGTGTCGTTTCCGCGCTGAGGCGACGCGCCGCGCGGCGCATGATATGCTCGGCGGGCAGGGGGGATGGGATGCTGGCCATCCGTGGGGCGATTTCGGTGCCGGCCAACACGCGGGAGGACATCTTGGAGGCGGCGGGGGCGTTGCTGGGTGACATGCAGCGGGCCAATGCGCTGGCCCCGTCGGAGCTCGTGGCTGTGCTGTTCACCCTGACACCGGACCTGGACGCGGCTTTTCCGGCTGAGGCCGCGCGAAACTTGGGCTGGAACGCGGCGGGACTCATGTGTATGCAGGAGGTGGCCGTGCCTGGGGCGCCCCCCAAGGTATTGCGGGTGATGATGCTGGTCGAGCGCCCTCGGCTTGCCGCACCGGTGCATGTGTACCGCGGGGATGCACGGCAACTTCGGCCGGACCTGGCCGGGGAGTGACCGAGAGGACAACGGGCGCTGAGTCGGGATCGAGCGGGCAGAACGTCGGGAGAACCCTGGAGGACGCAGTCGGGCCGCAGTTAGGATGATGGGGTCGCATGCAGGGAGAAACCGGGAAGCGATCGGCCTGGGTGGTTGCGGTCGACGGGCCGGCGGGGGCCGGCAAAAGCACAGTCGCCCGCTTGGTCGCGTCGCGCCTCGGGTTGTTGTACTTGGACACGGGGGCCATGTACCGCGCGTTGGCGTTAAAGGCGCTGGCCACCGGGACGGACGTGGCGGACGCCCTGCGCTTGGTTGAACTGCTGCAGGAGGCGGACATTCACGTCGGGGAAGATCCGAATCGCCAATTGCGCGTGTGGCTGGACGGGCAGGATGTCACCGACGCCATCCGACGGCCGGAGGTGCATGCGACGGTGGCGCAGGTCGCAAGTGTGCCGGGTGTTCGAGCGGGAATGGTGGACCGCCAGCGGGCCCTGGCCGAACTGGGCGGCGTGGTGATGGATGGCCGGGACATCGGCACCTATGTCCTGCCGAATGCCCCCTTCAAGTTTTTCCTTACCGCGTCCCTTGAGGCTCGGGCGGCGCGGCGGCACCGAGAGCTGGCCGCGCGGGGCTTTTCGGTGGACCCGGGGGTCCTGCGGCAGGAGATTGTCGCCCGGGACCGTATGGACTCCACCCGAGCGGTGGCTCCGTTGCAGTGCGCGCCGGACGCACAGGTGATCGACACCACGGAGTTGTCGGTCAGTCAGGTCGTTGATCAGATCCTTGCCGTGGTCCGAGGCAGGTGATTTGACCTGTACTGTCTTTTGTACTGGGTGGTTCGCCTTGGACTGGGGCTCATGTTCCGGTTGCGGCTGGAGGGCGAGCCGGTGCCGGATGGGCCAGCGATCGTTGTGTGCAACCACTTGACGGCCTTTGACCCCCCGACGCTGGGCGCGCTCATGCGTCGGCCCGCGTGGTACATGGCCAAGGACGAGTTGTTTCACACCCCCGGCCTCGGGTGGCTGATTCGGCAGGTGCATGCCTACCCTGTGCGCCGTGGCCGCCCCGATCGCCGGTCCCTCAGGACGTCACTCGCGGTCCTGAAGGCCGGCGGGATGCTCATCCTGTTTCCCGAGGGGCACCGCAGCGAGACGGGGGAATTGCAGGAACTGCGCCGGGGAGCCGCCTATCTGGCCCGCAAGACCGGGTGCGCCATTGTGCCGGTGGGTTTGGTGGGGCGATATCGCATGCGCCAGGCGGTCACCTTTCAGGTGGGTGGGGCGTTTACCATTCCACCGGAGGTGTCGTTGGATGACGCCAGTTCCCGGATCCGGGATGCGATTCGGACCCAAATTGCGGTGAATGTGGCGCTGCACTCGGGCGGTGTGGCCGGAGCGCCGGAAAAGGTATAACATGGCTCACACGACGATGGACAACGATGCCTGTGGCATCTTTTAGGAGGTCTACACGGGGGATGGCGATGGGGACGGACACCGACGAGCGATGGGATAGGAACCACGCGGCACCTGGAGAGCAGCCGCCCAAGGGCCGCGAGGCGAGTGGCGACGAGACCGCGACCGATCAGGAAGCCCTGGAACAGTCCATGGGCATGCACGCGGGCGGCGATGTGCGCCCCGGGCAAACCGTGACCGGCACCGTCGTGCAAATTTCCGGGGACACCGTGCTGGTGGACGTCGGCGCCAAGTCCGAGGGTATCATCCACCTGCATGACCTGTCCCATCGGCGGGCTGATCGCCCCGAGGAGGTGGTGGCCATCGGCGAACACATCTCCGTGTTTGTGCTGGGGTGGGAGGGCGACGAGGGCATGCTGCGGCTCTCGAAGCGGCGCGCCGATGAGACGCTCGCGTGGTCGCGGCTGGAGGAGGCTCTGAAGTCCGGCGAGGTGCTCGAGCCCGTGGTCACGGAGGTGGTCCGAGGGGGACTGGTGGTTGATGTGGGCATGAGAGGGTTCGTGCCCTCCTCCCATGTGGCAAAGGGCTTTGTGAATGACCTGCAGCCGTTTTTGGGCCAGCACATTCGCGTGCGCGTGATAGAACTGGACCGGTCCAAGCGCCGGGCAATTTTGTCTCGTCGGGTGGTGCTGGACGAAGAGGGCAAGTCCCAGCGAGAGCAGCTGTGGGCCTCCGTGGAAGAAGGCCAGGTGCGCGAGGGGGTCGTGAAAAGCCTGACGGATTTCGGTGCCTTTGTAGACATGGGTGGGACCGATGGCCTGTTGCACATCTCCGAGATGTCGTGGGGACGGATCCAACATCCGTCGGAAATCTTAAAGATCGGGGAAACCATCCGGGTGAAGGTTCTCCGCCTCGACCGCGACCGGCACAAAATTTCGCTGGGCCTCAGGCAGGTGAACCCCAATCCCTGGGACGTGGTACAGGAGCGCTACCCTGAAGGGGCGATTCTGGAAGGCACCGTGGTGCGACTCGCGTCGTTTGGCGTATTTGTGGAACTGGAGCCGGGGGTGGACGGACTGGTCCACGTCTCCCAACTGGCCGACTATCGCGTCGAGACGCCCGGCGACGTGGTGAGGGTGGGGGATCGGGTGCGGGTCAAAGTTCTGTACGTGGATCCCCAGCAAAAACGCATTTCGCTGTCTAAGCGGGATGCCGACTTGGAATACGTTGAACCGGTGCCGGAGGAGGTGGGTGCCGACGAATCCCCGGCGGAAGACAGCCCCGAGGATCCGCCGGACGAGGCGGCAGGCGCGGGCAAGCACATGACTGCCTACCATGCCGGCAACTGGGACGACGAGGATCCCTCTAAGCCGTCCTGAGGGCTTGTCCTGATGGATGGCTTAGGCCTAGCCGGCTCGGTCAGGACGGCACGTTGTCGGTGGCCCACACCGGTGTGGGGGGCTTCGGAAGCAGCGGCTCCAGTTGGCGCAGAACGGGATAGGCCAGCAGGGCCTTGAAGGCGTCCCAGGGGATGAACGGCAACACCCCGAGGGCTACGGCCCGCATTAGCGCGAGGTGGCCCAGCAGCATGAGCCCGACGGCGCCTCCGACGTAGATGATGACGAGGGTCGTGGCCAAACCCGCCGCCCTGGCGATGCGGCGGGGAGACCGGCGGGCCGCCAGGCTCCCCAGGCCGGCGGCGGCGGGATAGGCCCAAAGGTAGCCCCCGAACGGCCCCAGCAGCACGCCCAGGCCGCGCGCGCCCCCGGCAAACACCGGCAGGCCCAGGACCCCGGCCAACAGATAGACCCCCTCGGCCAGGACCGCGTAGCGGGGGGGCAACAGGCCGGACGCGAGAAAGACCGCCAGCACTTGCAGGGTGAAGGGAACTGGTGACAGGAACGGTACGGTGATGGCGGTCAGGGCGCCCACCGCTGTGAGCGCCGCCATCAGGCCCGCCAGAACCACTCCGCGGCGGTGGTCCAGGGGATGCGGGTCAGGAACCGGTGCCCACCTTTTCACATGGACTGCGGCGATGGGCCGCGCTCCCCCCTTCGGACGTAGCCGTATGGTCGTGTCATGCCACGCAGACCTATTGTCGTGTAGCACGGCAACTCTGCCGAGTGGATGCTCTGGCATGAGGATAACGCGAGGATACCATGCCGGGTGGACCCGGTATAGTCCCCGGCACCCCCGACGACCCTAGCTCGGGGGGATGGGGTGCACTTGGTGGCGGCCGAGACGGTGGTGGCGGTCAGTGTGGCGTTGGTGGCGACCGGTTGGCCAAAAAAGCTGACGGCACCTTGGGACGGCCGGGGGCGCCAGTGGTTCGCCGGGGCGTTGGCGGTGTGGATGCTGGGATGGTGGGTTCCGGCCCTGGGGTCCTCAACCCCGATCCATCAAGTCGACCTCGGTCTGGCCACGATGCTGTTGGCAGCGGTGGGGGTGACGGTCCATGTGCGGCCCTGGCTGCTGTTCAGTTGGGCACCCGTGGCCGTCGCAAGTCTGGTTTTGCAGAGCCTGGTGCCGTATGGTGCGCCGATGGGGTGGCCGACCGGGGTGATTGCCCCTGAGGCGGCGGTGTTGGGGCTGTTGGCGGGGGTGCTGGTGGGAGACCCCGTGCTGGCTGCGGCGGCCGCGGTGGGCGGTGGAAGCTTGGGGGCAGGGCTTGAGGGGCGACTGGGGGCACCTACCTGGTATCTGGTCAGCGTGGCGGCGGCGGTGGCGTTTGGGGTGGGCGCGCTCGCGGACCGGCACTTTCGTTCCCACGCCGGGGTGGCTCGTCCGCGGAAAGGCTGGTAAACTAGCGGGGGCGCTTGCGGGCGTCGCGATTACTGCCGGATCCATCGCCACACGAAGGAGCGCATGCGCATCGCGATGTATACGTTGGCGTTGGTCGGGCGCCCCAATGTGGGAAAGTCGGCGCTGTTCAACCGGATGGCCGAGTCGCGGACCGCGTTGGTGCGCGACGAGCCTGGGGTGACGCGTGACCGGCTGTACGCGGAAACCGACTGGAATGGGTATCACTTTCGGATTGTGGACACCGGCGGGCTGTGGGAGGCCGAGCCCGAGGACCTGATGCCGGCCTACATGCGCCGGCAAACCCTCATGGCGGTTCAGGAAGCAGACGTCGTGGCGCTGGTGGTCGATGCACAGGCAGAGTTGTCAGCAGCCGACGAAGCCGTGGCGGACTTGTTGCGCAAAACCTCCAAGCCGGTGCTGCTGGTGGCCAACAAAGCCGAGGGTCGCGTCGATCTCACCGACATGTATCGGCTGGGCCTGGGGGATCCCCTTCCCGTGTCGGCTACCCACGGCCTAAACGTCGGGGACCTTCTCGACTTGGTGGTGGAGCGCTTTCCTGGTCCCCCAGACGGGAGCGGAGCGCCCGCCGCGCCGCTGATTCGGGTGGCGATTGCCGGGAGGCCCAATGTGGGCAAGTCGTCACTCCTGAACCGTCTGGTGGGTGCGGAGCGGACGCTGGTCACCCCCATCGCTGGCACGACGCGGGACGTGGTCAATGTGCAGCTGGACACTCCGTCCGGCCGCTTGGAACTCCTGGATACGGCGGGGCTGCGGCGACCCGCCCGAATTCAGGCGGAGTTGGAATCCAAGACGGTGCTCCGCACCCTGGCGGCCATTCGCGAGGCTGACCTGGTGCTCATGATGGTGTCGGCCGAGGAGCCCGCGAGCCAACAGGATCTCCGCATCGCGAGCCAGGTGGTGCGGCATCACCGAGCGGCGGTCCTGGTGCTCAACAAGGCCGACCTGGTACCCAGCACGCGGGCCTTGTTGCCCGCGCTGCAAGAGGAATTTGACTTCATGCCGTACGCGCCCGTCGTGCCGGTCTCGGTGAAGACCGGCTGGGGCATGGAGCGCTTGTGGGCGCCCATCACGACGGCCTACGGAAATTTTGGCCGCCGCGTGTCCACGGGAGCCGTAAACCGTCTCCTGCGCGAAACCGTCGCGGTGGTGCCGCCGCCCACCAGCCATGGGCGTCTTGTGCGTCTCTACTACGGTACCCAGGTGGGCACGCACCCCCCACACTTTGTGTTCTTCGCGAACGATCCAGACCTGGTCCACTTTTCGTACCGGCGGCACCTGGAGCGGCGGATCCGTGAGCGCTGGGACTTTACCGGCACTCCGGTTCGGCTCTCCTTCCGGCCGCGCCGAAACAGTCAGGGCCCGGACGCTTAACTGTCGAATCCCTCCTCCGTCCTGTCCCCCGCTGCCCATCTGCTCGGCCCGTTTGGCAGATCGTGCGTATCGCCCGGCCCGTCGCTTCATATCGTGTCACGGGCGGACATACGGTGGTGCGGGACAGGCGGCTACACGCGCCGCGGCCGGCGCCGGCACCGGGCCGATGGGAACTCCGAGGGACTCCAGCCGAGAGCGGGGAGGGAATGCGGCGGAATGGAGAAGTTTGACCTGTTGAAGGACCTGGCGGAACGTACCGGCGGAGATGTCTACATCGGGGTGGTAGGCCCAGTCCGCACCGGCAAGTCCACGTTTATCAAGAGGTTCATGGAGCGCATGGTGCTCCCCGCGATCGAGGACCCCAACGAACGCGAACGGGCGATTGATGCCCTGCCGCAAAGTGGGGCCGGGCGGACCATCATGACGACGGAGCCCAAGTTCATCCCGGACGATGGGGTCGAGATTCAACTCAACGAACAGGTGAGCCTCCGAGCACGCCTGGTGGACTGCGTGGGGTATTCAGTGGACGCGGCGCTGGGCTACAGCGAACAAGAGGAGCCGCGGATGGTGCTCACACCGTGGTCGGAGGAGCCCATGCCGTTTGAAGAGGCGGCCGAAATCGGGACGCGCAAGGTGATCGCCGAACATTCCACCATCGGTCTGGTCATCACGACCGACGGGTCCTTTGGGGAAATTGGTCGCGAGCAGTTCCTGGAGGCTGAGGAACGGGTGGTGGGCGAGCTCAAAGAGCTGGGCAAGCCCTTTTGTGTGGTGCTGAACTCGCAGACCCCGACGGACGATGGCACCTGCGAGCTGGCTGAGGTGCTTGCCATGGACTATGACGTGCCGGTGGTACCCCTGAATTGTCAGGAGCTTCGTCAGGCGGACCTGGTGCACCTGTTGGAACAGGTGCTGTACGAATTTCCGGTCAGCGACCTGTCCGTGGTGCTGACGGGGTGGGCGGCCGCTCTGCCAGACAGCCACTGGCTAGCCGAGCAGTACGCCCGCGTGATGGAGGAAGCTCGCGTGGCAGTGAGTCGCGTGCGGGACATCGACGGGGCGGTGACGGAGCTCCGAGCACGGGAGTCAGTGGGCACGGTACGCTTGGACGCGCTGGAGCTAGGCACCGGCCGGGCGGTGATTCACGTTTCGGCTCAGGATGACTTGTTTTACCGGGTCCTGGGGGAGATGGCGGATCGGCACGTCGGCGACCGCGCCGACGTGATGAAGCTCTGGGGGGATTTTGTGGCGGCCAAGACGGAATGGGACAAGGTGGCGGATGCCATGGCCGAGGTGCGGCTGGGCGGTTACGGCATGGTGGCCCCGCGTCTTGAGGAACTGGACCTGCAAGAGCCCGAGTTGATTCGCCGCGGCAACCAGTTTGGGGTACGCCTCAAGGCCACGGCGCCGTCCATTCATCTCATCCGAGCGGACATTGAGACGGAGATCACGCCCATCATCGGGACCGAGCGGCAGGCGGATGAGCTGGTGCGGTACCTGATGGAGCAGTTCGAGGACGACCCGAGCCGGCTGTGGGACACCAATCTGTTTGGCAAGCCGCTGCACGACCTGGTGCGGGAAGGCATCCAGCAGAAGCTGTTCCGCATGCCCGAGAATGCCCAGGAAAAGCTCCAGGAAACCCTGCAGCGGATCATCAACGAAGGGTCCGGCGGGCTCATCTGCATTATCATCTAGCGAGCAGGCGATACAGGAGTCGACCCCGGAGTGTTCCGGGGTCGACGGATGGGCACCAGGGATGCCCTAGCCGTAGGAGATGCGGGGGTCGACCAAGCCGTACAGCAGGTCGGCCACCAGGTTGCCGATGACCACCAGGATCCCACCAATGAGCACGGCGGCCATGACAATGGGGTAGTCCCGCTTGATGGCGGCGTTGAAGGTTAAGAGCCCCATTCCCGGGATGTTGAAAATTTCCTCCACCACCAGCGCACCACCGAAGATCGTGGGGAAGAAGTAGCCCAACAGCGTGATGAGCGGCAGCACGGAGTTCCGCCAGGCATGCTTGAACAGTACGCGGGTTTCCGAGAGGCCCTTGGCCCGGGCTGTGCGAATGTAGTCTTGAACCAGGGTGTCCGTCATCGACGTGCGCATGTACCGCGCCCAGCCCGCCACGGTCCCAATGGTGAGCGACATTACCGGGAGCACCATGTGGTAGGCCCAGGTGCCCAGATTGCACACGGTGTTGGGGTCGCAGAGATTGCCGGTGGGGAACAGCGGAATGTCCACCGCAAACCAGACCAGCAGCAGGATGGCCAGCCAGAAGCCGGGCATCGAATACAGGAAGTAGTTGATGGCCGTCGTGCCGTGGTCGAACCAGCCGTTCTTGAAGTAGGCCTGGACGCTGCCCAGCACGACCGCGATGCCGTGCGCCAGCACGTAGCTGATCCCCACGATCGCGAGCGTGACCGGCAGGGCCTGCTCAATCAGCGTCGTCACCGGCATCAAGTAGAAGTACGAAATCCCCAGGTTCAGATGTAGGAGCTGCCAGGCCCAGATGCCGTACTGGTCCCAGAGCGGCAGGTTCAGACCAAGGGAGCGGTCGACGGCCGCGACGCGGGCCGGCGTGGCTTTCGGTCCCAGCATGGCATAGGCGGGTCCCCCGGGGGTGATGTGGACCAGCATGAAGCTCACAATGGTCAGTCCAATCACCGTCGGGATGGCCTGAATGAAACGTTGGAGAATATAGCGGCCCATCGGCCTCACTCCTTTCGCGTGATCAGTTGCCCAAGAGCCGTGGGTCAAACGCCTGCCGAACGGCATCGCCCAGGAAGTTGACGCCCAACTCGATAAACACGATGCAGAGCCCCGGGGGATAAATGACCCACCAGGCCCCCTGGAACATGGACTGCATGGCCGTGGACAGCTGCGCGCCCCAGTTGGGCTGCGGCGGTGGAAGTCCGAGGCCCAGGAAGCTCAGGGTGGCGATGCCGAGAATGGCGCCCGCCACCTGGAAGGTGGTCGTCACGAGCACAACGCCCATGACATTGGGGAGCAAGTGGCGCAACATGATGCGCCACGTCCCGGCGCCCATGCTGCGGGCCGCCTCGACGTAGTCGCGGGTGCGGACGCTCAAAGCCTCGGATCGCACCAGACGCGTGACGCCAAACCAGGCGGTTCCGGCAAAGATGGCGGTCAGCAGCACCGCATTGGGCGTGAACATCGAGTCGAGGAGGAGCAGCAGGAACAGGCCCGGGATAGCCAGCAACACATCGATGATGCGCATCAGGAGCACATCGGTAAACCCTCCGGCCAGGGCACTCGCCAGGCCGTAGATGGTGCCAAACACCATGGACAGCAGGGCGGCGATGAAGCCGATGATAAGCGTCAGTTGCCCTCCCAGCATCAGGCGGGCCAGCTCATCGCGCCCCAGCGTATTGGTGCCCAGGGGAAATCGCGCCGACGGCGGCTGCAAAATGTGCGTCAGATGCGGAGTGTAGGCACTGGTGTGGTACACCAGCGGGCCCACAAATGAGAACAACACCATGAAGGCGGTCAGGACGAGCCCGATCCACGCAAGTGGGCTCGACCAAAAAATTTGCCACTGGCGGTTGCCGCGGGGGCCAACGTCGGGACCCAGCTGGGGTTCTGTGACGTTGGCGGTGAGTTCACTGGGGGGCAGGGCCATGGCATATCGCCTCCTCTCGTTTCGTTTCCGATGTCGCGATCACGTGGCCACGTGGCAAAAACTTTGGGAGAGGCTGGTGGGGCGAACCCCACCGGCCTCTCGGAACCGAGTCAGGAACCGAAGCCTCGAGTCTAGTCAGTCCAGTGGTTGTACCACTCGGCCGTGGTCACGGGGTTGTACGCGGACACCAAGCCCTTCAAGGTCTTGTTGCGCACGACGAACCCGTAGTCCTCCGGTACGAAGATAACCGGCAGCTGCTGGGCCGCAATCACCTGGTACGCGTCCAAGTTCTTGAGCGTCTGCGACGGACTCGACACCGCGTACGTCTTGTTGATGGCGTTCGTCAGCGTCGGGTCGTTTAAGCCACCGTAGTTGGCCGCCGAGCCGGGCTTGAACAAGCCGCCGCCCGTCGGGTAGTAGTCGGGCTCGTAGCACCAGCCGCCGCCCCACCAGATGAGCGCCCACTTGGACACCTGCGGCGCCGCCTGCGAGGCGTCGGCGATGGCCTGGTTGAAGGGCACGGTCTGAATCGTGACGTCGATGCCCTCCTGGGCCCAGTCCTGCTTCATCAGCTCGGCCTCGTTGGTGACCGTGGTGGACCCACTGATGATGATGAACGGGAACGCCAGCGTCTGCGTCTTGCCGTTCGTCGTGCGGGACATCACGCCTGAGCTGTTGAGGCTCCAGCCGTGCTGCTCCAAGAGCTTCTTGCCCGCGGCCGGGTTGTAGCCGTAGTTCTTGGTGGCCGGGTCGTAGTACACGTTTTTCGGCGTCGCGGGAATCACGCCGTGGATCACCGAACCTGATCCGTTCTGCAGGTCCTTGATCATGGCCGTTTGGTCAACGCCCATCTGCAGCGCCTGGCGGAAGTACAACTGGTTGAACATCCCGCCGATGCCTGCGGCCTGGGTGCTGAAGTTGGGCTGCATGTAGTTGAAGCACCACGACGGCACACCCGACTGCACAGTGTAGTATGGCGCCAGCTGCGCGCGGTCTTTGTAGTACGAGTTGGGCAGGCCCGCCTCGGGGAACTGGTGCCGCCGCATGGCCGCGAACTGGGCCGCGCTTGAGGTGAAGTACTCAAACGTGATGCTGGTGATCGTCGCCTTGGTAGGCCCAGTGTAGTTCTTGTTGGCTACGAGCTTCCAGTACGAGTTGTTCTTGAAGCCACCGAACTTGTAGGGGCCGTCCACGACGTTGAACAGCGAGTTGTAGGGCGAGTTGCCGTACTTCTGAATGAACTTCAGCTCGCTGGACATGTTGCTGGAATGGTTCCACACCTGGGGAATCGGAATCAGCTGAGCCAGCGCGTTGTGCTCGAACCAGGTCGGGTTCACCGGCGCCTTCGTCTTGACGACGAAAGTGTACTTGCCGGTCGCGGTGCCGCTCTGGATGTCCTGGGGCACGCCGCCGATGCCCGCCCCGCACTGGGTCCACACCGCGTTGCTCTGGCTCGAGGCCATCAGGATATTGTACCCCAGCGCCACGTCCTGCGCCGTGATCGGCTGGCCGTTGGACCACTTCCACTTGGGGTTCAGCGTAATGGTGTACGTCTGGCCGTTGTTGCTGACCGCGATGCCGCTCGCGATGGATCGGCCGTAGTCGATCCCGTCGGTCTTCGAAATGAACAGCAGCGGCCGGTACATCATGCCGTTGGTGTCCCCGTTGATCGTACTGCACACCGACGCGGGGCTGATGGGGAACCACCAGTTGGGCTCGCCCTGCACCGCACCGGGCAGTGTAATGGACGTGACGCTGGCCGTGGGCGGCTGCGCCACTGACGAGCCGCATCCGGCCGCCACCAGCGAAACCGACGCCAGCGCCGCTCCCATCCATCCGACTGAACGGAATTTCATAATGTCCTCGACTCCTCCTTGAACGGTGATGCGGTCGTTAGACCGTGAACTGGGACCTCAATCGTCATCGGAAGTGCTTCACCCGCCCGGGGGGGCCAGGTCCGGAACGGCACTCGCTTCTTGCCGAAACTACCGCCGAAACTACCCTGGATCCGACACCGGTGCGTCGTCACCGCGCGTTGCACGGTAGAAGCACGATGCAATGAGCGTGAGACCCAAGGTCCCTGTGCCGTCGCCATGCCGGCGGCGGCCCCAGGCTCCACATCCTCCCGCGTCACGACACCGGACGTATTTATTCGCCACAAGTGCCGAAGTTCCTGCAGACAATCTTCACGCGGGCGCCGGCGCCCTTCCGCGCCCGTCAGGATTCTTAATAGTAAGAATCACGATTACATTACGTCGCTAAGCATCCGGGTGTCAATGAGGTGCGGGCGGCGCCGTCCGCAAATTCACACCCACAGCGAGATCGAGCGGCGGCGGTTGGCGATTTCCTCCCGCGTGCGCTATACTCTGTCCTGACATCGGGCTGTGGCGCAGTAGGTAGCGCGCTACCTTGGGGTGGTAGAGGTCGTGGGTTCGAATCCCGCCAGTCCGACCAGTTGGTTCCGGATCCTGTGGCTCCGCGAAGCTCCCGAGGCATCGGGAGCTTTTTGCTGTCCTCGGACACGCTACCGGTGTGAGTGGCCATCGATGGGTGTGGACAGGGGAGGGACAGGGTCGGGCGGCGCGGCTCGGTACGGTGTGGCGCGACCGGGTGCGGCCGGACGGCCCGTGGGGGGAACAAACGAGCCGTGGGTGGCGGGCCGTCACCCTGACCGTGTGGACCGGCCTGGCCGCGGGCCAGCCGGCGCGCGTGGCCTGGCGGGCGGGGCGCGTGGAGACTTGGCGGCCCGCGGGCTATCGCTGGCCGGCTGGTGGCCCGGTGCCCCGCCTGACGGCGGACGCGCTGGCGGCGTCGCTGTTGCGCGGGCTGCTCGATGAGCGCGAGCGCTGTCTGGACGCGTGGGACCAGCAGCAGGCGGCGCTCGAGAGCCGCCTGGCCAGCAATCCACCGGTGGAGGTGCGGGACGGAGCGCTGGCGCTGCGCCATCGCCTGTTGACCGCACGGCACTGGCTCGAGGCCGACCGGCGTGCGGCCCGCCGCTCGGGGCGGGGAGACGGGGCGGCCGGCCCCGTGGAGGTCGCTTGTCACGACCGCGTCGCCGCCCAACATCTGCGGGTGGACAGCCTGCGGGAACTGGCGGCGGGTGTGCTGGACGCTTATTTTTCCGGGGTCAGTGCCCGGCTGAACGAAATTGTGAAAACCCTCACGGTGGTGACCACCGTCATGCTGCCGGCGTCCTTGGTCGCGGCCCTCTATGGCATGAACTTTCGCCATCTGCCCGGCGCAGGCTCGCCCTTCGGGTTTTGGATCGTGGTGGGCGTGGTGGGGGCACTCGCGGTCAGCCTGCTGGCGGTGTTTCGCCGACGTCGTTGGATTTAGTAGGCCAGAGAGGGTCCGGCGTATGATGATGCGGAGCGTGGCGTGGCCATGCCCGAAAACTGCCGGCAGGGAGCGATGAGTATGGAGAACCCAGAAGCCAGCGGGGGCGCCCATCCCGGCGGGCTCGCGCCGGATTGGTTAGACCGGTTTGCCGCGACGATGAACCCCGGTTTGGCCCGGGTGTTCCGATTCATGGGTCTCGACGAAGTAGAAGCCACCGGAGTTGGGGCCGAACTAGTTGACGCGGCCGGGCGGCGGTTTTTGGACTGCTCCGGCGGATATGGGGTGTTTCTGCATGGGTATCGGCATCCGCGACTGGTGGAAGCGGCCCGTCGCCAGTTGGATCACCTGGCCATGTCGTCCCGCGTGCTCCTGAATCCGCGCACCATCGAGCTGGCGGAACTTCTGGCGGAGGTGACCCCGGGCGACCTCACGTACAGTTTTTTCACCAACAGCGGCACGGAAGCGGTCGAGGCGGCCCTGAAGTTCGCCCGCGCCGCCACCGGACGCACACGGCTCATCAGCACGTGGGGGGCGTTTCACGGCAAGTCCATGGGGGCATTGGCGGTATCCGGCCGCGCCATGTATCAGGAGCCCTTTCGGCCCCTGATTGGCGATGTCACCCACGTCCCCTACGGCTCGCTGGATGCGTTGGAACAGGAACTGAGCCATGACGTGGCCGCAGTGATTTTGGAGCCGATTCAAGGCGAGGGGGGCGTCATCGTGCCGCCCGACGGCTATCTGGCTGGAGCTCGGCGCCTGACCGAGGCGTATGGCGCGCTGCTCATTGCCGACGAGGTGCAGACCGGCCTCGGGCGCACGGGCGACTTGTTTGCTGTGAACCACGAAGGCGTGGTGCCCGATCTGCTGTGCCTGTCCAAGGCCCTGTCGGGCGGGGTGGTGCCGGTGGGCGCCGTGGTGGGTCGTCCGGGCGTGTGGGAGTTTTTCAACCAGGCGCCGCTCATCCACACGTCCACGTTTGGGGGGAACCCGCTGGCCACGGCGGTGGCGGCGGAGGCCATTCGGGTGGTTTTGGAGGAAGACTTGGTGGGAGCCGCGCGCCGACAGGGTGCGTGGCTGTTGCCCGCCCTCCAGGACGTGGCGCACGACTACCCGACGGTGCTGAGGGCGGTGCGCGGCCGTGGGCTCATGATTGGGATGGAGACGGTCTCGACGGGCGTGGGCGGAGCGCTCATGAGTGAGCTGTTCCACCGCGGCGTGGTGGCGGTCTACACGTACAACAACGAGCGTGTCCTGCGGCTGCTACCCCCGCTCGTCATTCGGCGGGACCAGCTGGAACTGGTGGTGGACCGGCTCAGGGAGGCGGCCGCGGCCGTGGCGGCCATGCATCTCGAGGAGGTGCCCGATGCCGCGCGTTAGTGTGGAGACCGTAGTCCACGCCGACGCGGACCGTGTCTACGCCGCACTTTGCGACATGGAGCGCTTTCCCGACGTCATGGCCGACGTGCAGTCGGTAAGGGTGCTGGAGCGGGGGGAGGGCTACACCGTCACCGCGTGGACGGCGAAGCTCCGAGGCGTCACCTTTCGGTGGACGGAGCGCGATCAATTTCTTCCGGGCCGTATCCTCTACCAGCAGGTATCCGGCGAT
Organism: Bacillota bacterium; assembly: GCA_021846565.1. Classification (GTDB taxonomy): domain Bacteria; phylum Bacillota; class Sulfobacillia; order Sulfobacillales; family JAIMBI01; genus JAJZWV01. Next base: position 28,377 of record JAJZWS010000038.1, read on the forward strand.
TTGAAGAAATTCGAGGGAGAGTGGCGCCTGGAAGACGTGGCGCCGGGGGTGGTGCGCGTTGTGCTGGTGACCGAGTTTGAATTCGGGGTGCCGATGCTGGCGGCCCTCTTGAACCCTGTGGGTGCCGTCATCCTGCGCGACAACGCGCGCGCGATGCTGGCCGCGCTGGGCACATTGGTGGACGCGCCCTCGGCTGAAGGGCCGTGACGACGGCCAGCGACAGACTGGCCGCCCATCGGGCGGGCCGCATCGGTCTGCGGTTCCCGGTGGGGCCCGAGCCCGCGTTGGAGTCCGCCTTGGGCTCGGTGCTGCGGTAGCTGGAAGCGGACTGGTTGGTTGTCGAAGTGCGGGCGGCCCCGGTACCCCGGCGGGATGGGCGCGGTGGGCTGGCCAGGGCCACTGGACGCGGGTGCCATGGCTGGCGGGGGGTGGGACGGGCCCGCGCCCACGCGTTCCGCTGGGCGGCTGGCCAGGACGTGCGTGGTGTGGGGTTTCTCGGCCCTCGCGGCCGCCCCACACCATCCGGTGCTGGTGCATGCCCGCACGGCGGCACCGCGGCGCGGAGAGGCGGGACGGGCCCGCCGTCCCGCGAAAGTGGACTCACGGGACGCTGAGCGGGACACGGCGGACTTTCGGGCCACGCGCGTGACCCTGGGGGCGGCTCCGGAGCCGGCGCTGCCGAGCCCCGGGCCCGAGGGCTCCGACGCGGCCTCCCTGCCGGAAGGGGTGAGGTGGTCCGAGGGGCGGTGCTGGCGATACGGATATCGGGCATCGTAGGACGGGTGCGGTGCCCGGTCGAAGCGTGCCGAGGGATGGGACTGACCCGGGCGCGTGGCGGGAGGTTGTCGGCGTCCTGCGGGAGGAGGGCGACGGGCTTTGCATTCTGTCGGGGAGCGCGGACCGCTGGCGGTGCGCACGGATCGATGCTCGCTCTGTCCGCCCGCCTCGGCGGACACCATGACCCGGTGAACGTGCGGGGGACGGTGAGTGGGAGAGAAAACCCGATTGTCGGCGTCCTAGACGGAGGTTTTTGAAGCCTGGGGGGTCGTGGTCGGACGCCAGTCGCGATTACCTTGATATTTTGTTGACAGTCCGGAACCGTTTGGTAGAATGAGCATGGCCGTCGGGCCGGTGACGCGCACGCACTGGTGACACGACGCCATTTCCTATGAAACGGGGCAAAAGGGGGTTGGTAATGCGATGAACGCGTTGGGACGGCACATCCTGGCGGAAGTCCACGGCTGCGAGGCGCGGATCTTGAACGATATCGCCATGGTGGAGGACATCATGGTGAAAGCGGCCCTGCATGCTGGCGCGGAGGTTCGCGAGGTGGCCTTTCACAAGTTCAGCCC